>CAYMLW010000406.1:0-4021 GCA_964391035.1 uncultured Gemmatimonadaceae bacterium
GGTCGCGAGGTGGTCACGGTCGAGGGGTTGGCCAGCGCGGACGGGCCCCACCCGCTCCAGCGGGCGTTCGGGGAGTGCGGCGCGGCCCAGTGCGGGTTCTGCACCCCGGGCATCCTGATGTCCGCCGCGGGGCTGCTGAGCCACAATGACGCCCCCACCAGGGACGAGATCAAGGAAGCGCTGGCCGGCAATCTGTGCCGCTGCACCGGCTACACCAAGATCCTGGAGGCGGTCGAGCTGGCGGCCGAACGAATGCGGGACAGCCACGAAGCCCCTCGACAGCGGACCGGCTGAGGAGGCGGGGCCAGTCCTCGACCGCCGGAGAGCCCTCTGCCGCCCTGCCCGCCGGAGAGGCCTGTCCGGCGGGCACCTCCGTTCCGCCGCGATGGAGTGGAGGGGCGGGGTTCGTCGCAGGGCCGCGATCCCGGCCTGGCGTCCGCCCGCACGGCGATGGCCGGAGCGTGGAGCGTGGAGGGTTCGCGGCGGGCGTGCTGCGCCGGACTCTCCACCCTTCACTCTCGGGGAAGGGCCCGGGGGAGGGCGGGAACGCCGGCCAGCCGGCCTCGCCGCGAACCCCGCCCCTCCACCGCAGGCCGACGGCTGCCCGGCTCCCGGCACCGCGGCGTCGCCCGAAGCCTTGAGTCGCGTCCACCGGTCCGGTTATCCTCATGATGTCCGCTGCCACGCCCCCCGAAGCCCCGAACCCATGCGCCCGGAAGAGCTGCGTCCCCGCCAGGAGCGGGAGGCCCTTTCCACGGAAGAGCTCGATGCCCTGATCGAGCGGGAGTTCGCCCTGATCGGCGAGCGGACGGTCCGCGTCGATGGCCTCGACAAGTCGTCGGGCCGGGCCATGTACACCGACGACCTCGCCCCTCCGGGCATGCTCCACGGCAAGATCCTCCGCTCGCCTCATGCCCATGCGCGGATCCTGTCCATCGACACGTCCGGGGCCGAGGCGATGGACGGCGTGCATGCGGTGATCACCGGTCGGGACGTGCCGGAGCAGTACTGCATCATCCCCTGGACCCGGGACGAGGAGGCGCTGTGCGTCGACCGGGTGCGGTACATCGGCGACGCGGTGGCCGCCGTGGCGGCGGTGGACGAGGACACGGCCCTCCGGGCGCTGGACGCCATCACGGTCCTGTACGAGCCGCTCCCCGCCTTTTTCGACCCACGGGACGCCCTCGATCCGGAGGGGTCCGAGGCCCACGCCGGGGCCGAGCCGATCCACGCACCCAGGAAAGAGGGCTGGAACGGCAACATCACGAAGGTCGTGGACCTCTCGTTCGGTGAGGTGGACGAGGAGCTGGACGCGAGCGCTGTGGTCGTGGAAGGCGACTACTACTTCGAGGGCTCGACACACGCCCCCATCGAGCCGCACTGCGCCATCGGCTACGCGGATCCGGGCGGGAAGCTGACGGTCTGGTCATCGACGCAGGTGCCCCACTACCTGCACCGGGAGCTGGCCCGGGTCCTGGCCCTGGACGTGGCCCGGATTCGGGTGGTCCAGCCGGCGGTGGGCGGGGCGTTCGGCGGCAAGTCGGAGCCCTTCGACCTGGAGTTCTGCGTGGCGAAGCTGGCCCAGCGGACGGCTCGGCCCGTGAAGATCCTCTACACGAGAGAGGAGGTCTTCTACTCGCACCGGGGTCGCCATCCCATGCGGATGAAGTGTCGGCTCGGCGCCGACCGGGAGGGGCGGATCCGGGCGGTCGACCACGACATCGTGCTGGACGGCGGGGCCTACGCCTCGTTCGGGCTCGTCACGACCTACTACTCGGGCCAGCTGCTGACGGCGCCGTACGCGTTCGGGTCGTACCGGTTCCACAGCGTCCGGGCGTACACGAACAAGCCGGCGTGCGGTCCGAAGCGGGGCCACGGCAGCGTGCAGCCCCGGTTCGCGTTCGAGGTCCAGCTCGACCGGCTGGCACGGGAGCTCGAGCTGGACCCGATGGAGCTGCGGCGCCGCAACTCCCTGGGCTCGAACACCCGGACCATCAACGAGCTGCGGGTCCAGTCCAATGGCTTCCTGGAGTGCCTGGACGCCGTGGAGGAGGCCAGCGGCTGGCGGGACAGGTGGGGGAAGCTGCCGCGCGGGCGGGGCCTCGGCGTCGCCGGGTCGACGTACATCTCGGGAACCAACTACCCGATCTACCCGAACGACATGCCCCAGTCGGCCATCCAGATGGCGGTGGAGCGGAGCGGGCGGGTGACGGTGTGGACGGGGGCGAGCGAGATCGGGCAGGGGAGTGACAGCGTGGTCGCCCTGATCGCGGCGGAGGAGCTGGGCGTCCCGCTCGACTACGTGCGGGTGGTCTCCACCGACACCGACCAGGTCCCGGTGGACCTGGGCGCCTACTCGTCCCGTGAGACATTCATGGTGGGCAACGCGGCGGTTCATGCGGCCCGGCGGCTCCGTCAGCGAGTGGTCGGCGCGGTGGCCGGGGCGTGGGAGCTGAAGCCGGCTCGGGTGGGGCTGGCCGGCGGCTGGGCCTTCGACCTCAAGGACACCGCCAGGAAGATGCCGATCTCGGAAGCGTTCAACCTGGCGGAGGCCGAGGACGGGACCCTCGGCGCCGTCGGGCACTACAACACGCCGAAGGACGTCCACGGCGCGTACCGTGGGGGCACCATCGGGGCCTCGCCCGCCTACTCCTTCACCGCTCATGTGGCGGAGGTGGAGGTCGACGAGGAGACGGGCTACGTGGACGTGAAGAACATCTGGATCGCCCACGACTGCGGCCGGGCGCTGAACCCGGTCCTGGTCGAGGGCCAGATGGAGGGGTCCGCGTACATGGGGTTCGCCGAGGCGATCTTCGAGGAGCAGGTGTTCAAGAGCGACCGGGAGGGGAAGGCGGGGCTCCACAACGCGCCGTCGCTCCTCGACTACCGGCTGCCCACGTCCCTCGATACGCCCGAGCTCGAGGCGTTGATCGTGGAGAGCGTCGATCCGGAAGGTCCGTACGGCGCGAAGGAGGCGGGCGAGGGACCGCTGCACCCGTCGATCCCGGCCATCGCCAACGCCATCTACGACGCCGTCGGAGTCCGCATCGACTCGCTCCCCTTCTCGCCGCCCCGCGTCTGGCGGGCGCTCCGGGCGGCCAAAGGCGAGGACTTCGACGACGGCGACGGCCCGCCCGCCACGTCCCAGCCCCGGGGCCGTGAAGAGTCCCTCACCAGCGCCCGGCCCAGGCCGTACCCGGCCAGCGGTTGAACCCCGCAACGGGGACATCCCGGGCACGATCGACACGGGAGAACGAATGGACGTAAGCGACGCAATCGAAGCGCGTGTCTCCGTCAGGGACTATACGGATCGGTCGGTGCCGCGCGACCGGATCGAGCGGCTGCTCGAGCTGGCGCAGCTCGCGCCGAACCACCGGATGACGGAGCCCCTCGGATACCGGGTCATGGGGACCGGCGCGAAGACAGCCTATGCGGAGGCCCTCGCGCGGCGGAAGGTCGGGAAGGTCGAGGACCCGGAGGTGGCTCGTGCCGTGGAGGAGAAGGTCGTGACACGGACCGTGGCTGTGCCGGCGATGATCGCGGTGCTCGTCCACGAGAACGAGGACCCGGAGATCCGTGAGGAAGACTACGCGACGGCGTTCATGGCGATCCAGAACCTGTGTCTGGCGGCGATCGACATGGGATACGGAACCCACATCAAGACCGGGGCGGTGATGGGCGAGCCATCGCTGCGCCGGGCACTGGAGGCGGACGACGACCAGCGGGTCGTCGCGATCGTCTTCCTGGGCGAGCCGGCGGACGTGCCGGAGGCGAAGTCCCGGACGCCCGCAGCGGAGCGCACGACGTGGTTGGAATAGCGGGCGCGCGCCGGTGAGGACCCGGGGGCCGACGTCCCGGCGGGCCAGCAGGAGCTCGATCTCGCTGTGACGGGGGCGGGTTTCCCCCGATCGGCGGCAGATCTATGTTCAGGTCGAGGGCCGCAGTCCCCTGTTTCCCCGGTACACAGCGCTGGAGGAGTCATCATGCGACTGATCCCCGTCGCCCTCGTCGTCGCCCTCGT
>CAYMLW010000407.1:0-4002 GCA_964391035.1 uncultured Gemmatimonadaceae bacterium
CTCGGGCGAGAATTCAGCGGAAGCGCCCCAACGAAAGGTCCTGAGACATGTCCGGTCTTCGCGCGCTGCGCCCGCTCCTCGTGTTGGGGTGCCACGCACACCCGGTGGCGACCCCAGGGGACGCCGTCTATGCCACCGACGTGGTACGCGCCGCTCCTGTCGACACACTCGTCGACGTGGGCGGACACCGACTTCACGTCCGCGTGTACCGGGGAACAGCCCCGGTGACCGTGCTCTTCGAGGCGGGCGGTGCGGCGGACCTGGAGTCCTGGAACGGCGTTCCGGAGCGCCTGGCTGCCGGCACGGAGGCGACCATCGTCGAATACGACCGTGCCGGCCTTGGCCAGAGCGATCTGGGGCCCGGGGACCTGGCACCCCGGGACGAGGTCGACGGCATCCGCACGGCATTGCGTGGTCTGGAGGCCCCGGAGCGGACCATCATCGTGGCCCACTCCTATGGCGCCATGCTCGCACTGGACCACGCCGCCCGCTACCCGGAGCACGTCATGGCGCTGGTGCTCGTCGATCCGATGAACCCACGGTTCGTCGCGGAGGTCGGTGACTGGTTGTACTCCACCATGCCGGACATAGCGGAGCCGCAGACGAACCGCGAGCACGCCATCGTACGCATGGCCAGCACCATGGCTGCGCTCTCCGAGACCCTCCGGGCCGTGGAGCCGACCCTCGAGGTGCCCATGACGATCATCAGTGCGGGTACGGAGTGGTGGGGTGTCGAGGAGATCGACGACGCATGGCGGCGCAGTCACGAGGCCATGGCGGCGGCCTCCCTGGCGCGCGAACGGATCGTCTCGGAGGGCTCCGGCCACGACATCCCGGGCGAGGACCCACAGACCATCGTATCCACCGTGCGCGCGCTGGTGCCCGGCAAGCGCACATCGAGCCACCGGCCCCTACCGTGCCTCCGGAGCGTCGCACGAAGCCCGGTGTCGGCGCAGCACCGCGACCGTGCGGCGCGCCGGGCATGTCCGGATTCCGGCATGGCGCGCGTTCCCGGTTGAACGGTCCACTCGAATGTGGCTACACGCGATGCGTCGATTCCCATGGCCGACGGGCCGGCTCCGCGGCCCGTACCCCCGCCGGTCCGCGCGGCCGTCGTACTGGCCGATCCTGGCTCTCCTCGGCGTACTCGCACTCGGCTGCGATGACGCAGCGGCGCCGCCCTCGACCGAGGACGTCCCGCCCGCGCCCGAGCCCGACCCAGCGGTCCTGCACGTGGCGTACATCGCCCTCGACCCGTGGCTCCCGCCGCCGGACTCCGCGGACCCGCCCGACGCCGGGTGGCCGGATGCAGGGCAGTCCATCGAATGGGTCGGCCACGTGCTGAACAGCGGGGAGGCGACGGCGGAGGACGTGCCGTACGAATGGACCGTGGACGGCGTGGTGGTCGCGGGAGGCACGCTGGACCCGCCGCCGTGGGAGACCGAGGTGGCGCTGGAATGGGCGTGGCCGGCGCAACGCGAGCAGGTGGGACTGGCGCTGGGGCTGGAGCCGACCGAGAGCGACGATGGCGCCGACCACGAGCTGGTCGTGGCCCCCGACGGCCTCGGCGTCGGGTTCTGGGTGGACACGGCGCTGGTGGCGTACATGGCTGGGCACCGGGACATCCCCCCGTTCCAGGCGTGGATCGCGCGCGCGATCCGTGTCTGGAACGACGTGCTGGCCGCGTACCCATCGCCGCCGGTGTCCGCCGAGGCGCCGTCGGCGGTGCTGGACCGACTCCGGCTCCAGCAGATCGAGATTCTCCCCGCTGGCGCTCCGTATCCCGATTCCATTCCCACCGATCTGAGGTGGGTCTTCTGGCAGCGGAACCCGTTGAGCCCCCGGCCGGGCGACCCGCCGGAGGCGTTCGGTCCCTGGATCGTGGTGCTGCACGAGCTGATTCACGGCCGCGGCGTCCACGATCTCTACTCGTACCGCGTCTTCCAGGGCGTCAACGGGAGCGAGGTCCGCATCGAGGAGTCCGACGGGAGCCTCGCGGTGGGCGGTGACCGGATGCCCTTCGTCGATGGCAGGTCGGAGGAGGGGATGGTGTTCAGGTCCCCCTACAACGCGTTCCTCATGGGGAGCCACTACACCTTGCCGACGTGGGTCAACCCGCTCACCGCGTACGGGCTGAACCAGGTGGCGGGCCGGAGGACGGCCCGCTGGGTGGACGAGCTGGGCAATACCATCACCGGGTTCGCCGTGGGGTACGGCGAGAACCAGTACCTCTTGCACGTACCCGACAGCGCCCGGGTCCACCTCGAGGTGGACGACGCTCCCGCCCCGGAGGGCGTGTCCGTCGAGATCTTCTTCGACCACGCCGCCATCACGTACCACAACCTCTATCGAGCCGAGCCCGACTGGACGGGCGCCGTGAGCGCCGATGGGACGGTGACCTTCCCGGCCACGTACCTCCAGTCGAAGCCGGACCCGGACGGCGTGGTCGACACCGACGTGATCATCTTCCGGGTCACCAGGGGCGACGAGTGGGGGTACGCGTTCCTGCCCGTCTACGAGCTCAACATGGAATACGTCCGCGGCCATCGGGCCGTGGCCGACGTCGCCGTGAGCGTGGACGTGCAGTAGCGATACGGGGAATAACCAGGGAGATGCGTATGAGGCTCGATCGTGTGACGATGAAGGTTCCCGCGGCGTTGCTCGCGGCTGCGCTGGCCGCACCGGCAGCGGGGCAGGCGTCGTTCGAGTGGCGTCTGGGCGGCTCCCTCGAGCACGGCCAGGTCCGGTCCACCGGCCCCGATCAGCGTGGCCAGCCCACCATGCTGGTCTTCGGCGTCTCGGTGGACCGGTCCATCGGCAGCCGATTCAGCGTGGGACTGGACTGGACCGGGGCCCGGTTCGACGCACCCTACGGCCGGGAGCAGCGGCAGTCGCTGGCGCTGACCGGCTCGGTCTACGCCTGGCGCGGGCTCCACCTCGCCGTCGGCGCCGGGCCCGGCCTGGTGTCCTGGCGGACGGTGTACGACCCGCCCGAGCACGGTGTCGGGGACGGCCTCGTCGTGTTCTCGGATGGCGACCCGGCGCTGGCCCTCGTCGCGGGCGTAGGCTACGACCTCGCCCTCGGCGGCGTTCACCTCACGCCCCGCGTCCGCGTCCTCGGCCACCGCCTGCACGGGGAGACCGTGGGCATGGTCATGGCGGGCGTGAAGCTCGGGCTGTGAGTGTTGCTGGACAACCGTTGGGGTCGGACGTGAGACTTCACCGGGACGCCGTATGGTCAGCTGGACCGGTGGTTCCCGCTGGGCTCCGGCACAATCACGACACAGCCTACGGGTCCTTCTGGTGGTGATGAACGCGGCCACGGTCGGTGAGTGGCGGTGACATGGAAGCGGATCTCGGAAAGAGCTGCGGGTGCGCCGTGGTCAGATCGTCGCCCGTGCGAGGCCTCGCCCCAAAGGGACGTCATTGCTCCGCGGGGTGCCCGATTCAGAACACCGTGAGAACAAGCGTGGCGGCGCCCGCGATTCCCAGGAACATGAGAGATCGGCCCCAGTCGAAAGCGAATTCGGGCTGGGGTTGCGGTCGGCGCCAGACAAGAATCGCGCCGCAGCCCCAGGTGCCGCGATAAGTACTCGGCGCGGCGCGGCCGCGGTAGACCTCGATCCCCTCGATCTCGGTCACGCTCAGATACTCGTCCAGGCGTCCATACCTCAGTTCCCTGCCATCCACGTAGAGTAGATGGCCGGGCGACACCGCCGGCCCGACACATTCAGGAATACGGTGTTGGTGAACGAATCCGCCGTGCTTGCGACCTCCGTTCCCGGCATCTGGCGGAGCACCTGCGAGGGCACGAGGGCGCCACTCCGATCGAGCATTGCGCGGGTGACGAAGTGGCCCCGGTCAGGCAAGCGGCCCATCCGGTCGTAGAACTCGTCCGAAGTGAAGCGTCGGACCGGCCGCCTTGTGACGACCCGGAGCGGGTCCATCTCGATGGCACGAGTCGGGAGCCGTAGCTCGATCTCCACGACCTGGCCCGGCAGG
>CAYMLW010000408.1:0-426 GCA_964391035.1 uncultured Gemmatimonadaceae bacterium
GGGAGCTTGTCGTCGGCGATGGCGATGGCGCGTCGCATCTCGAGGCCGGCGCTGTCGATGTCGCCGGTCCGGAGGTGGTGCTTGGCCAGCGCCATCCGGGAGCTGCCGACGAACTCGTGGTCGTCGCCCAGGTTCCGGCGGAAGAGCTCGACGGCCTCGCGCAGCAGCGCGCCGGCCTCCGGTCGACCCCGGAGTGAGAGGGTCTGGCCCAGCCCGCCGAGGGCGGCCCCCCGCTCCATCCGCTCGCGGCCCCCGATCCGGTCCCACACGTCGAGGGACTCCCGATACCTGTCCTCGCTGCACTCGAGGTCGCCCCGGGCGTCGCACACGCCGCCGAGGTTGCTCAGGACGATGGCGATCACCGGATGGTCGTCGCCGTACCAGTCACGGTTCATGTCGAGGGCCCGGCGGAGCACCGGCTCGGCG
>CAYMLW010000408.1:436-3975 GCA_964391035.1 uncultured Gemmatimonadaceae bacterium
GGCCTCCGGGTCCCCGCGGCGTAGGAGCAGCAGCCTGAGGTTGTTGACCGTGTGGACGTGGAGGGAATCGGGCTCCTCGAGCGTCGCGTCCAGGAGTCGGACCGCCTCCCGGTAGCGGGGCTCGGCCTCGTCGTACCGGCCGAGGAGGTAGTTGGCATCGGCCAGGAGGGCCAGGTCGCGTCCGATGGCCGCGCTCTCCTCCGGAAGGGCCTCCCGGTCCCGATCGAGGGCCTGCTCCGCCTGCTCACGGGCGTCCTCGTACCGGCCGAGGTAGAAGTAGGTCATGGCCAGCGTGCGCCGGATCCGGGCCTCGACCTCCGGCAGATGCCCGAGCCGGTCCCCGGCCTCCTCCGCCGCCCGGTCGACCGCCTCGGCCACGGTGACGTCCGGGCCGGCTCGCTCGCCGGAGGTCATCCAACCGGCGCCCGCCATGCTCAGGATATCCTCGAGGAAATCCGCCGTGGCTTCGGCCCGGGCCCGGGCTTCATCCGCCTCCGCCGCCTGGTAGGCGACGGCGCCGATCCCCGCCAGCAGGGCCGCCACCACCAACGCGGCGGTACCGACCGCCACGACGTTGCGGCGGACGAACTTGCGCGCCCGGTACGAGAAGGTGTCGGGCCGGGCGGTGACCGGGTGCCCCGTGCGGTGGCGCCGGAGGTCCGCCGCCAGCGCGGCCACCGACTCGTAGCGCCGTTCCGGCTCCTTGCGCAGGCCCTCGAGGACGATGTTGTCGAGGTCGCCCCGCAGCCGACGGCGCAGCCGGTCCGGCGTCGACCCCGCCTGCGTCGCCGCCTCCTGGTCCACCGCGCCGCTGGGCCGGTCCGGCTCGGTGTGCACAATGGCTTTCTGGAGCCCGGCCGGCGTCGTGTCGGCCCCGTACGGCCGCCGGCCGGCCAGAAGCTGATACAGGATCACGGCCAGGGAGTAGATATCGCTGGCGGTGGTCACCGGCTCGCCCCGCACCTGTTCGGGGCTGGCGTAGGCCGGGGTCATGGGCCGGACGGAGGTCGAGGTGATGAGCCCGGTCCAGTCCGGGTCGATGGCCTTCGCGATCCCGAAATCCAGGAGCTTCGGCACCCCGGTGTCGGTGACGAGGATGTTCGACGGCTTGAGGTCCCGGTGGACGATGAGCGCCTGGTGGGCCGCGTGGACGGCGTCGCATACGGCGACGAAGAGGTCGAGGCGCTCGTCGACGGTGAGGCGCTCCTCGGCACAGTAGACGTCGATGGGACGACCCTCGACGAACTCCATCACGATATAGGGGAGCCCGTCCCCCGTGGTGCCGCCGTCCAGGAGCCGGGCGATGTTGGGGTGGTCGAGGGCGGCGAGGATGCGGCGCTCGGACTCGAAGCGCTGGAGCAGGCCCTCGCTCTCGAGACCCAGGGGAAGGACCTTGATGGCGACGGTCTGGTCGAAGCCGCCGTCGATGCGCTCGCCCCGGTACACGGCGCCCATGCCTCCCACGGCGATGCGCTCGACCAGGCGATACGGCCCGACCCGACGACTGACGGGCGACGCGGGCGCCGCCGCGCTCTCGTCCTCGCCGGTGGCCAGGAGCTCCCGGACCGCGTGGGCCGCCGGACGGTCGGCGAGCCGTACCTCCGACTCGTGGGCCGCGAGCAGCGCTTCCAGCTCCCGGCGCAGGGCGTCGTCGCCCTCGCAGATCCGGGCCAGGACCGCGGGGCGCTCGGCCGGGTCGGTGTCGAGGGCCACGTCGAAGGCTTCCCGGAGCCGGCGGTGCCGACCGGGGTCGGACGCCGGGCCGCGGTTACTCACTGCCGTTGCCGAGCTCCGCCAGGAGCCACGCCCGGGCGAAGGCCCAGTCGCGCTTCACGGTGGACGGCGAGACATCCAGGACGTGGGCCGTCTCCTCCACCTCGAGACCGCCGAAGAAGCGGAGCTCCACCACGCTGGCCTGCCGGTCGTCGAGCGCTGCGAGGCGCTCCAGTGCGTCGTGCAGGGCGAGCAGATCGTGGATGCGCTCGTCGTCGTCCGAGCCCCCCGCGGAGCCCAGGGTGACGTGCACGGCACCGCCCCCGCGCCGCTCCGCCTGCTTGCGCCGGGCGTGATCGACCAGGATCCGGCGCATCATGCGCGCGGCGATGGCGAAGAAGTGGGCCCGACCGCGCCACTCCACCCGGTCCTGGTCGACGAGCCGGATGTAGGCCTCGTGGACGAGGGCCGTGGGGGTGAGGGTGTGGTCCGCCCGTTCAGCGGCCAGGCGCCGGACGGCCACCGCCCGGAGCTCATCGTATACGAGCCGGTACAGACGGTCCGCCGCCTCCGGCGAATCGGTCTCCCGCAGCAGACGGGTGACCTCGGAGAGATCGTTGCTGGACAAGGTTCGATGCGGGATCGGGGGGTTCTGCAGCAGACAAGGTACTGCGACCCGTCCCGTCGGCCAACACCGCGGGACCGTCGGGTCATCACGGCGAGATCGTCAGAGCCCACCGGCTGCGCTCGTCCATCCGGTGCCGGCCATGACCCATCGTAGCCCGGTTCTGCGCGTCTGAGACCAGCCGGGGGACAGGACCGCCCGGCCCGCACCTCGAACGAGAGAAGCGCATGACCCGCATCCGCCGACCCACCGCCGCCAGCGTCTCCCGCGTCACCGCCGTCTCCCGCGGCACCGCCGCCCGCGTCGCGCTCTCCGCCGCCCTCCTGGTCACGGCCGCGGCCTGTGGGGAGGACTCGGGCACGGAGCCGGACTCGCCGTCGCTGGCCGCGGTCGAGATCGACTTCGACGCCACGTTCTTCCTGACGAGCGACGTCGACACCGTCCGGGTACGCGCCCTCGACGACGACGGCGGCACGGTCGCCGGCGCCGCCTTCGACTTCGCGAGCACCGATGCGTCCGTGGCCCGGATCGACGACGCGGGTGTCGTGACGGCCGTGGGACCGGGCACGGCCACGATCCGTGTGGAGGCGGGCGCGGCGGGCGCGACCGCCGAAGGGTCGGTCGACGTCCGGGTCGCCCGGGGCTCCGGCCCCCGCTTCGCCGGGCTCCTGGACATCGACCGCGCCATCGTCGACTGGATGGAAGAGACCTCGGTCCCCGGCGCTGTCCTGGCCGTCGCTGAGGACGGCGCGCTGGTCTACGCCCGCGGCTACGGCGTCAGGAACGTGGAGGTGCCCGACGAGCCGGTCCTGCCGACGTCGATCTTCCGGCTCGGGAGCGTGTCCAAGCCGATCGCCGGCGTAGCCGTGCTCCGGGCCGTGCAGGACGGCCTGCTCGCCCTCGACGACACGCCGTACCCCATGCTGCTCACCGAGTACGACCCGCTCCCGGGCGAGAGCGTGGACCCGCGACTCCTCGAAGCCACCGTCGAGGACCTGCTCCGGCACCAGACGGGCTGGGGAGCCGACCGGGCGGTCGATGGTCGGGTCTGGGAGGCGTGGTGGCGGTACAACGCCGACGCCGAAGAAGCCTTCCGCTACGGCCTGGGCTTCGAGCCGGAGGCCGCGCCGGGCGAGATCCACGCGTACACCAATTACGATACCCAAACCCTCGCGCTGCTCCTCGAGCACCTTGACCTTCT
>CAYMLW010000409.1:0-3968 GCA_964391035.1 uncultured Gemmatimonadaceae bacterium
CCGCAATCGCGTTGCCGAGATACTCCGGGAAACCCTATCGCGGCGAAGGGACGTCGCATGGCAGGACTCCGGCGACGGCGGGTCAGGAGGCCGCCCGGACCCAGGGGCCGCTGCCGAGCCAGGACCGATCCCGGGGCGAGTAGAGGAAGACCAGCCCGCCATTGGCGATCATGGGGAGCAGCCGTCGAGCGCGCGCCTGCTCCATGGCCGGGCAGCCCTGGCTCCGGCCGGCATCGCCGGCGGTCACGTACGGCGCACCGTGGGACACGGTGAACGGCCCGTTCACGAGGGTCAGCGCCTTCATGTCGAAGACCCAGCCCCGGGGCGTGCGGTCGTCGAGGCCGTAGTCGACGAAGAAGAGGTACGGGTTGCGGATCTCGGCGGGGTGCTCGGCCGCGAAGGCGTAGTAGGCACGGAAGGCCAGTCGCAGGGCGTGGTCGTCGCTGGTGGTCCCGACCCGGTATGCCAGCGCGGCGAGGGCGCGGTCGGTGGCGGTCCAGGACCCGCCGGACGAGAGCCAGGGCATGCGGTGCCTTTCGGTCGGGGTTGTAAGTGCTTGGGGCTCTGACACGTACCCCCCGCCCGCGCGCATGTTCATGCCTCCTCGCCCGCCCCGGATCCGGACGGAAACCGATCCGGGGCGAAGGGGGTCAGGTCCACGCGGGTGGACTCGCCGGTGACCGCGGCGGCCCCGATCCGACCCGCCACGGGTCCGAGGAGGATCCCGTTCCGGCCATAGCCCGTGGCGTAGACCAGTCCAGCGATGTCAGGGTCGGGGCCGAGGATCGGGAAGGTGTCGGGGGTGAGGGGTCGGAGGTCGGCCCAGCGCTCGATCGGCTCGCGGCCGTCGAGGTCGGGGAGGAGTCGGGCCGCGGAGCGCCGGACGGCGGCGAGCCCCTCGTCGTCGAGGGAGCGGTCGAAGCCGACCTCGTCCATGGTGCTGCCGGCGAGGATCGAGCCGTCATCGCGGGGCACGAGGTAGCGTCCGGCGTGGGTGGCGAGGAGCCGGCCGAGGGACGCGCTGCCGGCGGGGAAGCGGACCATGTGGCCGCGCACGGGCCGGACCTCGAGCGGACGGGGCAGTCCGCGGATCCGGCCGGACCAGGCGCCGGCGGCGATGACCACGGCATCGGCGGCGAGGGTGCGGCCGTCCTCGATGCGCACACCGGAAGCGCGGCCACCCCGGGTCAGGAGCGCGGCGACGCGCTGCCCCGTCAGGACCCGGGTGCGTGCCCCGATGGCGTCGGGCAGCGCATCGGCCAGGGCCTGGCTGTCGACCTGGCCCTCGTCCGGCAGCCAGAGGTATGAGACGGGCTCGGCGCTCAGCCGGGGCTCCCGGTCCCGGGCGGCGCCGGGGTCGAGGACCTCGGCCTGGTGGCCCGCATCGCGCTGCCAGGCCACGTCGGTCCGGGCGTGGGCGTCCTCGGCATCGTCCCGGTTGGCCACCAGCATGCCGTTCCAGCGCAGGGGGAGCCGCCGGCCCGACAGCGCCGAGACCCGTTCCGCGAATGCGGGCCAGAGGGACCGCCCCTCGACGAGCAGGTCGTACAGGGGCGTGTGGCCCGCCGACTCGTACTGCGGCGCCAGCATGCCGGCCGAGGCCCCGGTGGCCGCGCCGCCGGCCCGCTCCGCGTCCACCACGTTCACGGCGACGCCGCGCTCGACCAACTCGAGCGCCACGGCCGCCCCCGCGATCCCGCCACCCACCACCACGACTTCCTGCATGCTGCGCCGTCCCTCCCAGACTCGCCCGGTTCATCCGTCTCGAATGTGGCGGCCATCCCGGCCTCGCCACAACCCACCGGGATTCGTTGTCGGAGAATCGGTGGACGCGGCGGCCCGGAGCAGCGCATCTTGCGTCCATGACCAGCGAAACGGGGACCAGGACGACCGGGGTGGCCGGGGAGACGGCCTACAGCCACGGCTACGAATCGGCCAGCGGCTTCCACGACGCCGTACGACGTTTCGCCGGCGATCCTCCCGGCCGGGCCCGGGACGCCCTCGTCGTCCACCTGGCCCGGGTACACACCCCCGTCGGGCCCATGGTCGCCGGCGCCTGCGACCACGCCCTCCGGCTCCTCGAGTTCCACGAGCCTGACAAGCTGGAGAGCCAGATCCAGCGCCTCGTGGACCGTCTCGATGCCGTGGTCGTGCCCGGGGACAACGAGATCACTCGGCAGACCGCGGCGGAGCTGGACGAGTACTTCGGCGGGGCGCGCCGGGAGTTCACCGTGCCGTTGCGACTCAGCGGCACCCCGTTCCAGGAGGCGGCGTGGCGGGCCCTCCGGGACATCCCCTACGGCCAGACCCGGAGCTACGGCGAGCAGGCCCGGGCCATCGGCCGACCCACCGCCGTCCGGGCCGTGGCGCGGGCCAACGGCGCGAACCACATCGCCATCATCGTCCCCTGCCACCGGGTCATCGGCGCCGACGGCACCCTGACCGGCTACGGCGGCGGCCTCTGGCGGAAGAAGCGGCTCCTCGAGCTCGAGCGCGGCCAGCTCGAGCTGTAGCGCTGTTACACACCCGAGACAGAATGTTACTATTCGTGTGTCGATGAGGTGTGTAACGTCCTCGCCAAATCGACGTAACGAGCACCGCCGCCACCGTGACCGAAGGGGCCGCCACGTGAGAAACGCCGTTACAGGACTCCTCGTCGCTCTGTTACTCGTCGCCTCGCCGGCCCCGGTCGTCGGCCAGGACGGCGGGCCGGGGCCCGTACGCCTGAGCGGGCTGTTCTACCTGGCGTACGAGATCGGGAGCACGGATGGCGGGGATCACTCGGAGTTCGCCGTCAACCGGTCGTACCTCACGGGACGGGCCGATATTCTGCCTCGCCTCTCGGCCCGGATCACGCTGGACGGGCACCAGGACGGGACGGGGGACATGAAGGTCCGGTTGAAGTACGCCCACGCGAAGTACGACCTGGGCGGCGCCGGGCCCCTCCACGGTCTCAACATCGAGGCCGGGATCGCCCACATGGTGTGGCTCGACTTCGAAGAGCACATCAACCTCTATCGGATGCGCGAGCAGATGTTCATGGAGCGGTCGGGCCTGTTCAACTCGGCCGACTTCGGCGTGACACTGGCAGGGCTCCTGGGCGAGGAGCTCGACGAGTCGTTCCAGGAGAGCGTGTCAGCGGCGGACCCCGGGCGATGGGGCAGCTTCGCCGTGGGCGTGTACAACGGCGGCGGCTACCACGCGGCGGAGAAGAACGAGAACCGGACCGTCCAGGGACGACTGACGGTGCGGCCGCTGCCCGCCGAGCTGCCCGGGCTCCAGTTCTCCGGCCTCGCCATCGTCGGCAAGGGGAACCAGCCGGACAACGGCGACACGGCCCCGGACTGGCGCACCTACACCCTGTTCGCGTCCTACCAGCACGAGCTGGCCACCCTCACGGCCCAGTACCTGGACGGGCGCGGCAACCAGAAGGGTACCTTCGTAGAGCCCGGGGACCCGGCCGAGGCCACCGAGTACACCGGCTACTCCCTGTTCGGCGAGGGCAGGCTCGGCCCCTGGCGCTTCATCGCCGGCTACGACGACTTCAACCGGAAGCCCGGGTCGGCCGACCTCTCATTCACCCGGCAACACGTCGGATTCGGGTACGACCTCGGCCACGGCAACATCCTCCTGCTCGACATCGACCGGCGCGACTGGGACGCCGGCGGGCTGTCCAGCGACACGAAGGCCCAGGTGGTGTTCCAGGTGAAGTTCTGAATCCGCCGCCTGGGCCCGGGGTCCGACGCAGCGGTGCGAGGACCGGGCGAGATCCGGACTCAGTGAGGGCCCTGGAGCCGGCTCCCCCGATGCTCGTGGCCGGCACAGACCTCGTCCGGCCGCATGGGACGCAGTCTGCCCGTCCGGTACGCCTCCAGCGCCGCCGACACCGTCCACGCCTCCGTCACCATCACCGAGATCCCCTGCGCCTGGAGCCGCTCCAGCGCCCGCCGGCCCAGGCCGCGACAGAT
>CAYMLW010000410.1:0-3956 GCA_964391035.1 uncultured Gemmatimonadaceae bacterium
ATCGGAGCTGTCCGGCGGGGAGCAGCAGCGGGTGGCCATTGCCCGGGCCCTGGCCAACGATCCCGTGCTGCTGCTGGCGGACGAACCGACCGGGAACCTGGACGAGCGGGCGACCCGGGGGATCTACGACCTCTTCCGCTCCATCAACGCGGCCGGCACGGCCGTGGTCGTGGCGACCCACGACGCCGAGCTCATCCGCCGGCGCTCCGCGGGCCGGGTCATCGAGCTGGACCACGGCGTCCTGGTCTACGACTCCCACGCCGGGGACTGAGCCCATGGGCTACTCGCTGCGCGAAGCCCTCGCCGCGTTCCGGCGCACGCCCGTGCTCGTCGGGCTGTCCGCCGCCATGATCGCGCTGTCACTGTTCGTGGTGGGGCTCTTCGGCGTCGGGGCCCACAACATCCGGCTGGTGCTGGACCAGGTGGAGTCCCGCATCGAGGTAGTGGCCTACCTCCACGACGACGCCACGCCCGGGGAGGTCCAGGCGCTCCAGGACGAGATCGAGCGACTGCCCAACGTCCGTGATGTCATCTACATCTCGCGGCGTCAGGCTCTCGAGCTCGCCCGCTCCCAGCTGAGCGGCTTCGAGACCATCTTCAGCGAGCTGGACAGCAACCCCTTCCCCGCTTCCCTCGAGATCTCGCTCCAGCCCGGCCAGCGCGGCCCGGATGCCGTCCACCGCGTGGCCCGGACCGTCGGCGATTTCCCCTTCGTCGAGGATGTGCGCTTCGGTCAGGAGTGGCTGGACAAGGTCTATCTGCTCCGGCGAGTGGCAGCCGCCTCGGCGTTCATCGTGGGCGGGGCGTTCGCCGTGGTAGCAGCGATCATCATCGGCGCGGCCATCCGGCTGGCCATCTTCGCGCGCCGGGAGGAGATCGCGATCATGCGCCTGGTGGGCGCCACCGGCTGGTTCATCCGGCGGCCCTTCCTGCTGGAGGGGCTGTTCACGGGCGTGATCGGCTCGGCCGCGGCCCTGGGCGCCACGTTTCTGGTCTTCCGCCTCCTGAGCGGATCGGTGGTCGAGCTCGAGTGGATCCCGCCCACCTGGGTCCTGGCCGGCCTCATCGGCGGCTCGCTGTTCGGCGTCGTAGCCAGCTCCCGGGCGGTGCGCCGACACCTCCGGGACATATGAGAGTGGGCGTCTGGTGGCTCGTCGCGCTGCTGGCGCTGCCCGGCCTCGCGGCCGCGCAGGAGGACACCGTGCGGGCCCAGATCCGGGAGAGCCAGGCCCGGCTCGAGGAGATCCGGGCGGAGCGGCGAGCGCTCCAGGAGGCGATGGACCAGCTCAAAGGACGAGCGCGCAACATCTCCACCGAGCTCCGCAACATCGAGCGACAGGTGGACGCCAGCGCCGAGGCGCTCCGGGAACTGGACTACCAGACGGCAGCGCTGGCGTCGAGCGTGGAGGACATCACCGAGCAGCTTGTTCGGACCCGCGACCGGCTCAGCGAGCGGTCGGTGGTCATGGCGCAGCGACTGCGCGAGATCTACAAGCAGGGGCCGCTCCACACCGTGCGGGTCCTGCTGAGCGCCACGAACTTCTCCGAGCTCCTGAACCGGTACAAGTACCTCCACCTCATCTCGGTCCACGATCGGCTCCTGCTCGACGAGGTGACCGAGCTCGAGGACCAGCTCTCGCGGCAGGAGCGCGTCCTCCAGGAGAGCCTCGCCCAGATCGAGCGGCTCCGGGACGAGAAGCTGTCGGAGTTCGCCCAGCTCCGATACCTGGAGCAGAACCGGGAGCGCACGCTCCGGAACGTCGAGGCGCAGGTCGACCGGACCCAGGGACGCATCGCCCAGCTCGAAGCCGATGAACGCCGCCTGAACGAGACGGTGGAGGCCCTCGAGGAGCAGCGTCGTGCGGCCGAGCGTCGTCGGGCCGCCGCCGGGATGGCCGAAGTGGCCGGGACCATGGACGCGGACGCGCTGGGCAGCCTGCCGTGGCCGGTGGAGGGCGAGCTCCTCTACCGGTTCGGACCGGAACGGCGCCCGAACGGCGTCACGCTCCGGCGCAACGGGATCGGGATCGCGGCGAGCCCGGGCACGCCGGTTCGCGCGGTTCGAGCCGGGACCGTGGTGCTGGCGGAGTCGCTGGAGGGGTTCGGCCCCGGTGTCGTCCTGAGCCACGGCGAGGGGTACTACACGCTATACCTGTACATGGCGGAGATCCGTGTCCGGGAGGGCCAGGACGTGGCGGCCGGGACGGTGCTCGGCACGGTGGGCGCCGGTCCGGAAGAGGGCCCGCACCTGTACCTCCAGATCCACGCGCCGCTGCGTGGCGGATCGCCGATTCCGGTCGACCCCCTGCCCTGGCTGAGGCCCCGATGATGGAGATCTACGGTCATGAGGAGATCCGGCGCGGGCTGGCCGCAGCGGTGCAACGGGGCGCGCTCCCCGGCTCACTCCTGATCCACGGCCCGCCCGGCGTGGGTCGACAGACGCTGGCGCTGTGGCTCGGCCGGCTCCTGGTCTGCGAGGCCCCGGACGACAATGGCCCGTGCGACGCTTGCCGCGCGTGCCATCTCGCTCTCGGCCTCCAGCACCCGGACGTCCACTGGTTCTTCCCGCTGCCACGGCCCAAACGGGTGTCCGGGCCGGACAAGCTGGCGGAGGCCCTCGAGGAGGCCCGCTTCGACGCCCTCGAGGAACGACGGTCGACGCCGCTGCACATGCCGCCGCCGGACGAGCCGGCCGGACTCTACCTGGCGCAGGTCCGCACGATCCGCCGGCTCAGCGCGACCCGACCGGCCATGGGGTCGCATCAGGTCTTCATCGTCGGCGATGCCGAGCAGCTGGTGCCACAGGAAGCCAGCGACGAGGCCGCGAACGCGTTCCTCAAGATCCTCGAGGAGCCCCCCTCGACGACCACGTTCATCCTCACCGCCACCGAGCCCGAAGCGCTGCTGCCGACGCTGCGCTCCCGGCTGCTCCCCGTCCGGCTCCGACCCTTCCGCCGGGACGAGGTGCAGCGGTTCCTGGAAGAGCGCGCCGACGCCGGATCCGAGGCCCGCCTCGCCGCCCGCCTCGCCCGCGGCTCCATCGGTCGGGCCCTGTCGTTCCTGTCCACCGAGGATGGCCTCTCCCATGCCGAGGAGCGGCGCCGCCGCGCGTGGGGCTGGCTCGAAGCCGCCCTCGGCACGCCGGCCGCGCGCTACGCCGCCGCCCATACCGAGCGGCCGGTGGGGTCACGGGGCGCATTCAGCGACGCCATGAACTTCCTCGCCCTCTGGCTTCGCGACCTGGCCGCCGTGGCCACCGGGGCCGAGTCGGAAGTGGTGGACATCGATGCCATGGACCGCCTCCGGACCCTGGCCCGCCAGGTCCGTCCGGAGGGCATCCCCGGGGCGATCCAGCGGGTGGAAGAGGCCCGGGAGGGCGCCCGGATCAACGCCAACCCACAGCTCACACTGGCCACCCTGCTGGACGACCTGGCCGAGGCGCTCGCCGCCTGAGCGGCGCAGGCGCCGCCCGCGACAGGGTCCCGGACCGGGCCGGAGCCGTGTATCTTACAGCGTCATGAGTGACGAGCACCCTACTCGACTCACCCACCTCGACGACTCCGGCCGCCCCCGCATGGTGGACGTGGCGGCGAAGGAGGTGTCGCATCGGAGCGCGGTGGCCGGCGGGATGATCCGCACGGCGCCGGAGACGGTGACCGTGCTGCGGGAAGGGCGGACTCCGAAAGGCGACCCCCTCCTCGTCGCCCAGCTCGCCGGGATCCAGGCGGCCAAGCAGACTGCGAACCTGATCCCGCTCTGTCACCCACTCCCGTTGACGAGTGTCGACGTGGAGCTGACGGTAGATCCCGATCTCCCCGGGATTCGGGCCACGGCCCATGCTACGGTCGCGGCCCGGACCGGAGTCGAGATGGAAGCGCTCACCGCCGTGTCGGTCGCGCTGTTGACCGTGTACGACATGCTCAAGGCCATCGACAGGGGAATGCGGATCGACGAGA
>CAYMLW010000411.1:0-3947 GCA_964391035.1 uncultured Gemmatimonadaceae bacterium
CCATGCTCTTCACGGCGGCCAAGGTGAGCCACCTGAACCTGCTGCCCCAGGGCCAACCGGAGCGGGATGAGCGCACCCGGTACATGGTCTGGCGGATGAACGAGGAGAACTTCGGTCATTGCACCAACCATGGCGCGTGCCAGGAAGCGTGCCCCAAGGGCATCAGCGTGGATTACATCGCCAAGCTGAATCGGTATCTCATGCGGGCGAGCCTGGCCAGGCCGGAATCCAAAGTAGGCTAGAGATCCAAGTCCTGAGATCCAGGGCCTGAGATCCAGGACGTGAGTGGGCTATGGGCAGAGGATCGCTCGGGGCCCGCTTCTCGTTCGCGGCGGGGCCCGGTCCCGCCGGGCAGCCCGGCCGTCGTGGACACCCAGGCCCACTGCCCGACCCGATCCACCCCGGTCTACCTCCCCGGTGGAGGTGTCGGGGGTCGAAGGACGAGGGACGAACATCGAAGGACGAAGTTGGAGGAAAGTCGCCGGCAGCGATGAGCTCGCCTCACCCCCGGAGCGGCGGTGGGGCGGACTCGGGTCTTGGTTCTTAGCTCCTGGATCTTATGTAGCTCCCAGATCCCAAATCCAGATCTACAGTTTGGGGGGCGTGACGCCTCGCTGACGCTGGTACTTGCCGCCCCGTTGCGCGTACGTCGTGCTGGGGACCTGGTCGCCCTGGAAGAACAGGAGCTGTGCGATTCCCTCGAGCGCGTAGATCTTGGCCGGGAGCGGGGTCGTGTTGCTGATCTCCAGCGTCAGGTGCCCCTCCCACTCGGGCTCCAGCGGCGTGACGTTCACGATGATCCCGCACCGGGCGTAGGTCGACTTGCCCACACAGACCACCAGCACGTCGGACGGGATCCGGAAGTACTCCAGCGTGCGCGCCAGGGCGAAGGAGTTTGGCGGGATGATGCAGTGGCCCTGGCCGGTGATGTCCACGAAGCTGCGCTCGTCGAAGTTCTTCGGGTCCACCACCACGCTGTGGACGTCGGTGAAGACCTTGAACTCGTCGGCCACCCGGATGTCGTACCCGAATGATGAGGTCCCGTAGCTGATGGCGCCATCCCGCACCTGCCCGGGCTCGAAGGGCTCGATCATGCCGTGATGCCGCGCCTGCTCACGGATCCAGTGGTCGCTCAAAATCGCCATCTTCAGGGGCCTCCGTACGTGGTGGTCCGGGGGGCTCAACCGCCGGTCATCGGGACCGGGCAAACTAGGGTCGTCGCCGGAGCCGCTGCAACCGTCTACCCCGGGTTGACCCTGCCCGCCACTACGGGTACTATCAGGCGGCCATGAGGTAAGTGATCGTTTTCACAAGCGTTCGGACGCCGTACATGATGCGCTCATACTTGCCGATCCTGATTCTGCTGGGGCTGTCCATCGTCCAGGCCGTCGGGATCGTGATCCTCTCCCGGCTGGCGAGCCCGATACGGCCGACGCCGGTGAAGGCCACGCCCTACGAGAGCGGGATCACGCCACTGGGCGACACGCGGGAGCGATTCAGCGTGAAGTTCTACCTCGTGGCGATCCTGTTCATCGTGTTCGATCTCGAGACCGTGCTGCTGATCCCGTGGGCGGTGGCGATGCGGGAGCTGGGATGGGCCGGCTTCGGGGCCGCCTCGATCTTCATCGTCGTGCTGACGGTGGGACTGATCTACGAGTGGAAGAGGGGAGGGCTCCGATGGAGTTGACGGAGCGGACGGAGCTGCCGGTGGTCGGGCAGGGAAAGGACGGGAGCCCTGGTTTCCTGACGACGCAGCTGGACTTCGTGGTCAACTGGGCGCGTCGCAACTCCCTCTGGCCGATGCCGTTCGGGACGGCGTGCTGCGCCATCGAGATGATGGCGAGCTATGCGTCGCGATTCGACGTGGCGCGATTCGGGATGGAGCGGATGAGCTTCAGCCCGCGGCAGGCGGACCTGCTGATCTGCGCGGGACGCGTGAGCTACAAGATGGCGCCGGTGCTGCGGAAGATCTGGGACCAGATGCCGCAGCCGAAGTGGGCGGTGAGCATGGGCGCGTGCGCGTCGAGCGGGGGCGTATTCGACGTGTACTCCATGGTTCAGGGCATCGACACGATTATCCCGGTGGACGTCTATGTGCCGGGCTGCCCGCCGCGTCCGGAGGGCCTGGTCTACGGGCTCCTGATGCTGCAGGAGAAGATCAAGGGCGAGTCGCTGAGCAAAGAGATCCACGAGGAGATCCGGCGGGAGGACCCGGACCGGGTCGGTCGGCCGAACCTGCCGGCGGACGTGGTGGAGCAGATCGCGGGTCCCTTCGGCAACTCGACGAAGCAGAACAAGGCGAGCGGGCTCGTGAGCACGCGGGCCCTGGCGCGACCCAGAGACCGGCGGCCGTAAGATGGCGGACGAATTCGACAGGGGCCTGGGGGAGCTGGAGGCCGGGCCGGAAGGGACAGCGGGAGCGGAGACGCCCCGGGCGGCGGCGGCGGAAGAGGGCCATCCGTCCGTCACGGCTCTGCGGGAGCGGTTCGGCGACGCGATCCTCCACCACGAGCTGCACGCGGGAGATGAGCATGTCGTCTTTCTCGCGGCGGAGCGGAACGCCGAGATTCTGCGCTGGCTCCGGGACGACCCGGACCAGCGCTACGACTATCTGGCGGACCTGACGGCGGTGGACTACGGCGGCGGTCGCCCGATCCAGGTGGTGTACCAGCTCTGGTCGATCCCCCACAAGCGGGCGCTGCGAGTGAAGGCGGAGCTGCCGCTCGCGGACCTCGAGATCGAGACCGTCGTGCCGATCTGGTCGACCGCCGACTGGCTCGAGCGGGAGGTCTACGACCTGTTCGGCGTGGAGTTCCGGGGCCACCCGGACCTGCGGCGCATCATGATGCCCGATAACTACGCCGAGGGCCATCCGCTGCGGAAGGACTTCCCGCTTCGGGGTCGGTTCAGCCGTGCGGAGCAGACGCGACGGGCGCTCAGCTACGACCTGGAAGCGTACTACAATCCGACCGAGCTCGAGATCCTGAAGAAGCGGGACTGGGAGCGGACCCGGGAGCGGGCGAGGAAGGAAGGGGTCGGACAGACGGGATTCCCGGAGGATCGCGAGGGATCGCGGGACGTGCGGGACACGGCGGGGGAGGGGGCGCGGGATGAGTGAGCGGACGGTGGAATACGCGGTGAGCCGGACGCCGATGATGGGCGTGGATGGACGACCGATCGCGTCGCCCGTGCTGCCGGACGGGGTGGAGCCCGACCTGCACGCCGAGCATATGCTCATCAACATCGGGCCACAGCATCCGGCCACCCACGGCGTGCTGCGCCTCGTGCTGGAGCTGGACGGGGAGACCGTTGTGCGATGCATCCCGCACGTCGGCTACCTGCATTCGAGCTTCGAGAAGCTGGGCGAGTACCGGACCTGGAACCAGATCGTCCCGCTCACCGACCGGATGGACTACCTCGCCCCGCTGATCTACAACATCGCGTACGTGGCGGCGGTCGAGAAGCTCATGGGCATCGAGATCACGGAGCGGGCGAAGGTCGTCCGGGTGATGCTCATGGAGCTGGACCGGATCTTCAGCCACCTGATCTGGATCGGGACGACGGCCATCGATATCGGCGCCTTCACGGTCTTCCTCTACACGTTCCAGCGGCGTGAGGAGATCTACAACATGCACGAGGCCATCACCGGCGCCCGGATCACCACGTCGGCGACGCGTGTGGGCGGCATGATGGCCGACCTCCCGCCGGGCTTTACCGACGAGCTTCGCCGATGGTGCGACGAGGTCATGCCGAAGACGTTGGACGAGGTGGAGACGCTGCTCCACACCAACAACCTCTGGATCGGCCGGAACGAGGGGATCGGGGCGATCAATGGACCGGACGCCATCGATGCCGGGCTGAGCGGGCCGAACCTGCGGGGGTCGGGCGTCGACTACGACGTGCGCAAGGACCGCCCGTACTACGACTACGAGACGTACGACTGGGAC
>CAYMLW010000412.1:0-3912 GCA_964391035.1 uncultured Gemmatimonadaceae bacterium
CTGGACGCCGGACGCTGGACGCTGGACAACGGACGCTGGTCGCCGGACACTGGACGCTGGTCGCCGGACACTGGACGCTGGTTTCCGGACGCCGGCTACCGACTCCCGGGCCGCCCGTTGCGCGTGGCCCGCAGGTACGGCCGGGCGAAGAACAGGTCGGAGATCCAGGCGATGGCCGACACGCCGACGGACACGACGATGGGCAGCGCGCCGAAGACCCAGAGCACGTTGCCGACCAGTGCCCGCGCCCATTTCCCTGCGGTCATGAGGCGTCGCGCGGCCCGTTTCCGGTGGCGGCGGCCCTCCAGCCACCGGTCGGTGACGGCTCCGAGGAGCTTCGGGACCACCACGAGCGCCGCCACGAGGGCGGCCAGGACCGCCCCGAGTGAGACCGATACGCCGGTCCATCCGGCGCCGAGCCAGGGCGCCATGGCGTGGAGGGCGGCGACGGAGGCGTCGTCGAGCCAGTCGAAGGCCCCGTGCACGGAGGTCCGTACGGGCCAGGTGAACCACAGCGTCGCGGCGACGGCGACCAGCGTGAAGGCCCAGGCCAGGGGCGTGCGGACGGTGAGAGCCCGGAAGAAGCGAGCGCTCCCGGCGGCGAGGGTGTCGTCGAGGGTGTGGTCGGCGACGTGGATCGGCCGGGGCGGCTCGGGCGCCTCGTCCCACGCGCCGTTCCACAGTGACCCGGGCTCGTCCTTCGGCGTGAAGTAGCGGCGGACGTAGCGGTCGGCGGTGGTGTAGCCGTGGTTCACGAGGGCGGCCACCTCCTGCTCGCTGAACGCGTCGAGGTCGGTCCGGAGTCCGGCCAGGAGGCGGCGTCGCTCGGGGCCATAGGCGGCCGGCGGTGCCGGGTAGCCGGCCAGCGACGGGAAGGCGTCGGCGGCCTCCCGGGGGTCGACGGGCTCGGAGTCGATGTGGAAGTAGGCCAGGTCGGTGAGCTGCCGGGCCACGAGGAACTCCTCGAGGGCCGGGTCGTCCGGCGCCCTGGGCGCGAGCAGGCGGGAGACCCGGCGGCGCTCCCGGAGCCCGTCCCGCTGCGCGCTGCCGAGCACCGACTGGAAGATCGAGATGAGCCGGCCGATCATGGGCAGCCGCCCGTCCGAGACCTCGTCCATCCGGTGGAAGAGCCCGCCGGTGTCGCTGGCGATGATCTGGGTGCAGCCCTCGTCCTCCAGCGCGATGAGCCCGACGTTGTCGAACACCCCGCCGTCGGTGAGCCCCAGGCGGGTGACGTGCAGGTCGTCGTATAGCCCCAGGACCTGGAACGGCGGGAAGACGGGCGGGAAGTTGGCGCTGGCGCCCACGGCGTCGCCCACGGAGACCGTGTCCCAGAACCGGCCGACCCGCTTCGACACCAGCTCGGCGCTCTGGATCCAGTACAGCTCGAGGAGGAACGTCAGGAGCTGCCGGCCCAGCGCCGGGTCGTCGGCGCACGCCGGCTGGAGGGCGTCGGCCACGTCGCTGTCGATGCGACGCACCGCGTCCCACAGCACCAGCCAGTGCCCCTCCGGGTCGAGTCCGCCGGTCACCGGCGTCTCGAGCTCCGGGCCCCACGCCATGTACCACGCCGGGAGTCGGGCCTGTCGGAGCAGTCCCGGGCTGGCGGATGGCAGGCCGCCGGGGAAGCAGTCGTGGGCGAAGAGGGCGTCCCAGTGCCCCCCCGGCGGCGCCTCGTCGGGCCGGCCGGCCCGCCACCACCGGGCCATGGCCAGCGCCCGGCGGGTGCCCTCGTGGTCCGACGGCGTGGTCGCCAGCCGCCCGTCCAGCTCCTCCGGCGACGCGTCGAGCCACGCCTTCCGGCGCTCGAGCTTGTCGATCTCGCCGTGACGGACGTGCCCCAGGTACCAGTCGCCGACCTCCACGCTCGAGAACCAGAACCGGGCCCCCGAGTTCAGCGACGTCGCGTTCACCACCAGCCGGGTCGACACCGACCGCCCCTCCTCGACCGCCCTCCGGTTGTAATCCTCGATCCCCTCGCCCATGGCCGTCCCGCCCGGCCGGATCCGCAGCTCCCGGAGCGGCAGCTCCCCCCGCCGCATGCGACGGCGGCGTCCGGCCGGCTCCCGGGCCCCGGCGGCCGTCGCGGTCTCCGCGGTCCCGGCGGCCCCGCCCGGCTCGGCGACATCGACCTCGGGGGCCCCGGCCCGGGCGCGACCCGCCCGGCCCTCCCGGATCGCCGCCACCACGTCCGCGTAGATGTGGCGCTCGTAGAGCCGGGCCATGCGCTTGCCCAGGCTCTGGGACGTGAGCATGACCCGGAGCACGCCCAGGGGGTTCATGACTACCCGGGTCCGGAGGTTCTTGTCGATCCCCCGGAGCAGGAGCCGGTCCAGGTCGTCGATCAGGGCGACGTACTCCTCGCGGGTGAGGTTCCCGCTCGGCGCCGCCTCCAGGTCCCGCTTCAGCAGCAGGATGTAGAGCGCGCCGACGATGGAGCCGCCGGAGACCGTCGAGACCACCTCGACCCTGCGCAGGAGGTCGAGCTCGGCCAGCCGGCGGAGCACGCCCAGGTGAAAGATCGACGCCCGGAACCCGCCGCCGGCCAGGGCCAGGCCGAGCTTGTCCCGGGAGACGGTGGTAGAGAGTCGGTCATGGCGTTCCATGGGCGGCGCTCCGTGCGGTCGGCGGTGTCGAGGGGTCTGGCGCCGACGGGGGGCCGGCGAGGATCCATGATGGCGTCGCGGTCGGTGGGCGGGCAAGGCTGAGGACGTTCCCGGGAACCGGCCGCTCGTCGAGGCCATGGCGCCACGACGACCTCCATGGATCCCTCTCCCTTCGGCACCTTCGACCCCTCTCCCCTCTCCCGAGGTGAGAGGGCCCGAGGGGAGAAGGCGTCGGGGGGAGAGGGGGGAAGCGGAAGGCGAAGGCGAAGGCGAAGGTCCACGGGAGAGGGGAGATGGGCGATGGCGTCGAGGGGTGAGGGGGGCGGCTCGGATCGGGAGGATTCCGGGAGAAGGGTTCATTGACCCGACGGGGGGGACTTCTCTATAGTGTGGCCATGTCCGAAGCCCCCCGCGGACCTTCTGCCTCTCCGGCCGGATCCCGGACAGAGTACGCCCACTACCGCATCGACTCGCCCCTCGGGCGCGGCGGCATGGGCGAGGTCTACCGTGCCGTCGACACCCGCCTGGACCGCCCGGTGGCCATCAAGGTCATGCGGCCCGGGTCCGTGGCTGGCGACGAGATCGCGACCCGCCGGTTCCTGCGGGAGGCCCGGGCCGCGTCGGCCCTCAACCATCCCAACATCGTCACGGTCCACCAGATCGACACCACGGCCGATGGCGACCAGTACATCGTCCAGGAGCTCATCGAGGGCTGCACGGTCCGGGAGCTCATGGAGAAGCGGCTGGACGTGGACCGGGTCTGCGAGGTCGGTCGCCAGGTGGCCCTCGCCCTGGCCGCGGCCCACGAGGCCGGCATCGTCCACCGGGACATCAAGCCCGAGAACCTGATGCTCCGGGACGACGGGTTCGTGAAGGTCCTGGACTTCGGGCTCGCCCGGCTGGCCGCCTGGGCCGACGGCGACAACCTCAGCACGTCCACGCTGGACCTCGAGCCCGGCTCCATCACGGGCACGCTCCCGTACATGTCGCCGGAGCAGGTGAGCGAGGAGAAGGTCGGCGCCCCGACGGACGTCTGGGCCCTGGGCGCCGTCCTCTACGAGATGCTCACCGGTCACACCCCATTCGCGGGACCCTCGCCCATCAACATCGTGGCGTCGATCCTGACGGCCTACCCGACGCCCCTCGACCGAGCCCGACCGGACATCCCGCGCCCGCTGACCGACGCCGTCACGGCCATGCTGGACAAGGACCCCGACTGCCGGCCCACCGCCCGGGAGGTCGAGGGGCTCCTCGCCGATGTGCTGGCGGGCGACGGCCGGGCCGCGCCGGCGATCCCGACCTCGCA
>CAYMLW010000413.1:0-3907 GCA_964391035.1 uncultured Gemmatimonadaceae bacterium
TTCCAGATTTATTATCCTCATAGGACCCACGACCCCGATATCGGATTGTCTGAGGGGAGCTGATCACCATCGCCCGGGAGGCGGACATCCCGGCGGAGGTCTACCACCTGAAGCAGGCGGGCGCCGGGAACTGGGCCAAGCTGGACTCGGTCATCGCCCGGATCGAGGCGGCCCGGGCGGAGGGGCTGCGCATCACCACCGACATGTACACCTACACGGCGGGCGCCACGGGGCTGGACGCGGCCATGCCGCCGTGGGTGCAGGAGGGCGGGCTGCAGGAATGGAAGCGTCGTCTGCGGGACCCGGAGACCCGGGCCCGGGTGCTGGAGGAGATGCGCACGCCCACCGACGAGTGGGAGAGCCTGTACCTCCTCGCCGGCGACCCGTCGCGGGTCCTCCTCATCGGCTTCAAGCAGGACTCGCTCAAGCACCTCACCGGCAAGTCGCTGGCCGAGGTGGCCGGGATGATGGGGACATCGCCGGAGGAGGCGGCCATGGACCTGGTCGTGGCCGATGACAGCCGGGTCGGCACCGTCTACTTCCTCATGTCCGAGGACAACGTGAAGCGCCAGATCGCGCTACCCTGGATGTCCTTCGGCTCCGATGCCGGCTCCCTGGCCCCCGAGGGCGTCTTCCTCGAGTCGAACCCCCACCCCCGGGCCTACGGCAACTTCGCCCGGCTCCTCGGGAAGTACGTACGGGAGGAGGGCGTGATCCCGCTGCGGGAGGCGATCCGGAAGCTGACGTCCCAGCCGGCGAGGAACCTGAAGCTGCGGCGACGGGGCGAGCTGCGGCCCGGGTACTTCGCCGACGTGGTCGTGTTCGACCCGGCGAGGGTCATCGACCACGCCACCTTCGAGGACCCGCACCGGCTCGCCACGGGGGTCGAGCACGTGTTCGTCAACGGCGAGCGGGTCCTGGCCCACGGCGAGCACACCGGCGCGCTGCCCGGCCGGGTGGTACGCGGGCCCGGCTGGACGCGGTGGAAGGAGACCCCCATGCGACAGCTGCTGCGGGACGCGGCGAGCGAGGTGCCGGCCGAAGTGGCCGCGGTGGTGGTGGACCTGGAGACCGGCGAGCGGGCCGGGGTCCACGACGACGTCGTGATGCACGCCGCCAGCACCATGAAGGTCCCGGTGCTCCTCGAGCTCTACCGGCAGGCGGCGATCGGGGAGCGGTCCCTCGACGAGGGGGTCCCGGTCCGGAACGAGTTCACCAGCATCGCCGACGGCAGCCGCTACTCGCTGGACCCGGAGTCGGACGGGGAGACGGATCTCTACGGCCGGGTCGGGGGCGAGATGACGCTGGCGGAGCTGGCCCGTCGCATGATCGTCCGGTCGTCGAACCTGGCCACGAACCTGGTGATCGAGGAGGTGGGCGCCGGGCGGGTCCGGGAGCTCATGGCCGCCATCGGGGCCGGGGAGATGAATGTGCGCCGGGGCGTCCAGGACATCCCGGCGTTCGAGGCGGGGATGAGCAACACCACCACGGCCCGGGCGCTGGCCACGGTCATGGAGACCATCGCCCGGTGCGAGGGCGGCGTGGTGCACGAGGCGCTGCTGCCACTGCGGCCGGCCGGCTGCCGTGCCATGACCGGTATCCTCGCCGGCCAGGAGTTCACCCAGCGGATCCCGGCGGGCGTGCCCGAGGGCGCGCGGACGGCGAACAAGACCGGAACCATCACCCGGATCGCCCACGACGCGGCCATCGTGTACCCGGAGGGACGGGCGCCCTACGTCCTGGTGGTGATGACCCGGGGGCTCGAGGGGACGGAGGTGGCGGACGCGGCCATCCGGGAGGTGTCGGAGGCGGTGTGGCGGGCGCTGGTGCGCTGAACCGCCCCCCTGGCGGGGGGACGTGGGAGCGCCTCCCCGCCGCTCACCCTCGTGACGTGACGGCGTCCCTCAACTTCGTGCCCCGGTGCCCGTCCCCCGGACCGGGCCGCTCGGGGGCCGGAGGTGGAGAGTTTCGGCGATAATCGCTGAAACCCTCCACCGGAAGATGGGGGTCGCCGAAGAGGTGGATGGTTTCGGGACTATTCGCAGAAACTCTCCATGTCACGCCCCTGTGGTGGAACCCCGGCGCCGTCCCGGGACGGCGAACCGCGCCGCCAGCCGCCAGCCGCCAGCCCCCTCTCCGTGACCAGGTAGGTGGCGAAGCTGCCGAGCCAGTGTCCGCCCTCGTAGTGCTCCCCGGTCACCGCGGCGAGCCCGGCCGCCCGGTGGGCGCGGGCGGCTGATCGAAGCGCCGGCAGCCGCGGGTCATGGGCCGGCAGCCCTGCGGCGATCCCCTCGAGCATCCACGCGCGGCTCAGGTTGAGGCCGTCGAGGTGGGCGAGCTTGGGGTCGCCGGGGTCGGTGACGACGGCGGGAGCGAGCCAGGCCCCGGCGTCGTCGTGCCGTGGGAGGGTCGGGAGGAAGCCGGCGAGCCAGCGGGCGAAGCGGTCGGCGGGCAGAAGCCGTCGCACGAGATCCGCCTCGGCCAGGCACGGCGACAGGAAGTCCTGGCCCGACGGCTCGTAGGCCAGCGGGCAGTCCCGGTCGGTCAGGTAGAGCGTGCGGGTCCGCTCGTCGACCAGCCGCACCATGGCCGTGTCGCCCGCGGTGACCGCCCAGTCCCGGACCAGCCCGAAGGCGAACGCCGTCTGGCTGTGCTCGCCGGTCCGGATGGGGTCGGTCAGCTTCGGCATCCAGTCCCGGAGCCGGTCGGCCGCGGCGCGCTCCAGCGGCTCGAGCGTCCGGGCCCAGCGGCGGGCGTCGGGCTCGCCGTCGGTGCTCGCCCACTCCCGCAGCTCGGCCGCGAGCTGGAGCAGCCACGCCAGCCCGTACGGCCGCTCGAACGACACCCGCCCTTCACCACGCAGGTAGGCGACTTCGGCCCCGATGTTCGCCGTGGTCAGCGACGTCGCCAGCGCCGCCCGGGCCCGGGCCGCCAGCTCGGTCCCCGGCAGAAGACGGGCCACACGGGCCAGCAGCCAGTGGCCGTGGACCGACGAGTGCCAGTCGTAGCAGCCGTAGAAGGCCGGCGTCAGCTCCCGGGGCGGGGCCACGTCGGCGTCCGACTGGAGGACGTGGGCGATCTTGTTCGGGTACTCCCGGTGGACGCATGCCAGCGCCAGGCGGCCGAAGCGTTCGGCGAGGGTCGGGTCGAGCCGCGGGTCGGGATCGGGCCGCGGGTCGTGGTCCGGCTCGGGTCGCGCGCCGGGCGCGGGCGGCCGATGAGGCTCGATCGGGCGGGCCGGGTCGTGCGCGACGCGGGCGGGCGCGGCCCGCAGCGCCGGCACCACCCGGCGGGCGTTCTCCGAGTAGAACTTCCGGAGGACGTGGTCGGGGAGGTCGAGGCCGTACATCCGCCAGAAGGCGTGGTAGCGGCGGAAGTAGGGGAAGTACTCGTCGGCGGTCTCGAAGAGGCGGAAGTAGGTGTGGAACTCCTCCTCGCGGAACGAGTCCTTGCCGAAGAGGATGCGATCCCGGTAGTCGATGAAGAAGCGGCGGGCGAAGTCGGGCTGGCGGCCGAGCTCGGCGACGACGGCGGCGACCTCGGTGACGACGTTCGGGTGCTCGTCGAGGAGTCGGGCGAGGCGGGCCAGGTCGTTGCCCATCCAGTCGAGGTGGGCGGCGATGAAGGTGGTGCCGCGGTGTCGCCGGAAGACCTCGTGCTGCTCGGCCATGAGGGTCTCCCACGACGGGTACTCGTCGGGCGGCCGGGCCCGGTTGGGCCGGAGCTTCAGCTCGAGCCAGCGCTCGTTGAACCGGTCGTGGGGCTCGAAGAACTCGGCGGGCTCGGCGGTGTGGATCAGGACGGGCACGCCCAGCTCTCCGGCTTTCGCCCAGACGGGGTCCAGGCGCGGGTGGTCCACCGGCACCCGGTGGCCGTTCTCGAAGCGCACGTCCATGCACAGGTTCTT
>CAYMLW010000414.1:0-3886 GCA_964391035.1 uncultured Gemmatimonadaceae bacterium
GAGCCCAGGAGGGGCAATTCGATGGAAAGGTGGTGGCACCGCCGCGAGGCCGGCCCAAGAGCGAGCGACCCGGCCGAGCCGCGAGCCACTCAGATCTCAGATCTCAGATCTCAGATCTCGGATCTGTCCTGGAGAGGTGGCCGAGTGGCTTAAGGCGGCGCCCTGCTAAGGCGTTTGGGTCGAAAGGCTCTCGAGGGTTCGAATCCCTCCCTCTCCGCTCGAGGTGAGCCGGCCGCGGCTGGCGAAGCCGCGAACCCCGCGGTTCGCCCGGGAGCCGGCCGAGCCGTGAAGCCACTTAGATCTCAGGTCTTGGATCTCAGATCTATCCCTGGATGGGTGTCCGAGCGGCTTAAGGAGCACGATTGGAAATCGTGTGGGGCGAGAGCCCTCGAGGGTTCGAATCCCTCCCCATCCGCTGGATCGCAGGATGCCCGGCGGTGAGCCGCCGACACACGCAACCGCACCACACACAGGAATCGGGGAGTAGCTCAGCCCGGTAGAGCACTGCGTTCGGGACGCAGGGGTCGCTGGTTCAAATCCAGTCTCCCCGACTGGGAAGCAGGATCGCAGACATATACGGCCGGATGCCCTTCACGGGTGTCCGGCCGTTGTCGCTGGCAGTGACGTCCTCGAACCCCGGGGCGACGACGACCGTGCCCCGCGGCTCGTCAGTGTGCGGGGAAGGCCCGGACGGCGTCCCCCAGGATGGCAAGCAAGTCGAAACGACACGTCCGGGCACATCCCCATATGCATGCTCCACCTCGCTCTCGAGGTCCGGGGCGCCCGCCGTCACGGCGGCTCTCATCACAGCCTCTCAGTATCGTGCGCCGTACGACCTCTAGGGCGGAAGATACTCAAGGGTATGACGGGACGCAATCTTCACATGGGGCGACCGGCAGGGGCTTGACCGGCGGACAGGCCTCCGCGGCACGGGGAAGCGGCATCAGGCAGAGGCGGCCCCCAGCAACGGTCCGAAGATACTCCGGGTCCACCACAGAGGTCTTCCCGTTGCTTCTTGCCATGCGTGATCGTATCATCCGGGGGTGGACTTCACTCGAGAGTACGTCAGGGGATCGACCTCCAACTCGTTGGGAGCCATGAGCGCGAAGGGTCTGGTTGATCGTTCCGTGACCGGCGGCAGCCTGCGGATCGCCCCGGTACCGGTGGGGCAGTGCACGTACTCGTGTGTGTACTGCCGCCTGGGGGGTGCGGATCGGCCCCGGACCCGACCTCGCCCGTTCCGTCCGGCCGACGAGCTCGTGTCGGAGGTGAAGGAGCGCGTGGCCCAGCTGGAGCAGGAGGGGGAGCGCCCGAGATCGCTGGTCTTCGTGCACGGTGGTGAGCCCACGCTGGACTCCCGTCTGGGGACGGAGATCGAGCGTCTCTCCGCCGGCGACCCGGAAGTCGTCGTGATGACGAACACGTCGCTTCTCTGGCGGCCGGAGGTCCGCTCCCGGCTCGAGGGCGCGGATCGTGTGGTGGTGAAGGTGGATACGGTGGACGCGGCCACGTGGCGACGGCTCAACCGGCCGGTGCCGCAGCTGCGCCTGGATCGTGTGCTGACCGGTCTGGAGCGGTTCCGGTCTCAGTATCGTGGGCGGCTCGATACGCGCACGACCCTGGTTCCGGGGCTCAACGACTCCGCGGCGCAGGTCAGAGCGCTGGCTGCCTTCCTCGAGGGCCTCGGGCCGAGCCGCGCATTCCTGGTCGGAGAGGTCCCTGGCGAAGCGTACCGGGGCCTCGATTTTCCCGTCATCGAGAGTCGCCCGTGTACTGCCTTCGACCAGGAGGACGCATCATGATCGCCTTCGGACACGTTTCGCGGTATCGCCGGGAGGTCGAGTGAAGACCGTCGGATTGCTGGGGGGGCATGAGCTGGGAGTCCACCGTGCCCTACTACCAGGTTCTCAACCGCGAGGTGGGCCGGAGGCTCGGTGGGGTCCATTCGGCCCGGGTCCTCCTCCTCAGCGTGGACTTCGGAGAGATCGAGGCGCTCCAGCACCAGGGGCGGTGGGACGAGCTGGGAGAGCTGCTCGCCCGGGACGCCCGGGCGCTGGAAGAAGGCGGCGCCGAGTTCCTGGTCCTCTGCACGAACACCATGCACCGGGTCGTACCCCGGATCGAGCGCGCCATCTCGATGCCCGTTCTCCATATCGCGGATGCCACCGCCGAGCGGATCCGGGGCGCGGGGCTCGGACGGGTGGGACTCCTGGGGACCCGGTTCACCATGGAGGAGCGCTTCTACCGGGGGCGCCTCGAGCAGCGCCACGGGCTCGAGGTGGTGGTGCCGCCGGAGCCCGACCGGGTGGCGGTCCACCGGGTCATCTACGAGGAGCTGGTGCGGGGCCGGATCCTGGACGAGTCCCGGGAGGTCTATCGGGGGATCGTGGAGAATCTGGTCGGTACCGGTGCCGAGGGCGTGATCCTGGGGTGCACGGAGATCGGGCTCCTCCTGAAGCCCGGCGACGTGTCGGTGCCGCTGTTCGACACCGCCCTCATCCACGCGGAAGCCGCCGCCGCCCTCGCCCTCGACGACTGACTCACGCCTGCGACTCGAACAGCTTGTTGCACTGCCGGCACGGGGCCGGGGGTGGCGACCGGTGGTCCGGGGGCTCCCACAGGCGGTCGAAACAGACTTCCCTGAAGGCGCGAGCGGGGTCCGAACGCCAGATCCCGGCGAGCCGGCGGTCCCGCACGTTGCCGAACGCGAGGGTCCGGAGCGGGCGAGGAAGACCGCGGAACCAGTGGGTGGTGCCGCCGAGGGTCGGACTGGTCATGACGCACGGGGATACGTCTCCGGCGGCGGAGACGAAGCAGCTGTTGAGCACGTTCTCGCCGCAGGTCCCCATCTCCTGGTCGGGGCCCCAGGCGTGGAAGCGGAGGCCTTCGGAGGCCGCGCGGGCCCGGGCGGCGGCTACGGCCTCGCGGGCGCGGTCCCAGTCGTCGGATCGGACGAGGAGGCTCTGCTCCTCGAGGCGAGCGTCCAGCACGAGCCCGAGCTGACTGACGACGAACTCGCTGGCCCCCCACTCGCACGCCCGCGTGACCGCGTCCTCCAGCTCGATCGCGTTGTCGTGCAGCAGGAGGTAGGCGACATGCAGCTCCGGCCCCGTCGCGGCCTCCCCGCGCTCCCGACCCAGGCGACGAAGGTTGCGATCGACGGCCTCCAGTGGACTGCCTTCCCGCCACCGATCATGCGTGGCCGCCCGTCCCCCGGCAACGCTCACGGCCACCACGTCGATGCCGCTCTCCAGGAGCTCTCGCCGGGCGGGCCGGTCGAGGAGGACGCCGCTCGTGGTGAACCCCACCTTGGGGCCGGCGGCTTTCGCCCGCCGGGCGAGCTCCCAGAACCGGGGGTGGAGCAGCGGCTCGCCCCACCCCTGGAGGAACACCAGCTCCGCCGCTCCGAATGCCGGCTCGAGCCGGGCGAAGGTCTCCATCCCCATGAGCGCCCCCCGGCAGCGGCCGCGCGGAAAGGGGACGGGGCAATAGGCGCACCGGGCCCCGCAGCGGGCGGAGACCTCGACCTGGATCCAATCGAGCCGGAACGGGATCAGCCGCTCCAGGAGCCCTCCCAGCAGGCGCGTCGTGCTCACACGGGGGCGCTCCCTTCGCCGGGCGGCCCCCACCGGGGCCCCCGCCGGGGCCTCCGACCGACTACGATCTTCGACCCGCCCGTCTCCGTCCGGATTCGCTCCACCGCATCGAAATGCCGGCGAAAGAACTCCTCCTCGTGGCCCAGCACCTCCCGGGCCTTTCGCAGCCCCATGGAAAGGAGCCGGATGTAGAACAGGAGCCGGATCCCCCACCGCTTCGGGATCTCGTGCTCCATCATCAGGAAGCGACCGCCCGCAACAAGGATCCGGGCTGCCTCTTCCACCGCTCG
>CAYMLW010000415.1:0-3844 GCA_964391035.1 uncultured Gemmatimonadaceae bacterium
TCTTTCCGGAAGAAGAGGTCCACACGCCCTGTGGGGCCGTTGCGCTGCTTGCCGATGATCAACTCGGCCTTCCCGGCCAGCCCCTGTTCCTGCGCCTCGATGTCGCTCAGGTAGTACTCGGGGCGGTAGAGGAACATGACCAGGTCGGCGTCCTGCTCGATGGAGCCGGACTCCCGGAGGTCGGAAAGCTGGGGACGGTGATCGGTGCGCTGCTCCGGAGCCCGGGAAAGCTGGGAGAGGGCGATGACCGGGACCTCCAGCTCCTTCGCGAGGGCCTTGAGCCCCCGGCTGATCTCGCTCACCTCCTGCTGCCGGTTCTCCGCCTGCCGCCCGCCACCCTGCATCAACTGGAGGTAGTCCACCACGATCAGCGACAGCTCCGGCTGTTCCGCCTTCAGTCGTCGCGCCTTCCCCCGCATCTCGAGGGCCGTCAGGATCCCCGAGTCGTCGATCCAGATCGGCGCCGTGTTCAGGTGCCCCGCCGCCTTCGCCAGCCGCGCGTAGTCGTCGTCCTCCAGCCGGCCCCGCAGCAGCCGGCCGAGGTCCACCAGCGCCTCGCTGCACAGCATCCGCTGCACCAGCTGCTCCTTCGACATCTCGAGGGAGAAGAGCGCCACGGGCCGCTGCTGGCTGATGGCCGCGTGCATCAGGATCGAGATCACCAGCGCCGTCTTCCCCATCGACGGCCGGGCGGCCACGATGCTGAGCTCCCCCTTCTGGAACCCGCCCGTCATCTTGTCGAGGTCCGGGAACCCCGTCCCCACACCCGTGACCCCGCCCTCCGCAGCCTGGAGCTGCTCGATCCGCTCGAACGTCGGGTACAGGATCTTCTTGATCCAGACGAAGCCCTCGCGGTCGTGCGACTGGGCCACCTGGAAGATCCGGTGCTCCGCTCCGTCCAGGAGCTCCTCGACCGTCCGCTCGCCCGGCTCGTACACCTCCTGGATGATCGTGCTCGATGCCTCGATCAGACGCCGCATCAGCGCCCGCTCCCGGACGATTCGGGCGTGGTACTCGATGTTCGCCGCCGTCGGGACCGCGTCCAGCAGCTCCGCCAGGTACGGCAGCCCGCCGGCCTGCTCCAGCTCGTCGGTCTTCTTGAGCTCCTCCGACACCGTGGTCGGGTCGACCACGTCGCCGCGCTGGAACAGCCGCGCCATGGACCGGAACAGGCGACGGTGGCCTTCCCGATAGAACATGGATTCGTCGAGGATCTCGACGGCCTTGGCCACCGCGTCATTGTCGATGAGCATGCCGCCCAGCACGCTCACCTCCGCCTCCGCCGCGTACGGCGGCTGGCGGTCGGGGCTGCGTATGGACACCACGTTGGCCTCAGGCGTGCTCATCCAGCACCTGTCGCATGAGTTGCAGATCCTGCCACACCTTCCGGGTCGCCTGCGGCTGCCGCAGCAGGTACGCCGGGTGGTACGTCGCGACCACGGGGATGCCGCGGTACTCGTGGACCGTGCCCCGGAGCCGGCCGATCGACGATTCCGTGCCCGTGAGCTGCTGGGCCGCGAACTTCCCCACCGCCAGCAGCACCCGCGGCTGGATCGCGTCCAGCTGGCCCTGGAGATACGGCGAGCATGTGGCCACCTCGTCCGGCTGCGGGTCCCGGTTCCGCGGCGGGCGGCACTTCAGCACGTTGCAGATGTAGACGGCCTCGCGCTCGAACCCCACGGACAGCAACAGCAGATCCAGAAGCTTGCCGGCGGGACCCACGAACGGCAACCCCGTCCGGTCCTCTTCCCCTCCCGGCGCCTCGCCTACCACCACCAGCTCCGCCGCCGGATTGCCTCGCCCGAACACCACCTGGGTCCGGCCCTGGGACAACCCGCACTTCACACACCCCGTCGCCTCCGCCTCCAGCACCTCCAACGCGGGCGTTTCGTCCCCCTGCGGGGGTCCCGGAAACGCCTCGGGTGCCTCCGATCTCGATGCCGACCCCGACCCGGCTGTCCGGGTGTCCGCCGTCCGGACCTCCCGGAGCAGGCGACGGGCCTCTGCCGCGGTGAGATCGTCGAGGAAGAGCTCGGACACGCCGTGGGCCTGGAGCTCGTTCAGGAGACCGGCGAAGGCCGCGCGGTCCACGCTACTCGTCCGGGTGGGACAGCCGGCGCTCGACCCGGTCCAGGATCCGTTCGGCGACTTCGTCCTTGTCCAGCAGCGGCAGCGACTCCGACTCTCCGTCCCGCTCCAGGAGCGTGACCCGGTTCGTCGTCGCCTCGAACCCCGTGTCGGCACCCACCTGATTCAGCACCACCAGGTCCATCCCCTTCGACTCGAGCTTCCGCCGGGCGTTCTCCGGACCATTCTCCGTCTCCAGCGCGAACCCCACCACGTAGCAGCCGCTCGACCTCGACCCCGTGGTCTCACGCAGCAGGTCCGGTGCCGACTCGAGGACGAGGGTGTCCGGGGCGTCCTTCTTCTTGATCTTCCGGTCCGCCGGATCGACAGGCCGGAAGTCGGCCACGGCGGCGGCCATCACGAGGACGTCGGCGTCGGTGACTTCCCGCTCGAGGGCGCTCCGCATCTCCTCCGCGGTCTCCACGGCGTGCACGGTGGGCCCCGGCGGTGGGGGGAGAAGGGTCGGACCCGTGATCAGCGTGACCTCCGCGCCCCGACGCCAGGCGGAGGCGGCCAGCGCGTAGCCCATCCTTCCGCTCGATCGGTTCGACAGGAAGCGTACGGGGTCGACCGCCTCCCGCGTCGGGCCCGCGGTGACCACCACGCGCCGGCCGGTGAACCGCGTCCGCCCGAGCAGCGCCCGCCCGGTGTGCTCGATGATGGTCTTCGGCTCCACCATGCGACCCGGCCCGCTCCCTTCCCCGACCGCCAGCGGGCCCGTCTCCGGTCCCACCAGCTCGTAGCCCAGCTCTCCCAGCCGGGTCGCGTTCGCCTGCGTCGCGGGGTGGCGCCACATCGCGTCGTTCATGGCCGGACATACCAGGACCGGTGCCCGGGTGGCCAGGAGGATCGCGCCCAGCAGGTCATCGGAACGACCGTGGGCCGCGCGCGCAAGGAAATCCGCCGTCGCGGGGGCCACACAGACCACGTCGGCGTTCCGGGCAAGACGGATGTGGTCCAGGGCACGGCCCGGCTCCAGGATGTCGGAGAGGACCGAACGGCCCGTCACGCCCTCGAAGGACACCGCGCCGATGAACGCACCGGCCGAACGGGTGGCCACAACGTCGACCCGGGCCCCGAGTCGGGTCAGGTCCCGGGCTACCTGCACCACCTTGTACGCCGCGATCCCGCCCGTGACGCCGAGCAGGATCCGCGACGCCGACCACGGCCGCTGCGCTCCAGCCCCGCCCGGTTGCGGGCTCGCCATCGCGACCTCGTCGTTAGAGCGTCGTCTTCCGTCGCGGAAGGAGTCGGAACTCGATCCCCCCGGCCGCCAGCGCTTCCAGCGCCTGGGTCGTCAGCTTCCGCCGGGTGCCCACCGGGACCGTCTCCCGGGGCAGTGCGTTCAGCTCCCGGGCATACTTCGCGGCCACGAGCACGCCCAGGTACTTGCTGCCCGTGTGCTCCGACGTCTGTGCAGGGGTTACGACTCGCATGCGTTCCTTCGCTCAGGTGGTCTATGCCGAGGCAGGAAAAGGTAATGGGTGCAGGTCGTCGGGGTCAATCGGGCCCGGCTGCGCCGGGCAAGAGGGCGCCCCCCCTGGGGCGCAAGAGGGCTCGGCTGCGCCTCGCAAGAGGGTCCGGCTGCGCCGGACAAGAGGGCGCCCTGGCGGGCGCAAGAGGGCTCGCTTCGCTTCGCAGGCTGCGAGCTAGCCGGGGGGCGCGGCGTCAGCCGCCCTCTTGCGGCGTCAGCCGCCCTCTTGCGGCGTCAGCCGCC
>CAYMLW010000416.1:0-3787 GCA_964391035.1 uncultured Gemmatimonadaceae bacterium
GGCTCAACTTCACGGCCACCTGGGGGAACGTCTCCCGGACATGGGCCGCCAGCCGCTCGGCGAGGTAGACCGAGCGGTGCTGGCCGCCGGTGCAGCCGAAGGAGATGGTGAGGCTGCCGAAATCGCGGCGCAGGTACTCCTCGATCTGGGCATCCACGAGCTGGCGCACGCCCCGCCAGTACGCCTGCGGCTCCTCCCGGTCGTCGAGGAATCGGATCACGGGTTCGTCCAGTCCCGTCATGGCCCGGAACCGTTCCTCCCTCCCGGGGTTCGGCAGCGCACGGCAGTCGAACACGTATCCGCCGCCATGACCGCCCTCGTCCTGGGGGTAGCCGCTCCGGTAGCTGAAGCTGATGATCCGGAGCGTCAGGCCCGGCTCTTCCGCCTCTTCCTCATCGCCCGCCCAGCGCTCGACGATGCGCCGGAACACCGCCCCCAGCTCGGGCATCTGCACCGGCAGCCCTCGGTCCAGCAGCAGCCTCAGGTTGCGGGCCGCGTACGGCACGCTCTGGAGGAACCGGGGCTTCCGCTCGTAGAACCCCCGGTAGCCGTAGGCCCCGAGCGCCTGGAGCGTGCGCACGATCACATAGCTGCGATAGTGGGTGCGGAACGCCGCCCGGTCCACCTCCGTGTGGGACTGGAGGGCGTCCAGGTAGTCCTCGAGGAGTCGGTCCCGGAGGGCTTCGGGGATGTCCGCCTTGGCGTCGTAGAGGAGCGAGGCGACGTCGTAGTGGAGGGCCCCGCGGCGACCGCCCTGGTAGTCGATGAACCAGGGCTCTCCCTCGAACAGCATGATGTTCCGGGACTGGAAGTCGCGATACAGGAAGTGGCTCGCGTCCGCCTGGAGCAGGTGCCGGGTCAACGTGGCGAAGTCGTGCTCGAGACGCTGCTCGCTGAACGGGACGTGGGCCAGCTTCAGGAAGTGGTACTTGAAGTAGTTGAGGTCCCACCGGATCGACTGCTCGTCGAATGCGGCGCGCGGGTAAGCCACGCTGAAGTCGATGCACTCGCCGCCCACCATCTGGATCCGGGGCAGCTCCTCGAGTACCATCTGGTACACCGGGATCATCGACTCCGGGAACGGGCCCTCCTCCCGGCTCCTGGCATTCACCAGGGCGTCGAAGAGCGTCGTGTCCCCGAGGTCCTCTTCCAGCCAGAGACCCCGGCTCTCATCCGTCTCGTACAGCGCCGGCACGTTGAAGCCCGCCTCTCGCAGCGTCCGGCTGTACGAAAAGAAGGCGCGGTTCTCTTCCGCGTCGGGACCGAACGCGCCGATGGCCCGCTCCATGGCGGGACCGACGAGTCGGAAATAGCTGCGATTCGAGCCGTCGGCACGCAGCTCCGCCACCGACACCGGCGGGGTGCCGAATCGACGTTCGAACATGTGCATCAGCGGCTCGTGCATCGCCATTTCCGACCCGGGAATCACGGACCTGTTCCGATGGCAGGAGACGTGCCGGCCGCGCGGATGAAACTCCGTGGGGCCCCGAACGTAGGGATGGTCGGCGCAAACATGAAGGAGGAGACCATGGACGAGAAGAAGTCGCTGCTCAACCGTATCGTGACCTGGATCGTCATCGGTGTACTGGCGATCCTCGCGATCAAGATCGTCCTCTCACTCCTGGGGGCGGCATTCGGCCTGATCGGCTTCCTGCTCTTCACGGTGGCGCCCCTCGTCTTCATCGGCTGGCTCGCCATCAAGGCGTACGAGGCCTTCGGGAAGAACGGCAGGTCGCCGGACTGAGCCGGGGTCGTCCGGGAGAGTCCGCCATTCCCTACGCGCCGGTCACCGGTCAGGAGGGGAACTCGAGGCCGAGGACGAGACGCACGGTGTCGCGGGCGATCAGCAGCTCCTCGTCCGTCGGGATCACCCAGGCGGAGATGCGGGAGCCGTCCCTGGAGATGCGGCCCACCTCCTGGCCGACCGTGGACGCGTTCATCTCATCGTCGAGCTCGACCCCGAGCCAGGCGAAGCCCTCGAGGATGGTCGCCCGGATGATGGGTGCGTTCTGGCCGATGCCGCCGGTGAACACGATGGCGTCGGCGCCACCCATGGCCGCCAGGTACGCGCCGATGTACTTGCGGGCCCGGTAGCAGAAGATCTCGATGGCCAGACGTGCCCGCCGGTCGTAGTTCTCGTCCGCCTCTTCCAGCAGCTCCCTCATGTCGTTGGTCAGCCCCGAGATCCCGAGGAGCCCGGACTGCTTGTTGAGCAGGTTCTCGACGCCGCGCAGGTCGAGCCCCTCCTTGACGGCGATGTAGTCGAGGATGGCGGGGTCCACGTCGCCGGCCCGGGTGCCCATGACCAGCCCTTCCAGGGGCGTGAAGCCCATGGACGTGTCCACGCTCCTGCCGTCCTTGATCGCGCACGCGGAGCACCCGTTGCCCAGGTGGAGCGTGACGATGTTGACCTCGTCGCGGCCCCGCTCGGTCAGCTTGCGATAGCGATAGGCCACGTACCGGTGGGAGGTGCCGTGGAACCCGTACCGGCGGATCTTGTGGCGCCGGTACAGGGAGTACGGGATGGCGTAGAGGTAGGACGTCTCCGGCAGCGTGCTGTGGAACGCCGTGTCGAAGACGGCCGCCTGGGGAACCTCGCCCAGGGAGTCCCGCACCGCCCGCACCCCGGCCAGGTTGTAGGGCATGTGGAGCGGCGCCAGCTCGATGTGATCGTCCAGCTCCTGGAGCACGTCCTGTGTCAGGAGCACGGAGGCCGAGAACGACTCGGCGCCGTGCACCATCCGATGACCGACGGCCTCGATCTCGCTCAGGCTGCGGATATCCACGCCCGAGCCTTCGGAGGTCAGCCACTTCAGGATCCAGTCGATCGCCCCCCGGATATCCCGGATCGAGGCCGTGGTCCGGCGGCTCCCGCGCTCGCTCGACCAGAGCGACAGCACCGCCTCGCCCCCGATCCGCTCGACCACCCCCATCGCCAGCTTCTCGTCCCGGTCCTCGTCGATCCGCTCCTTGTCGGTGCGGATCACCTGGAACTTGACCGTGGACGATCCGACATTCAGCACCAGTACGTTCATCTATCCTCCCGCGGCGTATCGCCAGCCAATCTCGTCGGGGACGGCCACACCGCCCCCACACCACTGTCCATCCATTGTTGCCAGACGTCAAGCGTCAGGGGTCAGATCGTCCCAGTGGAGGATGGCGTTCCACACGAATCCGAAGTTCATGTGGGTCTGGTGGCGATTGAGGGGATTGAAGCCGAAGAGGACCCAGACGCCCTTCCCATCCGGAACGCTCACGATGGCCGGCTCGCCGGCCAATCCGTCCCCCCCCTGCACCAGGCCGCTGACCGCGATATCGCCCTCGCCGTAGCGGACCACGACCAGCTCCTCGGCCCGGGCATCGTCCGGGACGGCGAGGTACGGGCCGAAGCGGTGGTGGAGGACGGGCGAGTCGCCGAAGCCGTACGCGATGGGATGGTCGGCCCGTGCGACGGCGCCGCGGACCAGGGAGCCGGGGACGAAGAGGCCGTCGGGCGCGTCCCGGACCGATACGTCCCGGATAAGTCCCATCTCCACCGGGAGCGTGCTGGCGGAGCGAAGGGCGATGAAGGTCCCGCCCTCGGCGACGAAGTCCCGGAGCGACATCAGGCCCTCGAGCCCCATCCCGCCGGTCATGTCGTCGGTGGCGTCGGGGGCGCCCAGACTCGGCGCCTCGTCGGACCGGCGGTAGGGGAGCGGACCGTGGTCGGGGTCGAGGCCGTGGAAGATCGCGCGCCCCGTCCGTCCCTGGTCCGGGAAGAGGATCACGTCGAAGTGGCGCCGGAGTC
>CAYMLW010000417.1:0-3781 GCA_964391035.1 uncultured Gemmatimonadaceae bacterium
ACCGTGGGCCGGGAGAAGGAGCGGGCCTGGCTTCGGGATGCGTACGAGAGGGCCGGCGCGGGGCAGAGCGGCATCGTCGCGATCACCGGCGAGCCGGGCATCGGCAAGACCAGCCTGCTCGACGACTTCCTGGCCGAGACCCGGGCGGCGCCCGACGGTCCGACCATCGCCGAGGGCCGGTGCTCGGAATCGCTGGCGGGGTCCGAGGCCTACCTGCCCATCCTCGAGGCCCTCGACGAGCTCCGGAACCCGGCCACCGGCCCGTCCTTCGACACGGTCATGCGCTCCGTGGCCCCGACCTGGTACGCCCAGCTCGCCGTGGACGGGGGCGCCCCGGCGAGTACCGGTGCTCGCTCCGCGCAGGGCGACGGGGCTCGCTCCCCGGCGGACCGGTCCGGCGCCGCAGCGAACGACGCTGCCGGGCCCGGGACGGAGCCCGGGGAGGCGGCGCCGGCGGCGTCGCAGGAGCGGATGAAGCGGGAGCTGGCGGCGCTGCTCGAGCAGGTGTCGCGGCTGAAGCCCCTGATCCTGGTCATCGACGACCTGCACTGGGCCGACCTCTCGACCGTCGACCTCCTCAACTACCTGGCCGGCCGCCTCGACGGCATGCGCGTCATGGTCCTGACGGGCTACCGTCCTTCCGACATGGCCGTCGTGGACCATCCGTTCCTCGCCATCCGGAGCGACCTCCAGGCCCGGGGCGTCTACGCCGAGGTCGAGCTCGGCTTCCTCTCACGCGACGACGTCGAGCACTACCTCGAGCTCCAGTTCCCCGGCCACTCGCTCCCCGCCGCCTTCGTCGAGCGGGTCCACCGGCGGACCGAGGGCAGCCCCCTCTTCATGGCCGACCTGGTCCGCTACCTGGGCGATTCCGGCGGCATCGTCCAGGACGGCGACGGCTGGCGGCTGGGCGAGGCCGCGGCCGGCGATGAGGGACGGCTCCCGGAGTCGGTGAAGGGGATGATCGCCCGGAAGATCGAACAGCTCGATGGCGACCAGCAGCGCCTCCTCACCGCCGCCGCCGTCCAGGGCCACGAGTTCGACTCCGCCACCCTCGCCGAGGCCCTCGGGCTGGACCCCGTCGACGTCGAGGACATGCTCGAGGCCCTCGAGCGGGTCCATGTCTTCGTCCGCCAGATCGACGAGCACGAGTTCCCGGACCGCACCCTGACTGTCCGCTACCAGTTCGTCCACGTCCTCTACCAGAACGCCCTCTTCGACTCGCTCCGGCCGACCCGCCGGGGCCAGCTCGCCGGCCGGATCGCCGCCTCCCTCGAGTCCCACCAGCGAGACGACCCGGCCCTCGCCGCCCGCCTGGCCGTCCTCTACGAGACCGCCCGGGACTTCGCCAGGAGCGCGCAGTACTTCTTCGTCGCGGCCCAGCGGGCGATCACGCTCTTCGGCTACGCCGAGGCGCTGGCCCTGGCGGAGCGGGGGCTCGACGGGCTCGGGGCGCTGCCCGAGGGCCCCGAGCGGCACCAGCTCGAGCTCGGGCTCCAGATGGTCCGGGGCCACGCCCAGCGCTCCGTCCACGGCTGGGCGTCGAAGGAGCTCGAGGACACCTTCGGCCGGGCCCGGGAGCTCTGCCAGCAGCTCAATGACCCGCCCGAGCTGTTCCCCGTCCAGTGGAACCTCACGTTCTTCTACATGATCAAGGGCGACCTCGAGGTAGTCGCCGAGCAGATGGCGCTGCTGATGGAGCAGGCGGAGGCCTCGGGCCGCGACGACTACCTCGTCGCCGTGCACCACGTGGCCGGCGTGTCCCACGAGTTCCTGGGCGAGCTGGTCGAGTCGAACCGGCTCCTCGAGCGGGCCCGGGAGCTCCACGACCCCGCCGACCACGCCCACTACAACGCCCTCTTCGCCATCGACCCGGGTATGATCGCCCGGGCCATGTCCAGCCGCCCCCTCTGGTCGCTGGGCTACCCGGACCAGGCCCTCGATCGGAGCCGGGAGACCGTCGATCTGGGCCGGTCCCAGCGACAGCCGGCCACGCTGGTCTTCGCCCTCATCGTCAAGCAGGGCATCCACCTCTACCGGGGCGAGTACGACGGCGCCATCGACCTCGGCGACGAGATCATCGACATGTGCGCCGAGTTCGAGTTCGCACACGAGGGCGAGTGGGGCCGCTGCTTCCAGGCCGCCGCAATGGCCGGCGCCGGCCGCGTCGACGACGGCGCCGGCCGGCTCACCGACGCCCTCGACGCCCTCGATCGCCTCCGGTCCGGCCTCGTCCGACCCACCTTCCTCGCCCTCCTCGGCGACTGCCACCGCATGGCCGGCCGCGTCCAGGAGGGCCTCGCCGCCGTGACCGAAGGCTTCGAGCACGCCGAGCGGACCCACGAGCGCGGCTTCATCGCCGAGCTCCACCGCGTCCACGGCGAGCTGCTCCTCCTCGACGGCCGGCGTGAAGAAGGCGAGGAGGCCATCCGGGCGGCGCTGGCGAAGGCCCGGGAGCAGCGGGCCCGCTCCTTCGAGCTCCGGGCCGCCACCAGCCTCGCCCGGCTCCTCCACTCCGAGGGCCGCGACGACGTCGCCCGGGCCGAGCTCCGGCCCGTCTACGACTGGTTCACCGAAGGCTTCGACACCGCCGACCTCCGGGCGGCCCGGGCCCTCCTCGATCAACTGGGCTGAGGTCGGCCGGTCCCGGAGCCCCGGCCCTGTAACGAGCCCCCGACACGACACCTTGACCACCGGCCCAGTGCCGCGACCCGAGCCCCTGCCCAACGCCCCCATGTCACGATTCGAGAAGGTCCCCGAGAACGAGGCCACCGACATCGCCGAGGTCACGGCCCACATCCTCACGCTCCAGCGACGGTTCGCCGACGACGAGGGCCTCCCCCTCCAGCGCGGCACCCACGCGAAGGGCGTCGGGGCCCGGGCGACGTTCGAGGTCTTCGAGCTCGGGCTGACGGCTGACGGCTGGGCGGCTGGCGCCGCGCTGACGGCTGACGGCTCGCGGCTGACGGGGCCGGCGGGGCCGGATTCCGGCGCTTCGGCCGACTCCCACGGCCCGGCCGACTCCCACGGCCCGGCCGACTCCCACGGCCCGGCCGACTCCCATGGCTCGGCCGACTCCCATGGCTCGGCCGACCTCGGGGCGGACTTCGTCGCTCGCCTCGCCCGGGGGCCGTTCGCCCGGCCGGGAGTCTATCCGGCCACGGTGCGGTTCGCCAACGCGGAGTCCCGGGTCCAGTCGGACGAGAAGCCGGACGTCCGGGCGTGCTCGTTCAGCGTGGACCTGGACGGGCGGCGGGTCGACTTCTCGATGAACAACTCGCCGATCTTCCCGATCAATACCGTCCACGACTTCGCGGTGCTGATGCGGGTGCTGGCGGCGCCGTCGCCGTGGAAGGCGCTGGGCGTGCTGGCCCGGCTGTCGCCACGGGAGCAGTGGCACTTCATCCAGACCGCGGTCCGGGGCGGGCGGCAGAAGAAGGCCCACGCGCGCGAGGCGTTCCAGGTCCAGCGGTACTGGAGCACGGTGCCGTTCACCCTCGGGCCGGACCAGGCCATCAAGTACTCGTTGATCCCCCGTCGCCACAACCACGCCGAACCCATGACGCCCGGGCCGGACATGCTCCGGGCCGAGCTCCTCCGGCACCTCGTCGAGGACTCGCCGGTGGCCGCGTGGGACTTCGCCGTCCAGCTCCTGGACGCCGAGACCATGACCTACCGGGGGAAGACCCGCGACCCGTCGTTCTGGGTCGAGAACGCCGCCATCGAGTGGGACGAAGACCAGGCGCCCTTCCACGTGGTCGGTCGCCTCTCCCTCATCCCC
>CAYMLW010000418.1:0-3760 GCA_964391035.1 uncultured Gemmatimonadaceae bacterium
CCTGATAATCTCGAGGACTTCCCCGGCGTCCAGACGTTCGCGGAGGAGTCCACCGCGTGGCCCATGGTGAGCCGGCCGACGAGCGTCGGCGGGCTGGGGTTCGGCTACAAGTGGGACATGGGCTGGATGCACGACACGCTCCAGTACATGGCCCGGGACCCCATCCACCGGACCCACCACCACGACGAGATCACGTTCCGGGGCGTGTACATGTTCAGCGAGAACTACACGCTCCCGCTGAGCCACGACGAGGTGGTCCACGGCAAGGGCTCGCTGCTCGGCAAGATGCCGGGCGACGACTGGCAGAAGCGGGCCAATCTGAGGCTCCTGCTGGGCTACATGTACGGCCAGCCGGGGAAGAAGCTGCTGTTCATGGGCGGCGAGTTCGGCCAGGGCGCCGAATGGGCCCATGACGGCGAGCTCGACTGGGGGCTCCTCGAACAGCCCGGCCACAAGGGGCTCTGGCGCTTCACCGTGGCCGCGAACGACGTCTACCGGAGCACGCCCGCGCTGCACACCAAGGACGTGATGCCCGAGGGCTACGAGTGGATCGTCGGCGACGACCGGGCCAACAGCGTGCTCGCGTTTCTGCGGCGGGGTCGCGAGGCCGACGACGTGGCGCTGTGCGTCTACAACTTCACGCCGGCCCCCCGGGACGACTACCGGATCGGCGTCCCCGTGGGTGGGGAGTGGAGGGTCCGCCTCGACAGCGACCGCGAGGAGTACGGCGGCAGCGGGTACGCCGCGGACCAGGTGGTGGTGGTGGCCGACGACGAAGGGGCGCACGGCCGGAAGCACGCGCTGTCGCTGAAGCTGCCGCCGCTGGGGGCGTTGATCCTGACGCCGGCATGACGGACGCTCGCGCTGACGCGCTCGCTGTTGGGCCGCGTCGGGCCTGCGGCCCGGCTGTTCGGTCGCGTCGGGTCTGCGGCCCTCCGCTGTCCGGACGTTCAGCCCCTGCGGGGCCTCACTGTTCGGCGCTCCGCCTTTGGCCTCGCAAGGACCCCACGCGGGGACAACACGCGGGGACAGCACGCCGTTCGGGGGGGACGGGCGGGGCCGAACAGCGAGCGCAGCGAGCGGCCGAAGAGTGAGCGAAGCGAACGACCGAACAGCGAGCGATAGCGAGCGAATCGAACAGTGAGCGACTTCACCACACCGCCCCACCAGGCGCACGAAAGCATGACGCAACCGCGCTACCTCTGCATCCACGGCCACTTCTACCAGCCGCCGCGGGAGAACCCGTGGCTGGAGGCCATCGAGCGGCAGGACTCGGCGTACCCGTTCCACGACTGGAACGAGCGGGTCACGGCCGAGTGCTACGGGCCGAACGCGGTGTCCCGGATCCTGGACGGGGACGGCCTGATCCGGGAGCTGTCGAACAACTACGAGCGGATCAGCTTCAACTTCGGGCCCACGCTCCTCCAGTGGCTCGAGGACCACGACCCGACCACGTACCAGGCGGTGCTGGACGCCGACCGCCGGAGCATGGAGCGGTTCGGCGGCCACGGGTCGGCGCTGGCCCAGGTCTTCAACCACGTCATCATGCCACTCGCCAATGACCGGGACCGGCGCACCCAGGTGGTCTGGGGGGTCCGGGACTTCGAGCACCGGTTCGGCCGGCCGCCGGAGGGGATGTGGCTGGCCGAGACGGCGGCGAACACGGCCTCCCTCGAGGCGCTGGCCGAGCAGGGGATCCGGTTCACGATCCTGGCGCCGAACCAGGCGGCGAGGGTGCGGCCGTTGAGCGACGCGGTGGAGACCGGGGCCGGGCCTGCGGGCATGGCCACCGGCCGGGACCCCGACACGGACGCGACCATGGAAACGGAGTGGCAGGACGTGACGGGCGGGCGGGTCGACCCGACGCGGCCGTACCTCTGCCGGCTGCCGAGCGGACGCGAGATCGTGCTCTTCTTCTACCACGGCCCGATCTCCCGGGCGGTGGCGTTCGAGGGACTGCTCCGGAGCGGGGACCGGTTCGCGAACCGGCTGCTGGACACGCTCCGTGACCGGGAGGGGCCGCAGCTCGGCCACATCGCCACCGACGGCGAGACCTACGGCCACCACCACCGGCACGGCGACATGGCGCTGGCCCGGGCGCTCCGGCTGATCGAGCGGCGCGACGATGTCCGGCTGACCAACTACGGCGAGTTCCTCGAGCACCACCCGCCCACCTGGGAAGCGGAGATCGTGGAGGACTCGTCGTGGAGCTGTGCCCACGGCGTCGAGCGTTGGCGCTCCGACTGCGGCTGCAGCACCGGCGGGTCGCCCGAGTGGAGACAGGCGTGGCGGGAGCCGCTGCGTCGCGCCCTCGACGACCTGCGCGACGACCTGGCGCCGCGCTACGAACGGGCCGCCGCCGAGCTCGTCGAGGAGCCGTGGGCCGCCCGGGACGACTACATCGACGTGGTCCTCGACCGCGAGCCGGCGGTGATCGAGGCGTTCCTCGAGCGTCATGCCGGCCGGGCGCTGGACGAGGCCGACCGGATCCGCCTCACGAAGCTGCTGGAGATCCAGCGGCAGGCGCTGCTCATGTACACGAGCTGCGGCTGGTTCTTCAACGACCTGTCCGGCATCGAGACCGTCCAGGTGCTGCGCTACGCCGGTCGCGCCATCCAGCTCGCCGAGGAGCTGTTCGACGACGACATCGAGCCCCCCTTCCTCGAGGCCCTCTCCGACGCCCGGTCCAACCTGCCCGGCAAGGGCGACGGGCGCGCCATCTACGACCGCACCGTCCGGGACGCCCGGGTCGACCTCCTCGAGGTGGGCGCCCACTTCGCCGTCTCGTCGCTCTTCGAGGACCCGGGCGGCCAGACCAGGGAGTACTGCTACGACCTCGATGTCGCGGACCGGAAGATCCACGAGGCCGGCCGCGCCCGCCTCGCCACCGGGCTCATCACCGTCACCTCCCGGGTCACCAAGGAGACCCAGGTCCTGAGCTACGGCGCCCTCCACCTCGGCGACCACACCCTCCACGCCGGCGTCCGCCCCTTCGTGGACCAGACCGAGTTCGCCGCCATGCGGGAGGACGTCACCGCGCCGTTCGAGGCCGCCGACTTCACCGACACGATCCGGACCCTGGACCGCCACTTCCCGAACGCCACCTACAACCTCCGATCCCTCTTCCAGGACCAGCGGCGGCTGGTCCTCGACCAGATCATCCGGTCCACGATCACCGACGCCGAGCGGCACTACCGCCAGGTCTACGACCAGAACGCGCCCCTCATGCGCTTCCTCCACGACCTCGCCATCCCCATGCCCACCGCACTCTCGCTGGCCGGCGAGTACGTCCTGAACACCGACCTGGTCCGGGAGGTCTCAGACATCGACATGGACCTCGACCGCGTCCGGGCGCTCCTCGACGATGCCGCTCGTCGCGAAATCATGCTCGACATCGAGGGCCTCGGCTTCGCCTACCAGCGGACCCTCGAGGCCATGGCCCGATCACTGGCCGAGGCCCCCGACGACATCCACCGCCTCGAGCGCCTCGACGTCGCCGTAGCACTCGCCGAGGACGCCCCCTTCAAGGCCAGCCTCTGGAACGTGCAGAACGCGATCTACGACCTCCGCCGCGAACACTCCGGCACCGTACGGGCACGGGCCGCCGCCGGTCGCCCCGAGGCCCAGCGGCAGCTCGATGTTTTCCGGCGAGTCGCTGGTGCTGTGGGCGTGGCCGTGGACTGAGGCGAGGGCGGGCCGCGAGTCCAGAGCCGGGGGGGGGTCAGCCGTGGTTCCACCGCGACGAGGCGACGGCAAGCCG
>CAYMLW010000419.1:0-3723 GCA_964391035.1 uncultured Gemmatimonadaceae bacterium
GGGGGGGGGGCCGGGGGGGGGGACACGGATGCGAGGGAAGCCGAAGCCGGGTCGGGATCGCCGGCCTGTGCGGCGGGCTTCGTGGCGGCCGACGAGGACGCGGACAGGCTCGCGGCCGGCTGGCTCCCGGTGCGCTGGGCCGTGCCCGGCGACGACGCGGCCGTCGACGTCGTCGATGTCGATGCGCTGCGGGTGGCGGCCGCCGTGGTCACGGGGGCGGGGGCGTCGACGATGGCCGCGGCCCAGTGCGGAACGGGCAGCGCCATCGCCGGGACCACGGGCTGGAGCGCCGGAACGAGGAGCACTCCGGTCAGCCCGAGCGTCCACACCAGGTGTCGGACGGCCGCCGAGGCGCGACGCAGCAGCAGCGCGGCGGCGCCCGCAACCGTCAGGATCAGCAGCGCCCGCACCGCCCAGTCCAGGAGCAGCGGCACGGCGTCCAGCGGAATCATGTTCGACATCAGCGTCCCCTCCTGCGCGCCTCTTCGATCAACGACGACAGCTCGTCCAGCTCCTCGTCGGACAGCTCGCTCGACTCCAGATCCAGCATCGCGGCCGTGGCCTGCACCACGCTCCCCTCGAAGAACGTCCGCACCATCCGCGACAGCGCGCCCTCCCGGGCCTCGTCCCGCGGCGTAGTCGGCAGGTACACGTAGCGCGGGCCGTCCTGCTCGTGGCTCAGGTAGCCCTTCGCTTCCAGCTTCCCGAGCATCGCCCGCACGGCCGAGTAGCTCGGCGGATCCGGAAGCTCGGCCCGGACTTCGGCCACCGCCGCCCGGCCGCGGCGATAGATCACGTCCATGATCTGTCGCTCCCTGCGACTCAGCTCCTGGTACGGGTGTGGGTCTGTCATGAGGGATGTCCGGGGGCGGGTGAGCGTTGAGTGCTAATTCTGTAGCATGATGCTAGTATTGTAGCATAAGGTCGGGGTGTCAAGAGGCATGGGCGTGGGTGAGGGCATGGGCATGGGTGAGGGCGAGGGTGGGGGACGGAACCTGTGGGGGTGGTGGTTCGTAGGGAGTGCGGGCAACGTTCCGAGGGGTCTGGAGCGTCCCCAGGGTTGGGACAGAGGAGCAACGAGAATGGAGAGGGCGAGGATGTCGCGACGTATCATGGCAGGTGCGCTTTCGCTGGTGCTGCTGGTGCTTGGCGGGTGTGCGTCGGGGGGCGGGCAGGCGGCAGCGCGGTCGGATAGCGGGCCGAGCGGGAAGTTGGCGGGCGAGTCCGGCGTGGCGGAGGCCGCTGGGCCGGCGGTGGCGGAGGCCACTGGGCCGGCGGTGGCGGAGGCCGCTGGGCCGGCGGTGGCGGAGTCGTCGTTGGAGAGCGGGATCGCGCTGGAGAACATCGACGAGAGCGTGCGACCGCAGGACGACTTCTACCGTCACGTGAACGGGAAGTGGCTGGAGCGGACGGAGATCCCATCGGACCGGTCGAACTACGGGTCGTTCACGGAGCTGAGCGTGCAGGCGGAGGAGGACCTGCGGGAGCTGGTGGAGGCGGTCGCGGCGGACCGGACGGCGGCGAACGGCAGCGATGCCCAGAAGGTGGGGGCGCTGTACCGGGGGTTCATGGACACGGCGCGGATCGAGGCGCTGGGGCTGGCCCCGGTCCGGGCGCAGCTGGATCGGATCGCGGCGTTGTCGTCGCGCGGCGAGCTGGCGGCGTTCTGGGGTGGGATGGCGCCGCTGGGCGGACTGGGCCCGTTCGGCAGCTACGTGTACATCGACCAGAAGCAGTCGGACCGTCACATCACGTACATGGGCCAGGGCGGGCTGGGCCTGCCGGACCGGGACTACTATTTCCGGGAGGGCGAGCAGTTCGACCGGGTCCGATCGGCGTACGAGGACTACATCGCCACGTTGTTGAGGCTGGCCGACCATCCGGAGCCGGCGGCCCATGCCGGGGCGATCGTGGCGCTGGAGACGGCGCTGGCGGAGGAGCACTGGACGCGGACGCAGAACCGGGACCGGAACGCCACGTACAACAAGATGACGGTGGCGGAGGCGGACGCGTTGATGGGATCGCTGGACCTGGCGGCGTACCTGGAGGCGGCGAAGCTGGGTGCGGCCGAGGAGGTGGTGATCCGGCAGCCGTCGTATTTCGAGGCGGTGGACGGGATCGTCACGACGACGCCGATGGACACGTGGAAGGCGTACATGACCTTCCACTTCCTGGACGGCGCGGCGGCGTATCTGAGCTCGGACTTCGTGGACGCGAACTTCGATTTCCGGAGCCGGACGCTGTCGGGGGTGGACGAGCAGCGGCCGCGCTGGAAGCGTGGGATCAGCGTCGTGGGCGGGTCGCTGCGGGACGTGCTGGGCCGCCTCTACGTGGAGCGTCACTTCGCGGATGAGGCGAAGCAGCGAATGGACGAGCTGGTGGGGAACCTGCTCGTGGCGTTCGACCGGGGGATCGACGAGCTCGAGTGGATGGGGCCGGCCACGAAAGAGCAGGCCAGGGAGAAGCTGGCCAGGTTCACGCCGAAGATCGGGTACCCGGACGTGTGGGAGGACTACTCCGGGCTCGAGATCGTCGAGGGCGAGTTCCTGGAGAACCTGCGTCGCGTGCGCGAGTTCCAGTACGACGACATGGTCTCCGACCTCGGCGGCCCGATCGACCCCCACGAGTGGGGCATGCCGCCCTATATGGTGAACGCGTACTACAATCCGACCCGGAACGAGATCGTGTTCCCGGCCGCCATCCTCCAGCCCCCGTTCTTCGATCTCGCGGCGGACGACGCGGTGAACTACGGCGCCATCGGCGCGGTGATCGGGCACGAGATCAGCCACGGCTTCGATGACCAGGGCCGGAAGTCGGACGGCGACGGCAACCTGCGGGACTGGTGGACCGAGGAGGACGCCGAGGCCTTCGAGATGCGGGCGAACATGCTCGTCGAGCAGTACGATGCCTATGAGCCGCTGGAAGGACTGAACCTGAACGGGCGGATGACGCTGGGCGAGAACATCGGCGACCTGAGCGGGCTGGCCGTGGCGTACAAGGCGTACAGGCTGTCGCTCGGCGGCGAGGAGGCCCCGGTCATCGACGGGCTGACGGGCGACCAGCGCTTCTTCATGGGCTGGGCCCAGGTCTGGCGCCGGCTCTACCGGGAGGAGGAGCTGCGGAACCGGATCATGACCGACCCCCACTCGCCGAGCGAGTACCGGACCAACGGCATCGTGGCCCACATGCCGGCGTTCTACGAGGCCTTCGACGTGCAGCCGGGCGACGGGATGTGGATCGCGCCGGAGCAGCGGGTGAAGATCTGGTAGGGATCTGAGAATCGAGAATCGAGAATCGAGAATCGAGGGTTGAGGGTAGAGGGTGAGGGCGTCGGCCGGGGGGTCGGCGCCCTTGCTCGTTCCCCGTGCCCGGGCGTCGGGACGGACCGCGGACTTGCGCGGTGGGGCGCCAGGGCCGATCCATTCGGACAGAACCCCTCTCGCGAACCGCGACCCATGATCCTTCATCCCGCGGCCTGGGCCATCCTCATCGTCGGCGCCATCGTCATCGTCTGGTTCACCATGCAGGACGACTAGTCGCGCCGCCTCCCCACTTGGGGAGTGGGGTGACCTCGTTCTGGCCCGGCTGCGCCCTCTGGCGGAGCCCGGGCTGGTCGCACGCGGGACACCTCATCCCGCGTCGACGCAGCCGCTGGGCGGGGGGGCGCTGGGCGGGGCAGGGCGCTGGGCGGGGCAGGGCGCTGGGCGGGGCAGGGCGTGGCGC
>CAYMLW010000420.1:0-3713 GCA_964391035.1 uncultured Gemmatimonadaceae bacterium
CGCGCCCGTCTGGGAGCGGTCCCGCAGCGTCTCGCCCTCCACGTACGGCATCACGTAGAAGAGCTGCCCGGCAGCCAGCTCGGGGCGCAGCACCTTGAGCGCCACCTTCCGCTCGTGGCGGAGGTCCTCGACCAAATGCACCGTGCCCATCCCGCCCCGCCCGAAGGATCGGTCGCTCCCGGCTGCTCCTCGCATGGGGCGCGCGCACCGTGCATGTTGGTCCGCAGCGGGGTGTACGGGGAGCTGACTGACCGATCCGAGGAGTGATGATGGCGAACGGTAAGACGCACAGCCTCCTGCCCTACGGGCTGGGCTTCGGGCTCCTGGCAGCCACGCTCCATCTCGGCTGGGAGATCACCCAAGGGGGCGTCAAGAGCCATCACCTGCTCGACCGCAGTGATCTGCCAGCGGTGTCCAACTGGTGGGGGCTGCTTATCCTTCCCCTGCTGGGATGGTTCGCGTCTGGGGTGGTCACCGCCCGTGCCCGTACCAACGAGGGCGCCGCGGCCAGGGCCGTGGCGGGATTCACGGGTGCGCTCCTCGTCGGGGTAGCGCTTGCAGCGTCCTTCGCGGCGGGGTACGAGTCCGTCTCCTCGGGCCTCTTCTTCGCGACACTGGTATCGGGCCTCGTCCTTCCGATCTACCGGGCGGAGTACGTGTTCGGGTTCGTGCTGGGCATGACGTTCGTCTTCGGCGCAGCCCTGCCAACGATCGCCGCGTCCGTCGCCGCCGCCATATCCGCCGCCGCCCATTTCCTGGTCCGACCGGCATTCGCCCTGCTACTGGGGAAGGTGCGGTGAAGTATCCCTGTCTCGCGCGACGGTCTTCTGGACGCGCTACCGCCCCCGGCTGTACACGTACCTGGACGCGGCCGAGGTGGCCGAGCAGTTCTACTCCGGCACGCGACAGGTCGAAGGGACCACCCCCGGGGACATCACCCGTCTGCCGGACCTGGACATCCCCGGTCTCCGGGCGGACGAAAGCGTGGCACGCGCGCTCGAAATGGTCATACTTACCATGAGCCAGCAGCTCAGTCTCCTGGCGGACCAGCGAGACAAGGGGGTCGCCCTCCGGGAGCTGCTCCGCTCGTCCGCCGACTGACGCATCGCACCTCGAACCGGATCCAGGCACTCCATGTCCAAGCGTTCCATCCGAGACGTCGGGGAAGCCGTAGCCCTCCTGGGCGTCATCGCGTCGCTGGTGTTCGTGGGCCTCGAGATCCGGGAGAACCGGATCGCGGCGCGGGCGGCCGCCTACCGGGAGCTCGGGATCGCGGTGGCGGGGACCTAGATGGACCGCGCGGGCAACCGCGCGCTCAACGACCTGGTCCTGCTCGCGACGACCGCCGACTCCGCGGCGTGGGCGGCCGTCAGCGACTCGGACCGATACCTCCTGCGCTCGTACGTGGTGGCGAGCGTGCGGCTCTTCGAGACGGTGCACCTCCAGGTGGAGCAGAAGCTCCTCGAGCCGGACGCGCTGGACCGGCTCGGGTGGCACCTGCTCCTGAACAGCCGGCTGCTGGAGCGGACGTGGCCCCAGGTCAGGCCGGCGGTGGCCCCGGCCTTCGTCGCCTACATGGAAGAGCGGCAGCCCCGGCTACGGAGCGACTGAGCCGTGGACCTCCGGGGCCGCATCTACAGCGACCGACACGTGGGAACCGCGCCCCACGTCACGGCGGGCTCGCCTGGCGGATCCCCGTGGACGTGGGGCCGTCGCTTGTAGCGACTCCACCACCGCCGCATATTCCTCGCCGATCACTTCCACCTGGCGAACGTCCACACACCCAGTGCGCTTCCTCGTCGTCACCGAGTTCTACCCGACCCACCCGGACCGGGACGTGTTCGGCGTGTACCAGCGCCTCGAGCACTTCCTCCGGGTCCTGTGCGAGCTCGGCGCCGTCGAGATCCTGTTCTTCGTGTCCCCGGGCGTGGCGGCCGATACCGCCGCGGCGGCCGCCCGGCACCGGCGGCTGCGTGAGCGCTGGAAATTGCCCATCGACATCACGCTGTGCCCGGTCGGGGACGCGGACCGGGCGTCGGGACCGGCGGGTCGAAGCGGCCGGGCGGCGCGGGCGCTCCGTCGTGGCGCGGTCAGCGCGTACCACCAGCATCTCGAGCTCCGCACCGCCGGCCGGGCCCAGGGGGCGGCCTTCGAGGCGGCCCTGGCCCGGGCCCCCGACGCCGTGTTCGCCTTCCGGCTCGGCGCCATGGCGCCCCTCCTCCTGCGCCCTCGACGGCCCGCCGTGCCGATCCTCCTCGACCTGGACGACGTCGAGCACCGCAAGGCCCTTCGCGCGGCCCGCCGGGACCGCACGCTCTCGCCGGCCCGCTGGCTCGAGGTCCCGGCACTGGCGTGGTCGGTCCGTCGGGCCGTCCGGCTCGCCGACCGCACCTTCGTCAGCGCCGCCCCCGAAGTCCGCCGCGTCGCCCGGCTCTCAGGGGCCGGCACCGTCCGGCACGCGCCGAACGCCGTCGCGGTCCCGGACCGGGTGACCGAGCCGAGGGGCTCGACGCTCCTCTTCCTCGGCACGTACCGATACCGGCCCAATGCCGACGCGGCGGCGTGGCTGATCCGGCACGTGTGGCCCCGGGTCCGGGCCGACGTGCCCGACGCCCGCCTGGTCCTGGCCGGGCCCGACCCGGACCGGATCCCAGGGGCGGTCAGAGGGGGGTCCGGCGTCGGCCACCCGGTTCCCGGCATCGAGATCCCCGGCTTCGTCGAGGACCTCGACGCCCTCTACCGCCGGACCCGGGTGGTGTGCTGCCCCGTCCGGCTCGGCGGCGGCACCCGCATCAAGATCCTCGAGGCGGCGGCCCACGCCCGGCCCGTGGTGGCCACCCGGTTCGGCGCCGCCGGCCTGGGACTCGACGACGACCGGCACCTCCTGCTCCGGGAGTCGCCCGCAGACTTCGCGGCCGCCTGTGTCCGGCTCCTCCAGGACGACGCCCGCGCCGTCGAGCTCGGGACGGCGGCGAGGGAAGAAGTGGCCCGGCGCTATGCCCGGCCCGTGGTCGAGGCCCGGATCCGGGCGCTCGTCTCGGAGGTCCTCGACGGGTCCCGGCCCCGGGCCGCCGGACCGGAGCGGGCCACCGGCCTGGACCGGGCCACCGGCCTGGATCGGGACGCGCGGGCCGCGGCGTCCGCCGCCGGGGACCGGCCATGACGCCCCGGGTGAGCGTGGTGCTGCCCACGCACCAGCGGGCCCCGTTGATCGGGCGGGCGCTGGACAGCATCCTGGCCCAGGAAGAGGGCGTCGACGACCTCGAAGTGATCGTGGTGGACGACGGGTCCACCGACGGCACCGGCGCGGTGGTCGCCGGCTACCGGGACCGCTTCCCGGCCGGCGCCCTCCGCTACGTGGCCACGGCCCGGGGCGGTGCGGGCGCGGCGAGGAACGTGGGGATCGGGGAGACGCGGGCGCAGTTCGTCGCCTTCCAGGACTCGGACGACGAGTGGCTCCCGGGCAAGCTGGCGCGTCAGATGGCCGCCTTCGACGCGCTCCCCGACGATATCGGCGTGGTGTACTCCGACATGTGGCGGGTCCACGAGGACGGCCGGAGGACCTACCACGCGTCGCCCACGGTGACCGACCGGTTGATCGACCCGGAGCGGGGCCGCTACCAGGTCCAGATGCTCGGGATCCAGTCCACGGTGATCCGCCGGGAGCACCTCGAGGCGGTGGGCGGCTTCGACGAGACGCTGACGGCCTTCGA
>CAYMLW010000421.1:0-3693 GCA_964391035.1 uncultured Gemmatimonadaceae bacterium
GAAGCCGGCGTCCTCGATCATGATCTCGCTGAGCCCGATGATCGCGTTCAGCGGCGTGCGCAGCTCGTGGCTCATGTTGGCCAGGAACACGCTCTTGGCACGGTTCGCCGACTCCGCCACCTCCTTCGCCCGGGCCAGCTCCTCCTGCTGCTGCTCGATCTCCCGGGCGTGCGCCTCGATCTGCTTCCGGCCCCGCACCGTCTGCTTGCTCTGGAAGTGGGAGTGGTAGCTGAACACCGCCGTGTAGACGAAGATGCCCGTGATGCTCATCACCGTCGGTACCACGCCCGCCGAGAAGTTGGTCTCGAACCCGGTGAGGAGCCCCACGGCGATGGCGCCGAACACGCTCGCCAACAGGCCCCGGCCCGTGACGCCGATCCCACCCACACTCAGGTTCCCCGACTGCACCGCCGAGGTCAGCATGACGCTCGGCCACAGACTGAAGTGCATGCCCGCCACGCAGCCGCCGATCAGGAACGAGTCGAAGGTCAGCGCCCACAGCTCCGTGTTCTTGGAGTCCCGGCTGCGCCGCGCAATGACGTAGTAGACGTGAGGGAGGACCAGGCTGTAGACCACCAGCATCGCGATGATGGTGGGCGTGACCCGGCCCGTGCCGCGGAACACCGAGTACATGACCAGCGCCGCGATGGGGAAGGTCGCGAGCCGGACCAGGTAGTCCAGCCGGACGACGGGGTGGAGGCCGGGCCTGGACACACCGGCATCCGGGTCGCCACCAGGGGAGGTTCTCGTCATGGGTCGTCTCGGGCAGGGGGCATGCCGCGGCCAAGATGGGGAGCGGCCCGACGGAAGTCCAGGGTGGGGGGGCGGACGGGGCGCCCCGTCCGCCCTACAGCGACTCGAAGCGGCCCTGGAAGAAGCGGAGCTTCTCCGGCTCGTAGGTGAATCTCAGCCCGGGGATCGTGTCGCGCCGCTCCCAGACCCGGATGACGGCGTCGGCCACGGCCCGCATGTGGTCGTTGGTGTACGCCCGACGCGGGATGGTCAGCCGCACCAGCTCGAGGGCCGGACGATAGTTCTCGCCGGTCTCCGGATCGCGCCCCTTCGAGACGTTGCCCCGCTCCATGGTCCGGACGCCGGACTCGATGTAGATTTCCGCGGCCAGCCGCTGGGCCGGGAACCGGTCCTGGTCGAGGTGCGGCAGGAAGCGCCGCGCGTCGAGGAAGATGGCGTGGCTGCCCGGGGGCGTGACGATGGGGATGCCGGCGTCGAGGAGGAGCTGGCCCAGGAGCTGGGTCTGCTGGACGCGGGCGCCGATGTAGCGGTCGTCGGTGGCCTCCCGGACGCCCCGTGCGATGGCGGCGAGGTCGGCGGTGGCGAGGCCGCCGTCGGTGACCTGGCCCTCGTGGACCCGTAGCAGCTCTTCGGCCTCGGCCGCCCACCGGGGGTCGTCCCGGAAGGCCAGGCAGCCGCCGATGTTGATCAGGAAGTCCTTCTTCCCGCTCACCGTGCAGCCGTCGCCGTAGAGCATCATCTCCCGGACGATGTCCCGGATCGGTGTGTGGGCGTAGGCGGCGTCCTTCCACTGGATCATGTAGGCGTTCTCGATGGTCCGGGTCGCGTCGAAGAACACCGGGATGCCCCGGGGCGCGCAGTATTCGTAGACCGCCTTCATGTTGGCCATGGAGACCGGCTGGCCACCGGCCATGTTGACCGAGTGCTCGAAGGAGACATAGGCGATCCGGTCCTCGCCGTGCTCCCGGACCAGGCCGTCCAGCCTGTCCAGGTCGATGTTGCCCTTCCACGGGAAGTCGCTCTCGGGCTGGTGGGCCTCGTCCACGATGACGTCGGCGAACACGCCACCGGCCAGCTCCTGGTGGAGCTTGGTGGTGGTGAAGTACATGTTGCCGGGTACGAGCTGGCCCGGCAGGATCCGGGTCTGGCTGAGGATGTGCTCCGCCGCGCGCCCCTGGTGGGTCGGGATGACGTAGTCGTAGCCGAAGGTGTCCCGGATCGCTTCGACCAGGTCGAGGTACTCGTCGGAGGCGGCCGCGGCGGCCCGCACGCCGTGGTAGGCGGCCCACTGGTCCGAGCTCATGGCGGTGGTGCCCGAGTCGGTGAGGAGGTCGATGGCCACGTCGGCGGAGCGGAGCAGGAAGGTGTTGTACCCGGCCTCCTCCATGGCGTGTTCCCTGGCCGCCCGGGTCAGCACGCCCACCCGCTCGACGGTGTGGATCTGGTACGGGAGGGTGGTGGCCTGGAAGGGGGCGAGGTCCGGGAAGACCCAGTGGAAGGCCAGCTCGTCGCGCCAGGCCCCGTCCTCGAGGGTGCGGAGGCCGTGGATGCGGTCCGCCTGGCCGTGCACCGCGATGACCGCGTCGGCCACGTGGTCGATCTGATCGCCGGTCAGCGCCAGCCGCGGGATCTGGAGGGGGAGCAGCCCGTCCCGATCGGTGGTCCCCGGCGCCACCGTGCGGATCCCGGCCGCCAGGTAGAGGGCCGCGGCCAGCGTGTGGACCGGGTTCGCCTGGACGTGGGGCAGGATCCCGGCGGCCCGGAGGTAGGCGCCGTCACAGCCGGGCTCGACGGGCACGCCGGCGTCGAGGAGCCGGCGGGCGAGCTGCTCGCTCTGGCCGAGGATCCAGTCGGCCTCGTCCTGGTCCACCATCTCCCGGATGCCCCGGGCGAGCACCTCCATCGTGCGCCCTGCCATCCCGCCGTAGGTGTGGAGGCCCTCGTAGACGACGACCTCGTTCATGACCTTCTCGTACGCCTCTTCCTCGTCCGTCGTGATCAACCCGCCGGTGTTGGTCCGGGCGTCGTGGCCGCCATCGAAGAGGAAGACGTGGGCCGTACCGGCCAGCTCCTTCACGATCTCGGCCACGGACCGGTCCGCCTGTCCGTCCTCGTGGCGCTGGATGAAGCCGGCGTTCTCCACGATCCGGGAGCCGTCGACGATGAGCCGGAGCCCCCGCTCGTCCGCCAGCGCGCGTAGCGATCGCAGCCCTTCCAGCGAGACGGGGTACAGGCCGTCGGCAAAGAGCTGGACGAGGAGGAAGGGGACGGGGCCGGTGTCGAGGGCGCCGGCGAGGGCTTCGGGGTCGACGTCGCCGGAGAAGGTGGTCCGGTCCGTGACCCGGACGTACGGCGCATCGATCCCCCGCGGGAGGAGGAGGTCCAGGAGCTCCCGGGAGTTGGTCGGGAGGACGGCGTCGTCCGACGCCATGGTGGCCACGACCAGCTTCACCGACCCCTTGATGTTGTGCGTGGGGCAGAGGTGGGCGTGGCCGAAGACCCCGGCCACCGCAGTCCCGAGGGTCTCGTAGTTGCGCGACCCGGCGTACGCCTCGTCGCCGATGTACTGCCCCGCCACCTGCTCCTGGCTCATGGCGCCGGTGCCGTACGAGCACATGTCCAGCGTGATCTGCGATGGCGTCAGCAGGAAGGTGTTGAACCGGGCGTCCGCCAGGTGCTCTTTCCGCTCCTCCAGCGTGGGGAAGGCATGCGGTCGGATGGTCTTGATCTTGTGAGGCTCGTGCGTCGCCACGTCGGCTCTCCCGTATCGGACAGGCCGGGGCGGCGGAGCGGGCTCCGCCGACCGCGACCCACGTTTCAATTTGACGGGAGGAAACTATTGTCCCGGCAGGCCGGATGCGACCCGGCGGGCGGCGGGCGGCGGGCGGCTGGCGGCTGGCGGCTGGCGGCTGGCGGCTGACGGCTGGCGGCTGGCGGCTG
>CAYMLW010000422.1:0-3692 GCA_964391035.1 uncultured Gemmatimonadaceae bacterium
GTGGGCGGCCGGTCCATGGTGCGGAAGTACGGCTCGCTCCCGGTGACCGCGTGGGCCATCGTGGTGGGCGCGACGCTCCTGGTAGTGATCGGGATTCCGCAGCTCCGACGCGTGGAGACGGTGCCGCCCGCCGCCTGGGCGAGCGTGGCGTACGCGGGCCTGTTCGGAATCGCCATCGGGCAGCTCCTCTGGTACCGCGGCGTGCGCGTGATCGGGAGCACTCGGACAGCGGTGTTCCAGAACCTGGTCCCGATCTTCGCCCTGGCGGTGGCCTGGGCCTGGCTGGGCGAGGTCCCCACGGTGCTCCAGCTCATCGGGGCGGTCATCATCATTGCGGGGGTCAGCGGGGTCCGTATCTCCATGGGGCGGGGACCGTGATCGGAGCCGGGAGAGTCGGGTGAGCGTCAGAGACGGACGGATCGACCGGCTGCGTCGGGCGATCCAGGAGTACGGGCTCACCGCCGGCACCCTCGGCTCGACGGCCGGTCAGACGGTCATGGTCGCGCTGCTCCCCGTTCTCCTCGCCCGCTACACGAACTCGGCCACGCTCATCGGGTTCGCCATTGGAGGCGAGGGGATCGTGGCCATCATGGTCCCGTACTGGATCGGCGCCTGGAGCGACCACCTCCCGGAGTGGTATGCCCGGAGGTTCGGCCGCCGCACGTTCTTCCTTCTGATCACCGCACCGATCATGGCGGCCGCGGTGGGCGTGGCCCCGTTCCTCGAGGGCTTCTGGCCGATCGCGGGGGCGGCCTTCGTCTTTTTCCTCGCCCTCCACGGCTACCTCGCCCCGCTCTGGGCGCTGATGGTCGATGAGGTCCCCCTCGATCGCCAGGGCAGGGTCCAGGGCGTCCGCGGCGGACTCCACGCCGCCGGCCTCGGCTTCGGCCTGGTGGCCGGCGGGCTGCTGTTCTCGATCTGGGAACCCCTTCCCTTCGTCACCGCCTCCGCACTGATCCTCGTCTCCACCGCGATCACCTACCGGGCAGCGCCCCGGACACCGACACCCGGTCACGAGGGAGACCGGTCCGATGTCCTGAAGGTCTGGCGACGGCTGAAGGGCCGACCGGCCGTCCGCTGGCTGCTGGCGGGGAACGCTCTCTGGAGCAGCGGCGTGGACGGAATCCGGCCGTACATCTTCCTGTTCGCGACCATCGTCCTCGGGATCAACGTGGCCCAGACGTCGCTGCTGCTGCTCGTGATCGTGGGGGGCCTCGGGGCCGGCGCCATCATCCTGGGGCGCCTCGGCGACCACTACGGCCACGCCCGGCTCCTCGTGGTCGGGACCGGCATCACCGGCACCGCCATGGTCCTGGGCTACTTCGTCCGTACCGTGCCGGCGGCGCTGGCACTCCTCCTCTTCGCCGGGCTCGGCGCGGCCACCCTCATCGCCCTGGCCTACCCCCTCTTCGCGTCATTCATCGGCGAGCGCGGCGTGGGCCGCGATACGGGGCTGTACATCGTGACCATGGGATTCGGCCGCATCGTGGCTCCGGTGGTGATCGGGGCGGCCATCGACATCGGCCGGTCCGCGATGCCCGAGCTGCGCGGCTACCCGTTCATGTGGCCGATCGCCGGCGCCCTCATGCTCGCCGGGCTCGTGGCGCTCCTCAGGGCGCTGCGGTTCGCCCGGCGGGACCGGGTGGGGCCGTACTCGGAATAGATCGAAGGCATGGGAACGAAGAACTAAGAACTATGAACTAAGTTCTAAGTTCAGCGGGGGGAGAGGGGCGAAGGGGCGGGCTGCTATCGGATGAGTTCGTGGAGCTCGACGATGGGGGCGCCGGTGAGGCCGGAGCGGACGGTGCGGACCCGGGCGAGGATCCGGATCTGCTGGAGAGGTGAGAGGGCCTCGACGACCGGGAGGCGGTCGGCGGGGACCGCTACGTAGACGAAGCCGTCGTCGTCGCCGGGGCCGCGGGCCAGGAGGAACGGCTCGCCCTCGACGAAGTCGGTTCGAAAGGCTTCCGCCCGCTGGAGCGAGATGAACTGCACCGTCCACTCGACCATCCGGCCGCGGTGGCGCGTCGGGTGTGCCTGGAGGGGGTCGCGGCCGATATCGACGAGGACCGCAGGGTCACCGACCTCCTCGAAGTCCAGGGCCCGGGTCCATCCCTCGATCCGGATCCGGGTCCAGTCCCCTTCCCGGTCCAGGAGTTCCACGCTCGTACCCGGCCGGAGCCGGGCGATGGAGTCGCCGCCGGGGCGGTCCCGCAGGACGCTGCCGCTCCCCACGGTAGCGTATTCCCGGGCAGAACTCCGGCGGGACGCAGTCGCGGGGCCGCGGGCGGCCGGGTCGTCGTCGGGGACCCGGGAGCCAGTCGAAGCCCCCTCGGTTGCTGCGGACTCGTCGAGGGAGGGAGCCCAGATCCAGGCGGTGCGACGCACCCGGAGCCAATCGCCCTCACGCCCGACGGGCTCCAGCCGCATCCCTCCCTCGGCGCGGCCCAGACGCTCCCCGTTCGGCGACGCCCGGAGGTTCTCCCCGCCGGCGTTCACCAGGACGGCCTGGCCGTAGGGCCCCACGGAGGCGTCCCAGATCCACGCCTCGAGGGTGGCCTCCCGCCAGCGGTCCCGGGCTCCGCCCAGGACGAGGGGGGCGCCCTCGTAGAGCCGGGCGATCACTTCGCCCCCCGGCGCGGCGCGGAAGTTCTCCTCCGGCACGGCCACCGTGGCGGTCTGGGCCGTGGCGGGGAGGCCGGACAGCGCCGCAAGGAGGACGCAGGCCAGCGTTGGAACCCGGCGTCTCATGGACCGGCCAACTCTCTGCGAAACCTGGAGTTAGCATTCATGGTACGAGAAGGTACGGGCGATCTCCAGGCGGCGTCAACGCGCCCCCGCGGCGCGGTTGCGCACCGCCACGACCGCTTCTAGCTTCCGGCCACTCGAACTGGCACCGGGACCGTGGTTCCGGTAGGAGGAGTACCGAAGGTGATCGCACGCAGCGTACTGGCCGCAATGGCGGCGCTGGGCCTGGTGGCCGCCCCCGCGGTCGGCCAGTCCATCGACTCGCCGTACGACTTCGTCGACCCGTCGATGGAGCTGTGGACGTTCGGCGGCGCCGTTCTCACCGAGCGCGGCACGCTGGGCATCGGGCCCGGTTCGAGCTGGAGCGCGGGGATCGGCTACACCCTGCGAGTCAGTGGCCCGTTCAATCTGGACGCCCGCCTGGCGTACATGCCGACCACCCGGGACGTGTTCGCGGTGGTGGACGCGGATACGCTGGCGATCCAGGAGGACCCGACCGTCGGGCTCGAGCAGATCGGGACCGCGGACCTCTCCCTCCTCCTGGCCGACGTATCCCTCCGCTTCGACGTCACGGGCCCCCGCACCTGGCACAACCTCCAGCCGTACGCCCTGATCGGTGTGGGCGCCGCATTCGCCCTCACGAGCGACAACGCTGCCGAGGAAGAGCTACCCGAGCAGGCCGACCTGCGCGTCCGGTTCCAGAACGGGGTGACCGGCAACATCGGGGGCGGGCTCGAGCTCTACCTGGGCCATCGATTCACGCTCCGGGCCGAGGCCCGCGACGTGCTCTGGAAGGTGCACACGCCGGAGGGGTTCCGTACCCGACATCGGGTGGTCGAGGAGTCACAATGGGTCCAGACCGCCCACCTCACCCTCGGCCTCGGCTACCGCTTCTAGTACTACTCTGTTAGATGTATCTGGCTTGGCATCCGGCGCTCATGTAG
>CAYMLW010000423.1:0-3688 GCA_964391035.1 uncultured Gemmatimonadaceae bacterium
GGTCGCCGCGATGCCGGGAGACCCGGCGTCGCCCGAGGTGCCGGAGGTCCTGGCCGAGGCCGGCGTCGAGATGCTCGACCATCAGGCCCAGCCGCTGACGCCCGAGCTTGTCGAGTGGGCGGACGCCATCTTCGTCATGGGGCCGAGTCACCTCGCGGTGGTGACGTCCTTGGGTGGGGAGAACAAGGTCGCGCCGACCACGCGTTACGCTCCGGGCGAGGAAGGGCAGCCCGTGCTCGACCCCATCGGGCAGGGCATCGACGTATACCGGGCCACCCGCGACCAGCTCCAGCGCGCGGTACAGGGGCTCCTGGACCGGATCAAGCCGCTGGTCGCGCCCTGACCATATCGCAGGGGGAGCACGACATGGAGATCGGCGCTGCGACCCGGCTGATCGCGCTCCTGGGCGATCCCGTCGACCACTCCCTCTCGCCGGCCTTCCAGAACGCAGCGATCCGGGCCGCTGGCCTCGACGCCGTCTACCTGGCGCTCCGCTGCGGTGCGGACTCCGTGGCCGCGCTCATGCCCGCCATCGCCCGTGCGGGCGGCGCGGGCAACGTCACGGTGCCCCACAAGCAGCGGGCGGCCGCGCTCCTGGACGCGCCGACGCCGGCCGTCGAGAAGACGGGGGCCTGCAACACGTTCTGGCTCGAGGCCGGGCGGCTCCACGGCGACAACACCGACATCGAGGGGTTCGCCGCCGCCGCCCGGTCGCTCATCGGGTCGCCCGCCGGGGCGCGGACGCTGATGCTCGGGGCGGGGGGCGCAGCCCGCGCGGCCGTCCTGGCCCTCGTCCGGGACCGGGCGGACGCCGTGGACGTGCTGAACCGGACCCCGGGCCGGGCCCACTCGCTGCGGGACGCCCTCGACCCGGGCGGCCGGCGGGTGACCGTCCTCACGGACCCGGCGGCGCCGGGCAGGGAAGGGTACGACCTGGTGGTGAATGCCACCTCGGTGGGGCTCCGGTCCGACGACCCCCCGGCGTTCGACCCGACGCTGCCGGTCCGCGTCGGCGCCGTCCTGGACATGGTGTACCGAGCCGAGCCCACGCCGCTGGTCGCGGCGGCCCGGGAGGCCGGAATCCCCGCCGCCGACGGCCGGGAGATGCTCCTGCACCAGGGCGCGGCCAGCTTCCGGCGCTGGTTCGGCCGCGAGCCAGACCTCGCCGCGATGCGGGCGGCGCTCCTCCCGTAAGAGCCGGCGGGTCGGGCCGCTCACACCTCCTCCTCGCGGTCGAGGGACGGGCTCCCGTCCCTGGACGTGGGGAGCGGTGAAGAGAGGATCACGGCGGCCGCCGCGGCCAGGTCCGTGCAGCCGATCCAGTCCCACAGGACCATGGTGATGCCCGATCGAGCAGCGCATCCCTCCGTCCATGGGCCTCGTCGACGGACTGCTGGATCTGGTCTTCGCGCCGCGCTGCCTCGGGTGCGGCGGGGCGGCCGGGGTCGGGGGCACCCTGGTCTGTGGCCGGTGCCTGTCCCGGCTCACCGCCCCGCCTCCGCCCCTGTGCGGCCGGTGTGGGTTCCCGCGGCTCCGGACCGGCCGTGCGCCCGGGCCCACCTGCCAGGAATGCCACGACTGGCCCGCCGGCCTCCGGGCAGCCCGCTCGGCGTGCCTGCTCCGGGACCCTGCGGCCGCGCTGGTCCATCAGCTCAAGTACCGGGGCTGGCGCCGGCTCGGGAACGTCATGGCGGGACGGATGGCCCGGGTCGCCCTGCCGGACGATGTGCGCAGCGAGGCGCGGCTCGTCGTCCCGGTCCCCACTACGGCGCTGCGGATTCGCGAACGAGGGTACAATCAGGCGGAGGTCCTGGCACGGGCGCTGGCGGAGCAGACCGGACGGACCGTGATCTGCGCCCTCGTTCGGGGGAACGGACAGAGCAGCCAGACCACCTTGCAGCCGGCTGCACGCCTGGCTAACGTGGCGGGGGCTTTCGGCCCCGCCGGAGGCACGAGGGCGGACATCGCGGGCGAGCACGTCCTCCTGGTCGATGACGTGCTCACGACCGGCGCCACGGTCATCGCGTGCACGGAAACACTCGTCGCCGCCGGGGTACGTTGCGTGTCCGTGCTCACGTTCGCACGGGCGACGGGCAGACTTCGATTCGACTAGATTCGACCGGACATACGGGAAAGGGAAAACGACACTATGGCCACTCGCGTTGCCATCAACGGCTTCGGCCGCATCGGGCGCAACATCCTCCGCGCCGCCAAGAAGTACGGCGCCGACCTCGACTTCATCGCCGTCAACGACCTCACCGACGCCGGGACGCTGGCCCACCTGCTCCGCTACGACTCGGTTCACGGCCGCTACCCCGGAGACGTGGAGGTCACCGACAACGGCATCGCGGTCGATGGCGACGAGATCCGCGTCCTGAGCGAGCGTGATCCCGCCGACCTGCCCTGGGCCGACCTCGGCGTCGACATCGTGTTCGAGGCCACCGGACTCTTCCGCAAGGGCGAGGACGCAAGGAAGCACCTCGATGGCGGCGCCAGGAAGGTCATCATCACCGCCCCCGCAAAGGACGAAGACGTCACCGTCGTGCTCGGGGTCAATGAAGGCGACTACGACTCCGCGAACCACCACATCATCTCCAACGCCAGCTGCACCACCAACTGCCTCGCCCCCGTCGTTCGCGTCCTCGTCGATGCGTTCGGGTTCCGGCGCGGCGTCATGACCACCGTCCACTCCTACACCAACGACCAGCGAATCCTCGACCTGCCCCACAAGGACATGCGACGCGCCCGCGCCGCCGCCGTCTCCATCATCCCCACCACCACCGGCGCCGCCAAGGCCACGGGGCTCGTCATCCCGCAGGTGCGGGGCAAGATCGACGGCATGGCCATGCGCGTTCCGACCCCCGACGTTTCCATTGTCGACCTCGTGGCCGAGCTCGACCAGGACGTCACCGTCGAGACCGTCAACGACGCCTTCCGCAGCGCCGCCAACGGCCCCCTCAACGGCGTCCTAGAGGTCTCCGACGAGCCGCTCGTCAGCGTCGACTTCACCGGCCACCCGGCCAGCTCCATCGTCGATGCCCTGTCGACCATGGTCATAGAGAACGGACTCGTGAAGGTGGTCTCCTGGTACGACAACGAGTGGGGCTACTCGGCGCGGTGCGTGGATCTTGCGGGTTACATAGCGGGGCGTATGTAGTTGTTGTGTAACCATTTGGAGATCATCATATCAGGCAGTACATGAGCCGGAATAGTATTGACGGTGTGGACCGATCGCGTTAGGGTTGACTGGTTCGGGGGATCATCGGGTGGCGACCCGGGGGTTCCTCGCTGGGCCCGAGGCGGGCCGCACCGGGGGCGCGACATCGGGACGTCCCGAATGGGGAGTCCGGGGATCCGTACCGGAGGGGCATATGTCAGAAGCGAGCGAGGCGCGAACGGGATCATACCGATGTCCGGTGTGCGGGCATCGGGACTCTGCGGAGCTGGCGGCGGGAGAGGAGTCGGCGCAGATCCGGTGCAGCTACTGCAATACGGCTCTGGAGGTGCGGTCGCGAGGCGCGGACTCGATTCGCCTGAAGGCGCAGGTGTCGGAGCAGCCGGCGGCCTCCTGACGGAGGGCGCCCCGGACGACAGGGAGGCCACGGCCCGTCGGGTCGTGGCCGTTTTGTTGTGGTGCGCCAGGCATGGCGCGCCAGCGCCGTGACTGGCGCTGAGAACCGGGGAGCGA
>CAYMLW010000424.1:0-1239 GCA_964391035.1 uncultured Gemmatimonadaceae bacterium
AGCCGCCAGCCGCCAGCCGCCAGCCGCCAGCCGTCAGCCGCCAGCCGTCAGCCGTGAACTCCCCACCTGTGGACTCTGTGGAAAACCGCCGTTCTGCGCGGGAAATCAGGGCCCCTTGTGGTGTATAACCGTGTGCACAATGACAGCCTTGACAACCACAACATGTGGTGGCATACTGGATACCCCGCACAACATGTAGCGCATTTCATGCGGGTCCCTCCCCGGAGGCCCGAGCTACTGACGGCGGTGGCCGGGAACCCCGGCACATATCAAGGCACGACATAGTTTTCCACGTTCCAGCGGCCAGAAGCCCGAGGAGAAGCCCATCATGACGCCCAAGCCCGCCGACTCGCCGCGTCCCGCCGATGTCCTGCCCGAGGACCTGCCTCGAGCGGACATGAGCGAGAATGCCCGGATCATCATGGGCAAGCGGTACCTGAAGAAGAACGAGAGCGGCGAGCCCATCGAGGAGCCGGAGCAGATGTTCTGGCGGGTGGCCCGTACCATCGCGGAGGTGGACGCGGAGTACGGGGCGAGCGAGGGTGCGGTGGACCAGGTCGCCCGTGAGTTCTACCGTCTGATGACGCAGCGCCTGTTCGAGCCGAACAGCCCGACGCTCATGAACGCGGGGCGTCCGCTGGGCCAGCTCAGCGCGTGTTTCGTGCTGCCGGTGGCCGACGCGCTGTCGAACGGGAAGGACGGGATCTACGACACGCTGCGCTCCATGGCGCTGGTGCATCAGTCGGGCGGCGGCACGGGCTTCAGCTTCAGCCGACTGCGCCCGAAGGACGACATCGTGAAGAGCACCATGGGCGTGGCGAGCGGTCCGGTCAGCTTCATGAAGCTGTATGACGGCTCGACGGAGGTGGTGAAGCAGGGTGGGACGCGCCGGGGCGCGAACATGGGGATCCTGCGGGTGGACCATCCGGACATCCGGGACTTCATCACGTGCAAGAGCGACGTGACGCAGGTGACGAACTTCAACATCAGCGTGGCGATCACGGACTCGTTCATGGAGGCCGTCCGCAACGGCGATGAATACGAGCTGAAGACGCCGCGGACGGGCGAGGTGGTGGGGACCGAGGACGCGAACGAGATCTTCGACCTGATCATCCACGGCGCGTGGGCGACGGGGGAGCCGGGCGTCTTCTTCATCGACGAGGCGAACCGGTACAACCCGGTCCCGGCGCTGGGCGGCTACGAGGCCACGAACCCGTGCGGCGAGCAGCCGCTCCTGCC
>CAYMLW010000424.1:1249-3688 GCA_964391035.1 uncultured Gemmatimonadaceae bacterium
CGACGTGTGCAACCTGGGCAGCGTGAACGTGGGGATGTTCGTGAAGGAGGACGCGCCGGAGGACGCGCCCGTCGAGGAGCGGATCGACTGGGGCGAGTTCCGCACGGTGATCCACCTGGCGGTCCACTTCCTGGACAACGTGATCGACGCCAACAACTACCCGCTGGACGAGATCACCGAGCTGGCCCAGAAGATCCGGCGGATCGGCCTCGGCGTCATGGGCTGGGCCGACCTGCTGGTCCGGGTCGGCGTGCCCTACGACTCCGAGGAGGGGATCGAGCTGGCCCGCGGCGTCATGGCGTTCATCGCGGAGGAGGCCCGGGTCGCCAGCGAGCGGCTGGCCGATGCACGGGGCGTATTCCCGGCCTGGGAGGAGTCGATCTGGGGGCCCGACGAGACCGCCGCCCGCCACCCGGACGGCAGCCGGGTCCGTCCCATGCGACGGCTCCGCAACTCCAACATCACCACCGTGGCGCCCACCGGGACCATCTCCATCTTCGCCGACTGCTCGGGCGGCATCGAGCCCCTCTTCGCGGTGGCGTTCATGCGCAACCAGGCCGGCTCGATGATGGCCGACGTGAACAAGGACTTCGTCCGCGTCGCCGCCGAGCAGGGCTGGTACTCCGAGGAGCTCATGGAGCGCATCGCCGAGGAGGGCCACATCCACTTCGACGAGGTCCCCGACCACGTCCAGCGCGTCTTCGTCACCTCCCACGACGTCACCCCGGAATGGCACATCAGGATGCAGGCGGCCTTCCAGGCGCACTGCGACTCGGCCATCAGCAAGACCTGCAACTTCTCCGAGTCCGCCAGCGAGGACGACGTCCGGGAGATCTACCTCCAGGCCCACCGCCTCGGGTGCAAGGGCGTCACCGTCTACCGCGACGGCTCCCGGCCCGCCCAGGTCCTGAGCACGGGGAAGACCGAGAAGAAGGACGAGGCGAAGTCCCGGAAGACCGCCGACCTCGAGGCCGCCCTGGCCGACGCCCGGGAGGAGAACCACCGGCTGGTCAGCGAGCTCGACGAGACCGAGAAGGCGCTCCGCCAGCTCGAGGTCAAGCACCAGAAGCGGCTCCACAAGCGGACCCGGCCCCAGGCCCTCCACGGTACCACCCGCAAGATGCGGAGCCCCCTCGGCGATCTCTACGTTACCGTCAACGAGGACGAGGACGGCCAGCCCTTCGAGGTCTTCGCCACCCTCGGCAAGGCCGGCGGCGCCGCCATGGCCCACGCCGAAGCCATCGGCCGCCTCATCTCCCTCGCGCTCCGCTCCGGGATCGGCATGGACGACGTCGTCACCCAGCTCCGGGGCATCTCCTGCGACCGCGCCGTCGGCATCGGGCCCAACAAGGTCCTCTCCATGCCCGACGCCGTCGCACAGGTCCTCCAGCTCCACATGGACGAGAAGGAGGGCATCCAGGAGGAGCTCGGCCTCGGCGGCCCGAGCTCCGGGACCGGTCAGCCACGGACCGAGGCGCCCGTCGTCTCGCGCACCGAGTCGCCCGAAGCCACCCGGAGCCAGACCCAGCCGCAGAACGACAACTACTACGACCCGGGCGACGCCTTCATCGGCACCTGCCCCGAGTGCTCCGCCGACCTCATGTTCGCGGAAGGGTGCGTCAAGTGCCTGAGCTGCGGGTACAGCGAGTGTGGGTAGGCCGTGCCCTGCACCCCCGCCCGACGAGATCGAGATCGAGCAGCGAGCAGCGAGGGTCGAGGATGAAGGTCATCGTGATCTGAAGGAGCGCCGGTCGCGGTCGCGAGGCCGCCCCGGCGTTCGTCGCTCCGGCACCCTTCGAGCACGCCACACCTCCTCCCCCCCGGAGGCATCATGGACACAGCGAGGGATCGAAGTCCCGGCCGCGGGCTGGCCTGGTGGATGCGCGTCGTCGGGGCGTTCTACGTCGTCCTGGGTGTCCAGAACCTGCCGGCCCTCGTACGGCGCCGGCTGCCCCGCCAGTACCCGGGCTTCGACGCCGCGCCCGACAGCGTCGCCGCCCTCGCCCTCGCCGATACCTGGTTCCTTTTCGGCATCGAGATCGGCGTGGTCGGCCTCTTCCTGGTCTGGGCCGCCCGGGACCCCCTCCGCCATCGCGTCCTGGTCTGGCTCGTCCTCACCCTCGAGCTCCTGCGCGGCGTCGCCCACGACCTCCACGTCGTGGCCCGCGGGTACGCCGTCGAGGGCTTCTACATCGGGTTCGCCATCCTCCACCTCGTCATCATCGCCAGCGGGCTGTGGCTCCTGCGACGGGCGACGAAGGGGACCGAGGAGGCAGCGCGTCGGAGCGCCGGATAGGGGGACGCCGCCCGGGCGTAGCCCGTTGCCGGGCTCCGTCCAGAACGGCCGGACCGATCGTTGCGAGATCGTGTATCCCTGCGCTCACCAGCGAAGGGGAGAACGAGGGAGAGATGATGCGGAGTGTGGGTCGCGGCGGCGCT
>CAYMLW010000425.1:0-3672 GCA_964391035.1 uncultured Gemmatimonadaceae bacterium
GCCACGGGCCGCTTCAGGGCGGCGGCCGTGAGGTTCATGGCCGGCTCTGCCCTTCCCCTTCGGCGGCCGGGCGCGGCCGCACGGTCATCCCTTCCCGCAGGGTCCGCTGACCGGAGACCACCACCAGCTCACCCGCGTCGATCCCCGACAGGACCTGCACGCGGCGTCCGACTTCGATCCCCGTGACAACCTGCCGACGTGTCACCGTGCCGCCGCGTACGACGTACGCGGTGAGCGTTCCGTCCGGCGTGGCCAACAGGGCGGCGTCCGGGACCACCACCGCGTCCGGGATACGGTCCAGCTCGACCGTGACCCGGGCGAACATCCCCGGCGCCAGGGCCGGTCCGGTGATCTCCACCTCCACCGTCCGTGTGCGGGTCTCGCGATCCAGCTCCGGAAAGACCCGGCTGATGCGGCCGTGGAAGTCCTCTCCCGGGTACGCGTCCAGGCGGATGCGGGCGTCCATCCCCTCACGTACCTGCGCCGCGCCGGTTTCCGGGACCGCGAGGCGCACCACCAGTGCGCCGGGATCGAACAGCTCCACCAGCGGAGCGCGGGGGCCTACGTAGTTGCCCTCGTGGACGAGCACGCTGGACACCACGCCGCGCCACGGCGCTCGCACCTGGTAGTCGCTGGACAGCTGCTCGGCCTGCTGGAGCTGCGCGCGGGCACGCTCGTGTTCCACCAGGGCCTGATCCAGCTCCTCGGATGGAAGGGCGCCCATCTCCACCAGCTCTTCCACCCGCCGCAGCTCCTCGGCCGCCCTGCGCGCCGATTCCCTGGCATACGCCAGAGAGGCGTCCACCGCCTCTCTGCGCCCGATGGTCAGCAGCAGCGCTCCGGGCGGGACGGTATCGCCCTCCCGGACCCGCAGCCCCTGTACGGGCCCCTCGGCCGGAGAGGCCAGGATGGCGGTCTGCACGGCCTCCACGGACCCCGTGAGCTCCAGTGTGCGGCTGATGGGCGTGCGTACCGCCTCCGCCACCAGGACCACGGGTGCAGCGGGGCCGGGGGTGCTGTCGGCGGGCGCCGATCCGGGTTGGAACACCGCCCACCCCGCCCCGGCGGCGATCACCAGGACGGTAGCGATGAGTGCGATCCGGGTGGGTCGAGTGTGCAGGCTTCGGGTCACTCTATGACGTCTCCTCCCGTGACCAGGCGGTAGCGGGCGATGGCGGTATTGTATTCGGCGAGGGCCCCGTAGTAAGCGGTCTCGGCCGTCAGAAGCTCGGACTGGGCGTCCAGCACGTCGGTGAGGGAGCCCTTGCCGAGGCGATACTTCTCCTGTTCGATGCGCAGGGTCTCCTGACCCTGCTCGATGGAGGCTTCGGTGGCTTCGACCCGGCCACGCCCCGACCGGATGGCCAGTACCGATTCCTCCACCTCGAGCCGTACCCGTGCCTCGAGGTCCCGGAGCTCCTGGTCGGTCGCGGCCAGGAGGGCGCGGGCCTCCTCGATCCGGGCCGACGTACGCCCGGAGTCGAATAGAGGGAATGAAACGCTCAGCCCGATAAACCCGACGGTGGGTGAGAGATCGGCCCCTTCCGCACGACTTTCGGGGGCGATCGCCCAGCGCTCGGTGAAGGAGCCCTGGAGGTGGATCGCCGGCCGGCGGGTCGCCTCGGACGCTCGCAGCCGGTGCTCCTGTGCCGTGCGCGCGGCGCGGGCTGCGTCGACGTCGCCGCGTTGTGCGAGAGCCCGGGAGACGGCCGCCTCCACGTCCTGGTCGATGGGTCTCAGGGCGAGGCGCCCGTTGAGCGGTGGGATCTCCCGGGACGGGTCCCACGCCATCAGGTACGCCAGGACCTTCTTCTGGACGTCGAGGTCGTTCTCTTCCGCCAGCAGGCGCTGCCGGAGATCGGCGAGCCGTACGCGGGTGCGAAGCACGTCCACCCGGGCCGCCTTGCCGGCCTCCATCAGCTCGATGACCGTGCGCTCGTGCGCCTCCAGGACCTCGACCGAGAATCGGATCGACGCCACCACCTGCTGCTGGCGGAGGATCCCGAAGAACGTGGCGGCTACCTGGTACTCGAGCTCTTCGCCACTCCGGTCGAGCGTATGCCGTCGCGCGTCGCGGGTGCTCTCCGCCGCCCCTTGCTCTTCCACGAGCCGGCCGCCCGTGAAGAGCGGCAGCGCGAGTGCTACCTCGCCGCCCCCGGCCTGCCGGGCGTAGGTGATGGGCTGTCCGGGGCCGGTGGGCGGCAGAAGCCGCTGGTCCCGGTCATACCGGGACACGAACCCCGAGACCTGCACGAGCGGCAGCCGGGCCGCCGCGGCCAGGCGAGTGCGGCTCTCCGCTGCCTCGAGCTCATTGCGGGATGCGGCGAGACGCGGGTTCCGGTCGCGCGCGAGCCGGATTGCATCGTCCAGGGTGAGGGAATCGGATACGGGGAAACCGGCCGGCAGTGGCGTGGTGTCCGCCGGCGAAGCCAGCTCCTGGACCATGGTCGGCATGGTCCGGGGCGTGTGCCAAGGCTCCGCCGCCTGAACGTCCCGGATCGCAGGCGTCACGAGCGTCGCCGCGAGCACGGCCGCAGCAAGATACGACACGTCAGCCTCCGACCCCGATGTCGCGAACGGCCGGCTCTCTCTCCCGGAGCGCCCGGAGTGCGCGCTTGGACCGGGACGTGGGCATGGCCCTGTCTTTCAGGAACTCCACGTGCTCGACAACCGGCTCGAGGAGAGCGACGGGGAAACCGATCAGAGTTTCCATGGGCTCGATGTCGGTGGCTTCCCGGCAGCCGTAGCAACCGTATGTCAGGTTCATGCGCTGCTCGAGGAACGGGATGACCGTGGCGTCGGCGCACACGGCCTGGAGGACGGCCGTGTTCGCCTGGATCCGCTCCCCGCCGCTCACGTGGACGCCCGCCAGGGCCAGCCACATCAACCGCTCGATCACGTCCTCGACCAGCACGATGTCAGGGGCTTCGGGTGCGGCCTCCAGAGGGAAGAGATGGAGCCAGCCGACGCTGCCCGGATCCAGGCGGGGCATGGCCCGGAACAGCGCGGCGCCCACCTCGGCGTCGGAAACGATGCCGAATCCCACCAGCCCTTTCCCGGACTCCAGGTTGGCGGGGAGATCGCGGAATCCGAAGGCCCGAGCCGCTGCGGGACACGCCAGGCCGGCCCCGTCCAGGCATACCTCCTCGCCGTGGCGGGCCCGCATGACCGCCTGACAGTAACGGTGGCGCCGGAGGGGCCGGGCGGTGGTCGGAGGGGCGTCGTCGCCCGAGAGGATGCGAATCCCCACGGCGGAAGCGCGCAGCTCGAGCGACCGCATGAGTCGGTTACCCAGCTGCCTCACTCGAGCCGGCGAAGGTACCGCGTTGGTCTTCATGAATGATTCTCTCGTGGCTGCTTGAGCTCTCGACCCGGCACGGGCCTACTCCCCGGCGTCCGGCAGCATCTCCCTGAGCCGGTCGGCGATATAGCGTGGGGGCGCCACCTTGCCGTGGAGGATCAGCTGTCCGTCCACGCCCAGCGCCGGCGTGCGCATGACGCCGGCCGAGGCCATCCCCTTCATGTCCTCGACTTTCTCGATTTCGGCGCTTACGCCGAGGCTCTCGAGAGCTTCCCGGGTGTTCTCTTCCAGCTTCCGGCAGTTCGAGCAGCCGGGACCGTACACTCTGATCTGCATGGTTCCTCTCCTCCGGTTTCGGGTTACTGGTCCTG
>CAYMLW010000426.1:0-3655 GCA_964391035.1 uncultured Gemmatimonadaceae bacterium
GATGATAGGCTACGCAAAGATCTCGCTGGGTGTTGCGGCGATGCTGGTTCTGGCCTGGCCGATGAGTCCGGCGGCGTCGTCTCGTGCTCGCTCAGGAACGACTCCCTGATACTGTCGTCGCGGGTGCTCATCGGACCCACCCCGCGACGGTCCCCGGCTCCGCGCACTCCTCGCAGTCGGGCCGCTCCTCGACCAGCCGCTCGTAGCCCGCCGACCGGGCCGCGTCGGCCTCCTCGGGAGTCGCCGCCTCCTCTCGGGAGAACCGGGCGTCGGCGAACTCGACCGCGTGCTCGTCGCACACGAACACGGGCGTCGTCGGGCCGACCCACAGGATGCCCGTCGCCCCGCCTTCCTCGGGCGTAGGTAGGCCGCTCGGGCCGCTCTCGTCGCTCTGTGCCTCCGTCGTACCTTCCGGCTCGTCTCGGGCGAAACCCCTAACACGTCCGGCGAGGTAGGAACAGGAAGACGCAACCCGGTCAGGGTCAGCGTCCGTCACCGTCCACGATGACGACTGCGCGGGAAGGTCTCCGGCGCGTCCACGCCGGGCCTGTTCCTTCCCCAGATTCTCGTTGATGAGTTACCTCTCTACTGGCCTCCGTCGAACGTCTGTTTCAGTTGCCACGCCTCGCGGGCGAGCAGGAACACGCCGACCGTCCCCGCCGCCACGGCGAGGTAGGTCTCGGCCCGGCTCTCCGACTCCCACGCGGCTTTCGCGGTCTTGAGGAACGGGACCGCCATCCGGTGGTTCACGCCGCCACCTCCGGCTCGGCGAGGTGCCGGTCGCTCATCGGTTCGTGACACTCCCCGCAGACGATGTAGCCGCAGTTCTCACCGGGCCACTCGTCGGCGTTCGGACAGTCGCGCGGAGAGTCGCAGGCGTACCCCTCCTCGCCGTCGATCAGGCGGTACTCCTCGCACTCGGGACAGTACCACTCCTCCGGCTCACTCATCGGTACCCTCCACGGCCTCGTAGACCGCGCTCTCGTCGGAGTCGTCGGCGTCCGCGCCCCGGAGCGCCGCCGGTATCTGGAACTCCTGGCGCGGCTGAAGGAGCGACGACTCGTACTCCACGCCGTCCCAGTCGTTCTCCTCCGGCGGGTACTCCTTCTCCATCCAGTCCTTCAGCACGTTGGCGACCTCGCGGACGGCCTCCATCAGGTCGTCCATATCGTCGTCCACGCGCTGGACCTGGCGGCGGTGAACCTCCTGGGCCTGGCCGGTCGCCAGGGCGTGCTCGTGGATGCGCTGGATAGCGTCCGGGATGCTCAACTCCTCCCGCACGTCGCCGGTCTCCAGCACTACCTTCGGTGCCTCAAAGTGACCGGTAGCATCGTCGGTATCTTCATCATCAGTACCTTCGCCGTCTTGCGGTTCATGCCCTCTACCCACCTTCACGGAGGTAGCGCACTTAGGACAGGAGCAGTAGTCGCCCCGGTCCTTCCCACCCTGGTAGTCCCAGGTGTGGTCGCATCGTTGGCAAGTCGTTTTGGCCATTGCTTACTCGGTATGTTTTCGCCTGCCTACTTCAGTATTTCCCCCGAGACCGTCCCGAAGACTGATAGATTAGGCTTCGCTTACTACAGGTATGCGAGACGGTCTGAACGGCGGACGAGACGAGAATCGCATCGCTCCCTGCCGCTGGTGCGGAGAGAAGTTCACCCCGGCAGGCGTCGGTACGCACCAGCGTCACTGTGACGAGAACCCCCACCCCGGCCTCTCCTACGAGAAGCAGGTCGAGCACGAGATACCGCCGGTCGGCGGCGACGGCCCGGCCCCTGACCTGACCCCAGACGAAGAGAGCGGGGAGGTCGAGGAGATCGGCGGCGAGGGCGAGAGCGAGGAGACGCCGGACCTCCCGCCGGTCGAGACGCTCGGACCTGCCGACGACTGACCTCGCGCCCAGCTGGGCGAGCGGCGAGGTCGCCCTCCTGGTGGCCGCCGCGGTCGCCGTCGTCGGCCTCGCTCGTGGTGGGCAACGCTCCGCCTGCGGCTCCGCTCGCTCGCTCGGCCTCCTGGCGGTGGTTCCCTGTCCTGTCGGGCCGGTCGGTCGTCGCCCCGGTCGTCGCCCCGGCACCGGCCCCCCGCCGCGCGGAGGGCAGGATAAGTATGAGACCGCCGCCGATTCTCGCGCTGCGCGCGAAAATCGGCCCCCCGGGTCCCTACGGGACCCTCCGCACCGCCACCGCTCCGCCCCTCACGAGAGACCGCCCAGCAGGCCGCCAGCCGGTCGCTCTCGCCGCCGCTGTATTGTGGCGGGATAGCCGCCGGGGGGGAGATAGGTCTATGCGAGCGACCCCTCTCTACGGCGAGACTGGACCGCCTCGCCGGGGGCGCTCCGGGCCGTTCAGCACTCGGGAACTCGCCGCGACTCGTCGAAACGTATCAACTTACGTAGGTCTCTCGACGATAGAGGTGAGAAAAGTGGTAGGTCGTCGGTGACAGGACAGCGCCGCCGCTCGCCGCCGGGCGGTTCGGGCCGCCGGGTCAGGTCAGCCGCCGGGGTCGTCCCAGCGGTCGGGGGCGGGGAGGTCGTCCACGCGGTCGCGCCACTCCTCCCACGCCGCCGCGAGGTCGTCGGCGTGCTCCGCCTCCTCCATCCAGTCGTCGTCCGAGAGGCGCGACGGGGCCGCCTTGATTTCGAGGAGACGGCCCTCGCACTTCGCGACCACCTCCTCCTCGACCTCGACCTCCTCCATCTCCGGCTCGCCGCCGCTCCCGTGGGCCGCGCCGAGGTTCACCTTCTCGCGCATCACCGTCTTCGTCTCCGTCTTCTCCCGCTCGATGACGCACGCCTGACCGTCGTACTTCAGTCCCAGCGTGTTCACGCCGACCGACCGAACGGCGGCGTCCATCTCCCGCTCGATGCGCGCCTCCGCCGAGAAGTTCGCCACCTCGCCGAACGCCCGGTAGGCCGCCCGGTCGGACCCTCTCCCGGTGTGTGAGAGGCAGTACGACGTAGAGCGGGCGAGGTCGTACTTGTCGTAGATGCTCACGTCGGAGTCCTCCCCCTTCGTGATGCGGTTGATGACCCAGCCGGTCTCCGCCTCGACCCGCTCGGTGACGTGCTCGGTCGGGACGAACTTCGCGAGCACGACCGCGTGGAAGTGCGGCTCGAAACTCAGGTCGTCGCGGAGGTCGTCCATCGTCGTCTCCTCGCCGTCCGGGAGCACGTTCTTCCAGAAACCCCGGTCGTCGCCGTCCTCCCCCCGGAACGGGTGATAGAACAGGTAGCCGGTCTCGACGTTCATATCGCCCAGCACCTCTTTCAGCAGGTCGAACGTCCGCTGTAGAACCTGCTCGCGGTCCCCGTCCTCGACGTTCATCGCGTACCCGTCCGGCGGGGAAATCGCGAGGTGGTGGAACTTCCAGCCGCGCCACCCCGGCCCCTCGCTCGCCTCTCGGTAGCGCCGGAGCGCTTCGAGCTTCGAGGAGATCGTGGTCGAGCGGCGGCGGTCCCACCCCTTCCAGCAACGGGGGCACCCGGAGCGGTAGCACGTCCGGCCCGCGTGGGTGACGTGACCGCAGTCGCCGCAGAACCTCGGGATGTCGTCCCCGCAGTCCTCGTAGCGGCTCCCGGTCCCCGGCAGGTCGAGCACGGGCAGGTAGTCGTCGTAGGCGTCGGACCGCCCGCCCGCCCGCTCGAACTTGTCCACCA
>CAYMLW010000427.1:0-3624 GCA_964391035.1 uncultured Gemmatimonadaceae bacterium
CTGTCCATCTGCATCCCTTTTCGCCATCCTCGGGGTTTATGAGACGCGCTCTAGTCTGAGGACGTTGATGTGATGAAGCGAGCCACGGTGCTGTTCCTGGTGGTGGCGGCGCTCTCGGCGGTGGGGTACGCCGTCGCGAGGCCCGCCCCCGATGCCGTCATCGAGGTGGCCACCCTGGAGCCCCTCGATGTGCCCGCCCTGGAGACCGTACGGGAGCATTCGCTGCGCAGCGGCGAGACGCTGTCGGAGGTCTTCCAGCGGGCCGGCCTGGGCAGTGCCGACCCGGGCGGGCTCCTGCTGGCGCTGCGGGAGAAGATCGACCCGCGACGGGCGCGGCCCAACACGGCCGTGCGCGTTCGCCGCTGGCGGGCGACCAACCGGCTTCGTGCCGTCGACATCACGCTCAACGCGGACAGCACGCTCCGGCTGAACCGCGTTCCCCTCGGCTGGCGGGGGGAGATGCTGCACACGCCGACGTTCGTCGACACGGTCAGCATCGCCGGCCAGCTCGCCTCCGGCGCGAGCCTGTACTCCGCCGTGATGAGCCATCCCGGACTGGACCTGCCCTACCGGGAGAAGGAGTCCCTGGTGTGGGAGCTGGCCCGGATCTACGGCTGGGAGCTCGACTTCTCCCACGACATGCAGCCGGGCGACCGCTTCCGGGTGGTCTACGAGCGGGAGGCCCGACCGGACGGGACGTCCCGGGCCGCGCGCGTCCTGGTGGCGGAGATCGAGAACCGGCAGCGGACCCTGCCCGCCGTTCTCTTCGATCCCGACGGCGACGGTTCCAACGCCTACTTCGACACCGAGGGCCGGTCCCTGGAGCTGGCCTTTCTTCGCTACCCCGTCGAACTCCCCCGCATCACCTCAAACTTCGACTGGCGACGCTACCACCCCGTCCTCAAGCGACGCCGACCCCACCTCGGCACCGACTTCGGCACCGGCGTCGGCGCCCCCGTTCGGACCACCGCCGACGGCGTCATCGCCTTCGCCGGCTGGGACGGCGGCTACGGCAACCTCGTCAAGGTCCGCCACGGCAACGGCTACGAGACCCGCTACGCCCACCTCAGCCGCTTCGCCCGCGGCGTCCGGTCCGGGACCCGCGTGAAGCAGGGCCAGGTCATCGGCTACTCCGGCGCCACCGGAATGGTCACCGCTGCCCACCTCCACTACGAGCTCCGGCTCCACGGCCAGCCCCGGAACCCCCGCACCGTGCGGCTGCCCTCCTCACCGCCCGTGTCGGACGCCCTGATGCCCGACTTCCAGAGGCTCTGCGACGAGCGGCTGCCCCTGCTGCCGGCGTATCCGGACGTGAGGATGGAGGCGGAGTAGCACAGGGCCTGGCCCATGACACGCAGGCCCATCCCATCCCGCTCTCCGCGTCCCGATCGATCGCCGGTCCCACCCCACCATTCCCTCGCCCCATTCCGACGCCTATTCCTGTCACGTGGGCCCGGGTGGGATCTCACCCGCTCGCGTACCCCACCGGTGGCGCCCGACCCCGAATCCAGCGAGGATTGGGGCTGGGGCTGGGAGATCGCAACGCAGAATCAGCGGGGAACGTGGCAAAGGGCAGACTGTTCCGAACGGGCGAGGAGAAGAAGAGCCTCTGGCAGCGGGTGAAGGAGGTCGCGTTCACGGACGTGAACGTGGTCATGCGCGGCGGGCTGGACCACGACGCGCTGGAGCAACTCGAGGATCTGCTCCTGGCCAACGACTTCGGCGTGAAGGCCGCGCTCCGGTTGGTCGACCACGTCGAGGACCTGACCCGGACCGACACGGTCACCACCGAGCAGGAGTTCCGGCAGGCCGTGGAGGAGGAGATCCACCGGATCCTGACGTCGGGATCGTCGGATACGACGCTCCAGCTACCGTCGAAGGGCGAGCTCGCCGTGGTGCTCGTGGTCGGCGTGAACGGGGTAGGGAAGACCACGACCATCGGCAAGCTGGCCCGGCGGCTGGACCGGGAGCGGAAGAAGGTGCTCCTGGCCGCCGGCGACACCTTCCGGGCCGGCGCCATCGACCAGTTGAAGATCTGGGCCGACCGGGCGACGGCCGAGTTCGTCGGCGCGCAGCCCGGGGCCGACCCGGGCGCGGTGGCGTACGACGCCATGGACGCGGCCCGGGCCCGCGGCTGCGACACCGTCATCGTCGACACCGCCGGCCGACTCCACACCCAGGGCGACCTCATGGCCGAGCTGTCGAAGGTCGGCCGCGTCGTGGGCCGGAAAGTCGATGGCGCGCCCCACGAGACGCTCCTCGTCCTGGACGCCACCGTCGGCCAGAACGCGCTCCGCCAGGCCCGGGAGTTCAACGAGGCCCTCGAGCTGAGTGGCCTCGTCCTCGCCAAGCTCGACAGCACCGCGAAGGGCGGCGTGGTCGTCGCCCTCAAGGAGGAGCTGGACTTGCCCGTGAAGCTGGTCGGTACCGGCGAGGGCATCGATGACCTGGAGCCGTTCGATGCCCGGCAATTCAGCCGCGATGTGCTCGAGGGATAGTCGAGGATCGAGTATCGAGGATCGACCGCCCCTCCTCCCCGCGGTTCGCCCTCGACGCTCGGCGCGGTGCGGGGCTCGATCTCGCCTTCGACCCTCGGCAGGGTGTGGGGTTCGATCTCGATCTCGATCCTCGAAGGGGGGTCGAGTTGGGCGGTAGCTTCCTCCTCGACCGACCCGTCCAGTACCTGAAGGGCGTGGGTCCCCGCCGGGCCGAGCAGCTCGACAAGCTGGGCATCCGGTCGGCCCGGGACCTGGTGCTGCACGTGCCGCGGCGCTACGAGGACGCGAGCACGGTGGCCCCGATCTCGTCGCTGGAAGTGGGCATGGACGCCACGTGCATCGGCGAGGTTGTCAGCAAGGGCGTGCTGCCGACCCGGAAGGGGCTCCGGATCTTCCAGGCGGTGATCCGGGACGACACGGGGCTGATCGAGTGTTCGTGGCCCGGTCAGCCGTTCCTCGACCGGAGCATCCGGAAGGGCGACCGCCTGCTGGTCACGGGGCCGGTCCGGTTCTTCCACGGCCGCCAGATCCAGCCCCGGGAGTACGTGGTCCTGGACTCGGGCGACACCCCCCGGGAGCGCGGCCGGGTGCTCCCCATCTACCCGGCCACCGAGGGCTTGTCGCAGCGTATCCTCCGGTCGATCCTGGAGACCAACCTGGACCGGCTGCTCCCGCTCTTCGACGACGAGGAGCCGTTTCCCCGCGACCACCTCGAGCGCGTCGGAGCGCCGCCCCTCCGCCAGGCGCTCCAGGCGCTGCACCGGCCCCCTTCGATCGAGAAGGCGGAGCGGGCCCGGAAGCGCCTCGCGTACGGCGAACTCTTCTTCCTCCAGCTTCTCCACGCCCGGGCCCACCACCTGGCGACCCGGGAACGGGAGGGCGTCGCGTTCCAGCGCACCAACCAGCTCATCCGGCCGTTCTACGAGGCGCTGCCCTTCGAGCTGACGGACCCACAGACGCGGGCGGTCCGGGAGATCCTGGACAACATGACGTCGCCCCGTCGCATGAACCGGTTGCTTCAGGGCGATGTCGGGTCCGGGAAGACGGTGGTGGCCGTGCTGGCCATGTTGCTGGCCGCGGAGTCCGGCTACCAGGCGGCCCTCATGGCGCCCACCGAGATGCTGGC
>CAYMLW010000428.1:0-3619 GCA_964391035.1 uncultured Gemmatimonadaceae bacterium
TGGGATGCCCGGGCCGATGCCATCGGACTGGGCAGCTTCAAGGCCCCCTATGCCCCGGGCCGCGCCCTCAGTCGCCTCTATCTCGTAGTCGAACACGGGTGTGCTTCGCGCGTCGTAGTCGTAGTCGCGGTCGTGGTAGTGGCCGTAGCGATCGTCGTGCGCCCCCGCACGAGCGAAGCGAGTGCGCCCGGCGGTCGCCAGGCCACCCTTCCCCCGGGGTGGAGGTCGGGCAGGGACTCAGATCTCAGATCTTTGTTCTCATGTCTATAGAATCGCCATGGCGTCGCCGTACGAGTAGAACCGGTACCCCTCCTCGATCGCGATCCGGTACGCCTCCATGGTCCGATCGTGGCCGGCGAACGCGCTCACCAGCATCAGGAGGGTCGAGCGCGGAAGGTGGAAGTTCGTGATCAGCCTGTCCACCACCCGGTACCGGTACGGCGGTCGGATGAACAGGTCGGTCCACCCGCTGCCGGCCCGGATCCGCCCCTCGGCGTCCGCCACCGACTCCAGCGTCCGGGCGACCGTCGTGCCCACCGCCCACACGGCACCGCCACCCGCCCTGCACTCCTCGATCCGCGACGCCGCCGCCTCCGGCACTTCGTACCACTCCGCGTGCATCTCGTGGGCGTCCAGCTCCTCGTGGTCGACCGGCCGGAACGTACCGACGCCGACGTGGAGCACGAGCCGGGCCTGCCGCACGCCCTTCGACGCCAGCGCATCCAGCAGCCCCGGCGTGAAGTGGAGCCCGGCCGTGGGCGCGGCCACGGAGCCGGCCTCGCGCGCGTATACGGTCTGATAGTCCGCCCGGTCGTCGTCCGTCGCCGCACGGCCGATGTAGGGCGGGAGCGGCATCTCGCCCCACCGGTCGATGGCCGCCCACGGATCGATCTCGGTCTCCAGCCGGACGAGCCGGCCGCCGCCGGGGATCGAGTCCAGGATCCGGACCCGGAGCCCGTCGTCGGCCGGAACGGGTGCGATCTCGCCGGCGGCACCAGCCGGCTCGTCGTCCTCCCCGATGTCGACAACCCGTCCCGGCTTCAGCTTCCCGCCCGGCCGGACCAGCGCGTGCCACTCCCGCTCGTCGTCGCTGACCGGGCGGAGCAGCACGATCTCCGCTGGCGCGCCGGTGGGCTTGCGGCCGAACAGACGGGCCGGGATCACCCGGGTCTCGTTGAGGACCAGGACGTCGCCTGCGGGGATGAGGTCGACGATGTCCCGGAAGTAGAGGTGGCGGAACGGGGACGGCTCCCGGCGCACGACGAGCAGCCGGGCCGCGTCCCGGGGCTCGACCGGCGCCTGGGCGATGCGTCCCTCGGGAACGTGGTAGTCGTAGGCGGAAGCGCGGGAGAGATCGGTCATTCCACACTTCCTGGCGTAATCCGCCTTCCAATCGAGTGCCACTTCCCAACCGCGAGACACGGAAGGCCCGGAGGTGCCGGAGGAGACGGAGAGTACCGGCCGGCCGGGAGCAGCCGGATCGAGTCGATTCTTCCGGTGGCTCGTGCGCTCCCGGAGGCCCGAGTACCCCGGCCGACGACGAAGGCCCGAGCAGCCCCGGCGGCGTCCCTCACGCCTCGCCGTCCGCGCTCTCTTCGTCGAAGAGCTGGATCTGGCCCCGGGCGCTCAGGTCCGACGGGACAGTGTAGCCGAACCGCTTGAACGCCCGCTTCGTCGCCACCCGGCCGCGAGGGGTCCGCATGAGGAACCCGTTCTGGATCAGGAACGGTTCGTAGACCTCCTCGATCGTGCCGGGGTCCTCGCCCACCGCGACGGCGAGGGTGTTCAGTCCTGCGGGGCCGCCCTCGAAGTTCTCGATCAGCGTCTTTACGATCCGGGCGTCCATCTCGTCCAGCCCGTACTCGTCGACATCCAGCATCTTGAGCGCGTCATCGGCCACCTCGCCGGTGATCACGCCGTCGGCCCGGACCTGGGCGAAGTCCCGGACCCGCCGGAGCAGCCGGTTGGCGACCCGGGGCGTGCCCCGGCTCCGCTTCGCGATCTCCTCCGCTCCCTCCGCCGTCGCGCCCACCTCCAGGATCTCCGCGCTCCGGACCACGATGTCCATGAGCTCGTCCGCGCCGTAGTAGTTCAGCCGCTGGATGATGCCGAACCGGGCGCGCATGGGCGGCGTGAGGAGGCCGGACCGGGTCGTCGCCCCGATCAGCGTGAAGTGCTCGACCGGCATGGTGATAGTCTGGGCCTTCGGGCCCTCGCTCAGCCGGATGTCGATCCGGTAGTCCTCCATGGCCGGGTAGAGGAACTCCTCGATGATCGGACGCAACCGGTGGATCTCGTCGATGAAGAGGATATCGCCCTGCTCCAGGTTCGTCAGCAGCCCCACCAGGTCCGCCGGCTTCTCCAGCACCGGGCCCGACGTGGTCTTGATCTGCACGTCCAGCTCCCGGGCCATGAGCATGGCCAACGTGGTCTTGCCGAGACCCGGCGGCCCGTGGAACAGGGTGTGGTCCAGCGGGTCGCCCCGCTGCCTCGCCGCGTCAATGGCGATCCGGAGCGACTCCTTGACCTTTGCCTGCCCGATGAACCCGGCCAGCCGCGCGGGACGCAGACTGAGCTCGACCTCCTGCTCGTCGGAAAGGGCCTCGGGGGTGGTGATCTCGGGTTGGCTCATTTGGCGACGAACGTAACGCGAGCGGAGGGTTTTCGGCCAGTGTTCGGGGGGTCCGGGGGGCGGGCATGGTTCCCCGCTCCGGCGCTGACGCTCGCTTGGTCGGGGTCGCCGGTGGGGCTGGTCTCGCGGGGTGATTCGGGGTTCGTCGCTCAGCACGAATTGCGGGCGGGATCGCAGAGACGCGCCTTCGGGGGAACCATGCCCTCCCTCGACGGTGGTACGGATGTCGGGGCTCGGTACGGTTGGCTCGGCTCCCGGCCGCTGTCCCGAACTGTCAACTCGACGAGCCACCAGGTGACCGAAGGCGATTTGAGGTCGACGAGCGACCGGAATCCGTAGTCCGCTGATCCCCGACTTCAACGAATGTAGAGTTTCGGTCGCTGGTCGACCCGAACTCGTCTCTTGCGCATTGTCGGACACGCCAGCGGACAATTCTGGACACCGCACCCCTTCTGGTCCTCCGCACCGCCTCCTGGTCCTCCGCACTCCTCACCTGTGCCACCACCCACGTCGGTCACGGTCCCCTCCCTGTCTGTCTGGCGAGGGCCTACGCATTGTCCTTCAATCGCCGCTCCGCCCGTACAGCTGCCCGTCCGGTCTGGACCGCCGGCCCGATCTGTGTTCGTGGCCGGGATCCGGCGGCCGTGGCCGGGATCCGGCAGCCGTGGCCGGAGGTGGTGACCCGGGCGGGGATCGCCCTTCGTGCCCGGACAGTGAGCCGTGGAACTTTCCTCGCCGTCGGCACGAACTACATCTTGGTGATGGAAGGACCATGAAATCTCGCACAGGAACGGAACCATGAAGCGTTCGGGCAGAGCCGCAGCGGTGATGGCGCTGGCGCTGGTGGGTTTGAGCATCGCGGGCTGTGGCAAGAGGGTCTCCCGGATCGATCCCGCCAGCGTGACCGACCTGTCCGGCCGGTGGAACGACACCGACTCCCGACTGGTGGCGAACGAGCTGATCCAGCAGTCGCTGGGCGGGCTTGGG
>CAYMLW010000429.1:0-3598 GCA_964391035.1 uncultured Gemmatimonadaceae bacterium
GCCTGGCCGCAGACGCCGCGCCTGCACGAGCGCCCGACCGAAACGTGGGATTCCCATAGCCGGATGGGACAACAAGTTCTGCAGACAGAGAGCGAGGGCCCTCGGGGACGACAGGGGGCCGTGGCACCGGCCCGTCGGCGCCGGCGGGTGGCCCGAAGCGGGAGGACGAACCCGTCACGAGCCCCCGGGTTGGCCGGACCGGCCCCGCCTACTCCTCCCGGAGCACCGTGGCCGGCTCGACCCGTGCGGCGCGCCGGGCGGGCACGATGACGGCGGCGAGGGCGACGCCGAGGGCGACCATGCGCACGCCCGGGCCCAGCACGGAGGCCACGACGCGGCGGGCGTCGCTGCCGAGGGCGAGGCGGATGCCGAACTCGCGGCGGCGTCGGTTGACGGCGTAGGCGATGGCGCCGTAGAGGCCCATGGCGGCCAGGAGGAGGCCGAAGGCGGAGAAGCCGGCGCTGAGGCGAGCGCCCTGGCGCTGGCGGGTCAGCGACGCGTCGTGGAGCGCGGTGGCGGGGAGGAGCTCCTCGAGGGGCAGGTCGGGGGCGGCCCGTGGTCACGCCCACGTCCCGGACGCCCGGCACGGTGCGCAGCTCGGTCTCAGCCCGGGCGAGGAAGGCGGTGCGGCCGGCGGAGTCGGCGTAGGCGCCGCGCTGGAGCGGGACGGAGAAGGTGAGGAGCCCGGCCGGGTCGGAGCCGAGGCCCCGGCTCTCGAGGCGGCTCGGCAGCAGCGGCTGGGCCAGCCCGCTGCCCAGGTACGCCAGGAGCACCCCGAGGGCGCTGCCGATGCCACCCAGGAGCAGGCTCTCGGTCAGGAGCTGGCGGGCCAGGCGACGTCGCGTTGCGCCCAGGCTCGCCCGGACGGCCAGCTCCCGGGTCCGGTTCAACCCCTTCGCCACCAGCAGGGTGGCCAGGTTCGCGCACACGATGAGCAGCAGGAACGACACGGCGCCCAGCAGCGCCACCGACGTACGGCCCTCCTCGCCGACGAAGATCTGACGGAACGGCATGGCGGTCAGCGTCATGCCGTCGGCCTCGAAGCGTGGGCGCCTCGCCGCTGCGGGCGGCCTCCCGGGCCAGCGTCGCCAGCTCGGCCCTCGCGTGGGTCTGCTCGTTCAGGACCAGCGTGCGCCCGAGTGCCGCCGGGTCGCCGCCGAAGAGGCGCTGCCACGCGCCGTAGCTGAGCAGAGCGACGCCCGCCGCCGCGCCCAGCCGCTCCTCGTCCGGCGTGAACGTCCGGCCGACGTGCACATCCACGCCTAGCGTCTCGGCCCACCCGGCCGTGACGGCGATCCCGACCAGCCGCTCGGGGCCCGACTCGGTCGGGCGCACCAGCGTGGTGTACCGCTGGCCCACGATCCGGTCGAAGAAGCGGCCGTTCCGCTCGACCATTGCGAAGGTCGCTGGACGGATGCTGATCCACGGCGTGCCGGCCTCGGGGACCCGGTAGATCCGGACCAGCCGGTCCTGGTGCCCCATGGGCAGCGGCCGGTACAGGGCCACCTCGGCCGCGTTGAACACGGCCGTCGCCGCGCCGATGCCGATGGCCAGCGTCGCCACGGCGATGGCGGTGAACCCCGGCTGCCGCCGGAGCTGGCGCAGCGCGAAGCGGAGGTCGTTGCGGATGGTGTCCATGGGAGCTCAGGCCTTGCCGGGAGTGGCGTGATGCCGGGAGTGGCATGACGCCGGGAGTGGCGTGACGCCGGGAGTGGCGTGACGCCGGGAGCGATGACGCCCCGACTACCGGGGCAAACCCCGTGCTGCTCCGGACGGAATGGCGTCAACCTTCTATGCGACAACGACTTGCCTTGATCCGGGCGCCGGCCGGCCGCGCGCGGGGCGTCCCACGAGCGGGCGCCGGCTGTCCCCGTTCCGGACAGGCGGCGGGGGGATGGTTCCGTTGCCGAGCGAGGCGACGCGTCAGCCCGCCAGGCCGAGGCGCTCGCGCATCCGTCGGGTCACGGCCTCGTCGAGGGGCGGGTGCATCTTCCGGCCCCGGCGCTCGATGGTCGTGATGAGGGCCTCGACCTTCTCGCGGCCGCTCGGGTCCTGGACCGCCTCCATGGGCGAGCGCCCGCCGAGGGCCGGGATCGGCTCGTGGATCCAGCCCTCGTAATGGCGGGCCGTGATCTCCTGGAGCCGGGCCCGGACCTCCGGGTCCTCGGCCAGGGAAGGGGCGGTGGTCTCCGCGGGCGGGCCGGACTCCTCGGCTCTGGCCACGGCCTCGTCGACGGTTTCCACCTTCGTGCCGGTGTGCCTCGCGCCGATGCCCGCCGATTCCACGATCTCCCTCAGCCGCGCCGCCCGGCCCGCGCTGTTCAAGTCCGCGACCAGCCGGTGGTCGTGGATCTCGATGTGGCCGAGGATCGTGTTGTCCCAGTGGGCATGGACGGGATTGTCGGCCGCCTGCCACGGGAACGATACGCGGCGGAGTCGGCCCTCGTCGTCGAACTCGGCCGACTCCAGCAGCTCGGCTTCGGCGTCCGCCCTGGCGTCCGCGCCGGCATCGCGGCCGGCGAGCGCGAGGTGCTTGAGCGCGTCGAACGCTTCGGGGGCCGAAGGGAGCTCGAAGGAGAGCCGGTGGAACTCGATCGGCTCCCCGTCGGTGTTCTCGAGGCGAGGCGGTACCGGGTTCATGATGGCGTTCACGCACGCCAGGTACTCGTCCCTGAGCTCGCGCTCCCAATCCGCGAGCGTCTCCCGGGTGAGGGGCAGCGGCCCGTCCGCGATGCGGTCCCGGAGGTCGAGGATGGCCAGCTTCTCGTCGGGCGGGATCACCACCCCCGGGGAGGCTTCGAGGAGGGCGATGCCGTCGCACGGGACGATCTGCCCGAAGAGGATGTCTCCCCGGTCGAGGGTGCGGGACGCGGAGCGTTCCAGCACATCGTGCTCCTCGCCCGTGAAAACGTCCCGGGCCTGAAGCCCCTGGCCGGGACGGGCGCGCACGACCTCGTGGAAGCTGAACGGCGTCGCGACGCACCCGTCCAGGTACCGCCGCAGGAGTGGCTCCAGCTTCCTTCCCCTCCGCTCCAGCAGCACGCTGGTGGGACTCCGGCCATGGAGCGATCGGTCCGGCACCCGCGTTTCGGCCGGGTCGGGCGCCCACCGGTGGAAGAACCAGGGCATGAATACCGGGAGATGAACGGAATCCGGATCGAACCCGGGCTCCTCGTCGTCCCAGAGGACGAATTCCGCCCATGCCTCCTCGAGGACGTCCGGTCCATAGACCTCCCGTGCGAACCGGAGCATGGTGGTCGGGAAGCCGTCCAGGGCCGCCCGCAGCCTCCGCCACGTACGTTCCCCGGGGGAGGGGACCTCCCGGCTCGGGGCGCCGTGGCAGTTCTTGTACTTCTTCCCGCTGCCGCATGGGCACGGGTCGTTTCGGCCGACGCTCATGACTGTATTCTGCAGCCGAACCGCGGCGCTGTCCACCCTTGCCCGGCAGGTCGCCGTCATGCAACAGTGGAACGACCGGCCCGGGCGGGGGTCATGCCACTTGACCCTCCGATCCCCGGTCACGCATCCTGGCAGTGGCGACCGGAAGCGGCGGGCCCGCTGCCCGGCCGCAGCCACGATTCCCGTACCCCCCTGCACC
>CAYMLW010000430.1:0-3589 GCA_964391035.1 uncultured Gemmatimonadaceae bacterium
GGCGGTTTCTGCTCCAGCTGCCGCTCCCTCTTCTTCAGCCATTTCCCGTCCTGGACCAGGCCTTCCCACTCGTCTTCCAGGCTCTGCATGACCTGGTCGTAGTGGTCGTGGAGCGGGCGGTCGCACGTCGGACACGTGCCCTCGGGGCCCGCCTCCCTGAGCTGGTCCAGCTGCTGCTGCAGCTCGGCTGTCCGGTCCTTGTACGTCTGGAGCCGGGTCAGGACCTCCTGGCGACCCTGCTGCCACGCGTCCCGCTCCCCCTCGATCGCCGCCTCGACCTCCTCCAACTCCCCCTTCAAGGCGTCCAGCTCGCCCTGGAACCGACGCACGTACTGCGGCGCCTGCGACAACGCCTCCAGCCGCTCCTCCCCGGCGCCGATCTCCCCACGCAACGATTCCACCGTCTCCGCCAGAACCCGTCGGCGCTCGTCCAGACGCGCCAGCTCGCTCCAACGCTCGCACGCCTCCACCAGCTCCGGCAGCGGCTCCAGCTCTTCCCGCAGCCCGTCCAGCGCCTCCGCCGCACCCTCGACGCTCTCGAGCTCCTTCTCCAGCCGCTCCAGCGCTCGGACGGCATCCCGGTACTCCTGGGCCACCATCTGGCGCTCGTGCTCGAGCCGCGACGCCTTCTCCTGCGACGCCTGCGCCGCTTCCCATTCCGGCCCGACCTCCGACAGTCGCTGCTCCGCCGACTCCAGCGCCGCCCGTGCCGCAGCCACGGCTTCTCGCTCCTCTTCCCGCCGACCCCGCGCCCGCTCCAGCTCCCCGCGCAGCAGCGCCGGGTCCGGCATCCCGGCCCGCAGCCCATCGATCTCGTGGCGCAGGTCGTTCCGGCGTGCCCGGGCCCGCTCCTGGGCCAGCCTCAGGCGTTCGTAGCCCAGGACCTGCGCGAGGAATCGACCTCGCTCCGTGGGCCCCATCTGGGCCAGGAACTGAAGCTCCTTCTGGCCGGTGAAGTAGGTGTTGAAGAACTCGTCTCGGGTCATCCCCAGACGATGCTGCAGATACTCGGAGACGCCCCGGATCGTGCTGGCCACCGGGCGGTCATCGCCGTCCACGAACACGTCGGCCGCGGTCAGCGTCCGGACCACCCGGTAGTCGTGGCCGGCGAGTCCGAACTCGAGCTCCACCTTCACCGGGCTCCCGGGCTCCGCCCGCGAGAACCGGATCGTCTCGTTCGTGCCACGGGCGGCCGCCGACCCGTAGATCGCCCACGCGATCGCTTCCAGCAGCGTGCTCTTCCCCGCGCCGTTCGGCCCTATGACCCCCGTCACACCCGCGGACAGCGTGATCTCCGTGTCCGCGTGCTGGCGGAAGTTCCGGAGGCGGAGCCGATCCAGCCTCATGGCGTCGCCTCCGGCTCCGCCCTCGCACTCGGATCCGACGCCTCGCCCTCACCCCTCTCCCCTCCCGGGTACGACGTCGACGACCCGGCGTCGGCCGGGTCGTCCAGCGGCAGCTCCAGCACGTCACGCCAGTCCTCGGTCCCGGCGAGGTACGACGTGCCGAGCTCGAGCAGCCGGTCCCGGTCCACGCCGGGCACCGACGGCTCCCACTCCTCGATGAACGCCGTCAGCTCTTCCTCGAGGGTCCTGCGCCGGCCGCTCTCCTCCGCCGTGACCCGCCGACGCACATCGGGACGGCGAGCATCCAGGTGGAAGTGGAGGGCCTGGGCCTTCAGCTCCCGGATCTGGCCGTGGTCCAGCTCGCGGAACAGGTCTCTGGGGACGTCGGTGATGACGAGCCGGACGATCTTCCCCGACACGCCGTTGATGCCCGCTACGGCAGCGCGGATGCCCTCGTCGATGGCATCGGCCGGCAGCCAGTCATCGTCACCCTGCCGGGCGCTGAACCGGGGCAGGTCCACCACCTCCCGGGTCCGGATCTCCTGGAACTCGCCGGTCCGGGTGTCGGTGTCGTAGAGGACCCAGCCCTTCCGCGTATCGGCCTCGGCCCAGAGGTTCGGCGCCGTCCGCTCGGTGGACCCGGCGTACCAGAGGTTGGCCCCGATCCGGGTGGCATTGTGGTAGTGGCCGAGGGCGATGTAGTCCCAGTCGTCCTCCGGCAGCGCCGACCGGTCCAGGTGCGCGCCGCCGTACTCCACCATCCGCAGGAGCTGCTCGTCGACACCCGCGCCCGAGACGGTGCCGTGCAGGACGAGCACGTTGATGGCCGCCTCCGGGTCCGGCTCCATCGGCGGCAGCGCTTCGCCCACGAGTGCAGCATGAGGCAGCCCGAGGACGGAGGCGTCGGGCTCGTCGAGACGGACGGCCCGGGCGCCGTCGTCGATGATGTGCACGTCGGGTATCTCGCCCAGCAGGCGCAGGATGCTGCCGGTATCCGCCGAGCGCGCCGAATCGTGGTTCCCGGCGATCACCACCACCGGCGCGTCCGGCAGCCCCGCCCGCAGGCGCAAGAAGAGACGGAACCCGTCCATGATCGCGCTGTTCGGCGGCCGGACCGTATGGAACACGTCCCCGGCCACCACCACCAGCTCCGGCTCGGCCGCCACGACCTGGTCGATGGCCCGGCCCGCCGCGTCTGCCACGTCCCGCTCCCGCTGGTTCACACCGCCCGGTGCCAGCCGGTGGTAGGCCCGGTACCCGAGGTGCAGGTCCGCCAGGTGCGCGATCAGCACCGGAGACCCCGATCGCTGGTCCGGCGCCTCGGTGCGCCCCGATGCTCGATGGTCGATGCTCGATGATCGATGGCTAGAGCCCCTTTCCGAGCACCTGGATCGTCTCTCCGCTCACACCCCGCCCCTCGTCCCCGGCCAGGAACCGCACGACGTCCACGATCTCGCTGCGTGTGACCCAGTCCACCGACTCCGGATCCGACACCGATTCCCGGTTCTGCGCCGTAGCGATCATCCCCGGTGCGATGGCGTTCACCCGCACCCCGTGCTCGGCCTCCTCCTTCGCCAGCGCCCGGGTCAGGGCCACCACACCGGCCTTCCCGGCGCTGTACGCCGCCATGCCACCCACCGCCCGCAGCCCCGCCGGCGAGGCGAAGTTGATGATCGCGCCCCGGGATTCACGCAGCAGCGGCAGCGCGGCCCGGCTCACGAGGAAGGCTGTGTGCACATTCGAGTCCACCTCCCTCTGCCACTCGCCGGGGCTCGTCGATTCCACCGACTTCATCACGTGGAGTCCGCCGGCCACGTTCACGAGGACATCGAGCCGACCCCAGCGTTTGCGGGCGGCGTCTACCACCGCCGCGGCGCCCTCCGGGTCGGCCAGGTCGGCCGCCACTCCGGCCACCCCCTTCCCCAGCTCCCGGGCCCGGCCATGGATCGCGTCGCTCCGGCCCGTCACGACCACCCGCGCCCCGGCCGCCACGAACGCTTCACCCACCGCATAGCCCACCTGCCCACGATCCCCCACACCGGTGACGATCACCACTCGATCCGACATCGCGTCCTCCTGCTCCCCCGCCAGTCCCATCTCCAGTGTGCCGGCCAGCGTCACGACCAGTGCCAGCCCCATGAACACGATCCCCGGCGGAAAGCTCGGGATGAACCAGCCGCCCGCCAGCGCCGCGGCCGCGCCGGCCCCCAGGATCACGGGGACGGCCACCCCGCCCGCCCGCC
>CAYMLW010000431.1:0-3580 GCA_964391035.1 uncultured Gemmatimonadaceae bacterium
ATCTTCGAAGCCGGACGCTGGAAGCCGGATGCTGGAAGCCGGATGCTGGAAGCCGGATGCTGGGAGCCGGACGCTGGAAGCCGGATGCTGGAAGCCCGTCAGATCTCCCGGCGCCGGATCCGCCAGGCGGCCAGGAGGAGCAGCACGGCGCCGTAGCCGGCGCAGAAGGCGAAGGCGTCCCAGGGGATGGGCTCGAGGCCGGCGAAGGCCGATTCGAGCTGGACGAGCCGCTCGACGGGCGGGAGGACGAACGAGAGGACCTCGGTGAGTGGGGGGGCGAGGGGGGAGAGCCCCGCGTGGACCAGGGCGTTCCAGGTCATGGCCAGGACGGCGAGGAGCGCGGCGATCCAGGCGTCGAGGCGAGTGAACACCGAGAGCAGCGTGGTCAGCGAGCCCCAGACCAGGATGTGGGCGAGGATCAGGACGAGGGTGGCGGGACCGGCCCAGTCGCCGAGCATGATGAGGTCGAAGGCCGGGAGCAGCGCGGCGGCGATGGCGAACGCGAGGGCCCAGAGCACGAGGAGCCGGACGCCGTAGACGAGGGTCGGCGCCACGGGGCGGGCGGCCAGGAGCCGGGCCGTGCCGGCGTCCCGGTCGCCGGAGACCACGCCGCTGGTCAGGACGAGGACGACCACCAGCGGGAACCGGCCGATCAGCCAGCCGGTGAGCAGCAGCCCGGAGACGAGGGGGTATCCGCCGAGCCGGTAGAGCGTGTCGAACTCGACGTGGCCCTGGTCACGAGCGAGGGTCGCGGCGGTGACGGCGGCGGCGAGGAAGACCGCCGCGGCGGCCAGCAGCCCGAGGATGCGACGTCGCCGGGCGAGGAGTTCGAGGGCCGCCATCCGGAACGCCGCCCCGAACGCCCTCATCCGTCCTCCAGCCGGTCCCGGACCCGGGTCTCGAGGTCGCTCCCGAGGGGGACCAGCGCCCGGATCGTGGACCCGGTGCCGAGGAGCGCCGCGAGCCGGTGGGACAGCTCGCGGGCGTCGGCCACCTCCACGGTGAAGACGCGCGGCCCCTGTCCCTCCCCGGCGCCGCCGTCACCGCCCTTGCCGCCGTCACCGCCTCCCGGCGCGTCACCCGGCCCGGCTGGACCGGCGCCCCGTCCGGGATGCTCCTTCGCCCCAGGGAACGCGGCCAGGACATCTTCCCGGTCGGCGTCCGTGACGAGCCGGTAGCGGGTCGGCGTCGCCGGCTCGCCCCGGGCATCGAGGACATCCCGGACCCGGCCGTCGTCGAGGACGACGACCCGATCGGCGATCCGCTCGATCTCGGCGAGGTCGTGACTGGCCACGAGGGTGGTGCGGTCCCCGGGCGCGTCGGTGAGGATGTCGCGGAGCCGCACGCGCCAGAGGGGGTCGAGTCCCTCGCCGGGCTCGTCCAGCACGACGAGGCGGCGGTCGGCCAGGAGGGCCTGGGCGATGCCGACGCGCTGGGCGAGGCCGCGGGAGAGGGTGCCGAAGGGGCGATCGGCGTAGTCGTGGAGGCCGAGGCGGTCGATCTCCCCCTCGACCGCCGCCCGGGCCGCGGCCGCCGTCAGCCCCTCGAGCCGTGCGAAGCCCGCCAGCGCCTGCCGGACGGGCCACTCCGGGGGCAGCCGGAACCGCTCCGGCAGGTACCCGGCGCCGTGGCGGCGGACGTACCGCCGCGGGGAGACTCCGTCCACGGTGATGGAACCGGCGGTTGGCTGGAGGAACCCGAGGACGAGGCCCAGGAGCGTCGTCTTGCCCGCGCCGTTCGGTCCGACCACGCCCCAGGTGCCGGGCTCGAGCCGCACCGACACCTTCCGCAGGGCGGGCACGGCCCGCTGGCGGGCGCCGTAGCTCTTGTCGAGGGACTGGATTCGGATCATGTCTTCGCAGGGGGTGGGCATGGATCATGCCCCGTCCGCGGCCGGCTGTCCCTACAGTAGTGCGGAGGCGCCCACGCGTCATCCATGCGTGAGCGCCGGGGTGCGAATCGAGCGGCGGGAGGCGAGGTGCCTGGACACGCGACGGCGCTGAGGCGGACGCGGTGGGCGTGGGTTCTCGGCGGGTTCGTGGTCGCGTACCTGACCGGCTACCTCGGCGCGGTCGCGCTGCGCGGGCTGGGCTGGTGGCCCGGCGCCCGGTGGGAGCGGGCCGTGCCCGTGTGGGTGCAGGGCACGGTGTCTCCGTGGCTCGACCCCTTCTTCCTCTTCCTGCCCAACTTCGGCACCAACTGCACGCTCGTGCCCTTGGTGGCGTTGACCGCGTTCTGGCTCTGGCGGCCGCCCGTCTGAGTGGGGTCGCTGATCCTCACGCTCATCGGCCCGATCAGCGGCGCCGGCGCCGTCCAGGTGGCCTGCCGCCTCGACCACAGACGACTCGACCGCCCCGCCCGTCCGGTCCCGGCCGTCCACCTGGGGGTGGCCCAGCTCGGGAGCTGGGCATCTTCTTCCTGCTGAACACGCACTCGGGCGTGTACCTGGTTCCGTCCCCTGGCCCACCGACATGATCGGCGGCACGGCGGTGGGGCTGGCGTGGATGGCGGCGCTGGTGGTGACGTTCCGTCCGGCCCACGGGACGGGTTGACCCGACCAGCCATTCCCGTGCCCCACCCGGTGCGGCACCGTAGGGGGCATGAGCACGATGATCGGACAGCTGCTGGTCGAGGCCGGTGCGGTCACGGCGGCGGACGTCGTGGACGCGCTACGCGAGCAGCGGGAGTCGCGGGAGCGGCTCGGGTCGATCCTGATCCGCCGGGGCCTGGACCCCGACGTCGTCGCCCGGGCCCTGGCGACCCAGCTCCGGCTCGACCACGCGGCCGCTCCCCTCGAGCCGGAGCCCGCGGCGGTGGCGCTGCTGCCGCGGGAGCAGGCGCTCCGTTTCCGGGTGGTCCCACTGGGCATCGCCGGGCGGCGCCTCCGGATGGCCATGGCCGACCCGCTGGACGCGGCCGCCATCGACGACCTCCAGTTCCGGACCGGGCGCCGGGTCGAGCCGGTCGTGGCGAGTCAGCGGGCCATCGACCGGGGGCTGATGGCGGCCTATGGCGAGGAGGCCGTGCGCACGGTGCTCGAGCGCCTCGACCCGGGCGGCGACCAGGAGGAGGGGCGGGACGCCGACGTGCTGCGGGAGGCGTCGGAGGCGCCGCCCATCATCGCGCTGGTGAACCTGCTCCTCGAGCGGGCGGTGGGCGCCGGCGCGAGCGACATCCACGTGGAGCCCCGGGACCGGCTCGTGGTGCGTGCCCGGGTCGACGGCGTGCTCCGGGAGCTGCTGGACGCGCCCGCCGCCGTCGCCCCGGCCGTGATCTCGCGGCTCAAGATCATGGCGGGGCTGGACATCGCGGTGAAGCGACGGCCGCAGGACGGCCGGAGTTCGATCGCGCTGGACGGGTCCCGGATCGGGATCCGGGTGAGCACGCTGCCATCGCAGGACGGGGAGAAGGTGGTGCTGCGGCTACTGGACCCCCGGGGGGCCATCCGGTCCCTCGACCGGATCGGCATGGAATCGGCGCTCCGGCAGCGCCTGGCAGCGATGCTCGGCCGGGAGCACGGCCTGTTCCTGGTGACGGGCCCGACCGGCAGTGGCAAGTCGACCACGCTATACGCCGCTCT
>CAYMLW010000432.1:0-3575 GCA_964391035.1 uncultured Gemmatimonadaceae bacterium
AGCCCGCCCGTTCCCGCCCACTATGCGGGCTGTTCGACGACGAACCGGCCGTCGAGCCGCCGGACGGTCGTCGCCAGCCGACCGCACTCCCGGACGAGCATCCCACCGAGCCAGTCAATGTCCTCCGGCGGCGGTGTCTCGAGGCGGAAGCGCCGGACCCGGAGCGGGGTCAGGATCAGCCGACGCAGCCCGCCATCGGGATCGAGCTCCGCCACGTACAGGACCACCAGCTCACCGCGAAACTCCTCGCGGCCGCCGATCCCCTCGTAGTCGTTGAGGAAGTCGCCCGCGCCGTACACGATGAGACGGCCCTCGTAGATCTCGAAGCCCTTCGGGTGGTGGGACGAGTGGCCGAATACGATATCGGCGGCGCCCGCGTCCACGAGCTCCCGGGCGACGTCCCGCTGATCCCGGGGCACGTCGTAGCCCCAGTTGCCGCCCCAGTGGAGCGAGACCACCACGCGATCGCCGGGTTCTCTGTGAGCGTGAACCGTGTCGATGACCCGCGCCGCCGCATCGGCGGTCCCCTCCCGGAGCCGGCTCACCCCCGACCGCTCGGTCCCGGCCTCCCAGCTCGCCGGCACACCCGCCGAGGGAGAGCCCCAGGCGTGGACCTGGACCCGGCCCCGGGGGGTCTCCACGACCGCCGGGCGGGCCGCCTCGGAAGCGTCCCGGCCGGCCCCGGCCGCTCCCATGCCCGCGGCCTCCAGTGCGTGCAGCGTGTCCCGTAGTCCTGTCCGTCCCCAGTCCAGAACGTGGTTGTTGGCCAGGGTGCAGACGTCCACGCCCAGGGCCCGGAGAACGCCGATATTGCCAGGGTGCATGCGGTAGTGGATCCCCTTCGTCCGCCACCAGTCGTCGCTGGTGGTGATGGACGTCTCGAGATTCACGATCCGCGCGTCCGGAGCCAGCCGGGCGAGCTCGGTCCGGGCTTCGCCCCAGACGTACTCTGGAGGGGCGCGCCTGGGGATCGGGCCGTCCCGTCGTTCCGCCATGCGCACGTAGTCCAGGGCGGACCGGACGTACGGCTCGTGGAGCACCGGGTCCGAGGGCCGGGCCAGGATCTGGTCGATCCCGCGGCCCGTCATGAGGTCGCCGGCCAGGAACAGCCGCATGCTCTCCCCCTTAAAGCGTCTCCACCAGCTCGGCCACCCGATCGAGTGCGGCCTCCAGCTCCGCCCGCTCGATGCCGAAGCCGATTCGCACGTACCGCCCCAGGTCGAAGTGGGCGCCGGGCACGATCAGGACATCCTTCTCGACCCGCAGCCGCTCCGCCAGCTCCATGGATTCGATGGCCAGGTCGTACGCCGGGAAGCACACCGCGCCCGCCTCGTGGCCGTGGAGGGCGAACGCGGCCAGGGAGTCCACCCACTCCCGCACCACTTCGAAGTTGGACCGGATGATCCTGCGGGCCCGGTCGATCAGGCGACTCCGGACATCGGGCCGTAGCGCGAGCGCCGCCAGCCGGTCCGTCAGCGCGCCGGGGGAGATGGTCGTGTAGTCCTTCCGGGCCCACACCGCCTCCGTCCGGTCCCGGGGCGCCACGAGCCAGCCCACCCGGAGGCCCGGCAGCCCGTAGGCCTTCGACAGCGAGCCCGTCGCGACGATACGCTCGTACCGCCCCCACAGCGACGGCGTCTCCTCCGACCCGACCCGCTCGGCTCCCCGATACACCTCGTCGGCCAGGATCCAAGCGCCCTCGGCTTCCGCGACCTCCACGACAGCGTCGAGGCCGGCCTGGCACAGCCGCGACCCCGTCGGGTTCTGCGGGTTGGTCACCACGACCAGGTCGGCCCCCCGGAGCCCCTCGGCCACACGGTCCGGATCCGGCTGCCAGTCCCGCTCGGGCTCCAGCGGGATCCGCCGCACCTCGGCGCCGAATGCCGGAACCAGACCAGGGAGCTGCATGTAGGTCGGCGTGAGGACGGCCACCACCGAGCCCGGCCCGACCAGCTCCCATGCGGCGACGAAGTTGGCCTCGGCGCTGCCGTTCGTCACCACCACGTGCCCGGCCGTCGCGCCCGGGTATAGCGCGGCGATCCGCTCCCGCAGCTCGGCCGTCCCGTTCGATTGGCCGTACCCGAGTCCCACATCCAGTGTGCCACCAGCGTCGTCCGCGAGCTCGAGGAGCTCCCCCAGGGTCAACGGGTGGACACCGCTCTCGCTCAGGTTCCAGCGCACTACGTTCTCGTAGTGGCTCTGCCACCGCTCCATGACGAATGGACGCATCGACTGGGTCTCCCTCGGCTCGGCCGGCTTCTCGTTCCGGACACCGACACGGTAGCGACCGGGTCCGGCCGGACGCCAGCGCCCGTCATCCGGTCCAGCACCAGCCACCGGCTGCGTCCTTCGTCCCGTGCAGCCGGGCCGGCGCCGATCCCCGTTGACCTCGGGCCGCTTGTCCGCCGGGACCCGACCGGGCCAGATTGCCGCTTTCTCTGCCCCCACGGAAACGAAACACGCCATGGCCGAAGCTGCAGATCGCGAGTCCTCGCCCGTTGGACTCCGCCGCACCATCGGGCTCCTGCTGGGCCCGGCCCTGTTCGGGATCATGCTCGCCACCGAGCCGCCCGGCATGACGCCGGAAGCTTGGAGGACCGCCGCTGTCGGAATCCTGATGGCCACCTGGTGGATCACCGAAGCCATCCCCATCCCGGCCACGGCCCTCCTCCCACTGGTCCTGTTCCCGCTCCTCGAGACCGCCACCATCCAGGAGACCGCGGCGCCCTACGCCAACCCGATCATCTTCCTGTTCCTGGGCGGCTTCATCCTGGCACTCGCCATGCAGCGGTGGAACCTCCATCGCCGGATCGCCCTGACCGTGGTGCTCGCCCTCGGGACCCGACCCCACCGGCTCGTGCTCGGCTTCATGGTCGCCACCGCGGCTCTGAGCATGTGGGTGAGCAACACGGCGACGACCGTGATGATGATGCCCATCGGGCTATCCGTCATCGGGCTGGTCGTCAGCCGGGCCGGCGACGCTGACGGCGACGGCTCCGGATCGTCGCTCCCTCCGTCGACCAACTTCGGGACCGGCCTCATGCTCGGCATCGCGTACGCCGCGAGCATCGGCGGGATCGGGACGCTGATCGGCACGCCGCCCAACGCCTTCATGGCCGGTTATCTCCAGGCGGCGTACGGCTACGAGATCGGCTTCGCCCAGTGGATGCTCGTCGGCGTCCCCCTCACGGTGGTCGCCCTGCCGATGGCCTGGGTCCTCCTGACCCGGATCGTCTTCCCGATCCGGATCCCCGGCGTGCCCGGCGGGCGCGCCCGGATCGGCGAGGAGCTGCGGGCCCTCGGGTCGGTCTCGCCCGGCGAGCGGCGCGTCGCAGTGGTCTTCGTCCTCACGGCCCTCGCCTGGATCACGCGACCCCTCTTCGACGACTACCTGCCCGGCCTCTCCGACGCCGGCATCGCCATGGCCGCCGCCACCGCCCTCTTCCTGATCCCCGTACGGTGGCGAACCGGGACCTTCGTGATGCGGTGGAAGGACACCGCCGACCTGCCCTGGGGGGTTCTCCTCCTTTTCGGCGGCGGCCTGGCCACGAATCCGAAGGGCGGGTCCCCCACGT
>CAYMLW010000433.1:0-3564 GCA_964391035.1 uncultured Gemmatimonadaceae bacterium
TCCAGGGGACCCATCACCGGCTTCGTCTTCGTACGGGCCGCCTGCACAGCGCCCGCGGTGTGCACCCGACCCGCTCGGCGATCCGGCGCCACGCCCGGCCGTGGCCCCGGTGGCCGTGACGCAGCCACGCCTCGGCATGGGCCATCTCGTGCAGCATCGTGTCCTCGAGAGCCCCGTCGTTCCCCGGCAGCAGGAGATCGGCCGAGATCGCGATCTCGACCACGCTCCGGGGCGAGTCGACGCCACCGCCGCCGTACCGGATCGTCCCGAGCGACCGGGTCATGCGGCGGCTGACCCGGAGCGGCACGGCGGGGAGCCTGCCATCGAACCGGGTCCGGTCGAGGCGGTCGAAGAGGGTTTGGAGCGGCGCGTCCTCCTGGCCGTCGGTCACTGGGCGGCGACGAGGCTGCGTCCGGCGTGCCTCGGCCAGGCCCCGGCGGGTGCCCTCCCACCCCCGGAGCCGGGCCAGGGCGTCCGTCGACGCCCTCGACCCGCGACGGCCGGTCGCCCAGCGGGCCACGGCGGCGGCGACGTCCCCGGGCGCATCCCGGAAGCAGGCGTGGCAGTTGAGCGTGCGGCCGTCCCTCGAGACGGACAGCAGGACGCTGCGGTTCTGTCGATAGCGCACGGCATCGATGGCCGCGCCGCGGGCGGCGAGGGCCACGAGGATGGGGTCGGGGCGCGTCGTCATGCCGTCAATGTAAGGGGAGGATCGGTGTCCGCGCCGCTGCGCCCGGAGGGCGGGCGGCGGTCCTCCGGCGGTGGAGTGGGGTTCGCGGCGTGGCCGGCCGCCCCGGCGGCCGAGCCGGCTCTCGGACCCCTCCCGAGTGGAACGCGCAGCCGCCGCCGACTCCCGGCGAGTCCGCCAGTCACCGGCACGTCCCGAGGGTGGAGAGTCCGGCGAGGTACGATTCCCCGCGAACCCTTTTCACGCTCCACGCCCGGGCAGCCGCGATGATGCCGGGCTCGTCGTCGGGATCCCGACACCGCGACGCACGCCACTCCACTCGGTCGCGGCGTCCGGGAGCCGACCCGGCGGAAGCCTCTCCGGCGGTCGACGGCTACGGGCTGCACCCCCCCGGTTGCCGGCCGGCGACCATCATCGTACGCTGACCGGTCCTCGCACACTCGCTCGTACAAGGAACTCGATGACGCCCTGGGTCACCCGACTGCTCGTCGCGAATATCGCGATCTTCGTGCTGGCGCCCCGGGGCTCGGGGCTGTACCACGCCCTCATGTTCGTACCGGGATGGGTGCTGACCCGGCCGTGGACCATCCTGACGTACATGTTCCTCCACGCCGGCTTCATGCACGTCCTCTTCAACATGCTCGGGCTCTACTTCTTCGGGCCCCGGCTCGAGGCGCGGGTCGGGTCGAAGGACTTCATCATCCTCTACCTCCTCTCGGGCATCGTCGGCGCCATCCTCTCCTTCTTCCTGACGCCCGGCGCGGCCATCGTGGGAGCCTCCGGCGCGGTCTTCGGCGTGCTCTACGGCTTCGCCCACTACTGGCCCCACGAGCGGATCTACATCTACGCGCTGATCCCCGTCCCGGCCCGGCTCATGGTCATCGGGCTGGCCGGCCTGTCCATCTATTTCGGGATCAGCGGCGGCGGGAATATCGCCCACTTCGCGCACCTGGGCGGCTTCGCCGGGGCCTGGGGCTACCTCAAGCTCCGGGAGCGCCGCTCGCAGCGGTTCCGGAAGAAGGCCACCGGCGAGCCGTCCGCGGTGGATCGGATCTCGGGTCGCACGGGTCGCGAAGAGAGGAAGTGGGACGCCATCCGACTGGACGGCCTCCACGAGATCAACCGTCAGGAGGTCGAGCGTATCCGGAAGAAGATGGACGACTCGGGCCCCGGCTCACTCACGCCCGAGGAGCGCAGCTTCATGAACCGGATGGCGGAGTAGGGCACGAGGCCCTGGGCCTTCCCTGGCTCCGCCACTCCTCGTACACGGCGTCCGCGCTTTCCAGGAAGGGCGGGTGCAGCGGCTCCCACCCCAGCGCCCGGGCCCGCCCACAGCCCATGACCTGATTCATCGTGAGGGCGTCGGCCCCGGCGCCCATCGTGGCCCGCGCCTCCTCCAGCCGGATCCGGGTCGTGGCGCCGCCGGCGCCCGCCGCGCGGCTCGCCGCCATGGCCAGCTCCCCGACCAGCGCCGCCGGCTCCGCGCAGTGGAACACGCCCCGGGCCCGACCCTCGAGGACCCGCTGGAAGAGCCGCGCCACGTCGCCCCGGTACACCGGCGACCAGTGGTTGGCGCCGTCGCCGACGAACTCGGCCGCTCCGTCCCGCTCCGCGGTGGCGAAGAACCGGGCGAAGTTGCCCTCCTTGCCGCCGTAGACCATGCCGGGCCGGATCACGGCGGTGGCGAGCCCGACGCCGGCGGCCAGGACCCGCTCCTCGTGGGCCCGACGCCAGGCCACGAGGTCGGGGGCGTGCTCCGTCGACGCGTCCTCGTGGGCCGGCTCGGGTCCCGTCTCCCCCAGGATGTAGCAGCCGGACATGTAGGCGAACACCCCCGGACGACCGGCGGCCGCCGCGAGCAGGGCATCGATCGCCGCCCGGTCCACCTCCGCGGTGGCATCCGAATGCTCCTTGGCCGCGTGCACCAGCCCGTCGGCCGCCTCGGCCTCTGCCCGGTAGCTCGCCACGTCCCGCACGTCCCCCACCACGGCGCGGATCCCGGAGCCCTCGAGGTACGACGACTTCTCCGCCATCCGGGTCAGCCCCGCCACCTCGTGCCCGGCGTCCACCAGCTCCCGGGCTATGGCGTTGCCGAGGTACCCGGTGGCCCCCGTAACGAAGATCTTCAAGTCCCGCCTCCTTGCGTTTCCCGGCGCCCCACGACCCGGCGCGCGTGCTCCAGACGGTCGGGATCCCCGACCTCGAGCCATTCCGAATCCGAGATGTCGTGCGGGAGAATCGTATGGCCCGCGCCCGCCAGCCGCAGGTAGGGCTCGATGATGGAGAACACCCCCGCCTCCTCGACCAGGTCGAACAGCCCGGGGGCGACCACGTGGATCCCGGAGAAGGCCCACTCCCGGGGACTCCCGGCGGGCGGCCGCGCCCTGTCCTCCCGCCCCCTTCGGTGGTCGACCCTGGCCTGGAGTCCGTCGCGGTCGAACCGCAGGCCGCGCCCGGCGGGCCGATCGTTCACGGCGAGGGTGGCCAGCGGCCCGGTCGCCTGGTGGGCGGCGTACATGGCGGTCAGGTCGGCGTCGCAGAGCACGTCCACGTTGTGGAGGAAGAAGGGCGCGGCCTCGCGGAAGTGGGGACGGGCGGCCATGAGCCCGCCGCCGGTCTCGAGGGGCTCAGGCTCCGGCGAGATCCGGACGTCGACGCCGAAGCCGTCCCGGTCCTCGATGAACGTCCGGACCCGGTCGGCGTGGTGATGGACGTTGATGATGAGGCGGTCGGCGCCGGCCCCGATCAGCCGCCGCGCCACGCGCTCGAGCATCGGCATGCCGTTCACGTCCACCAGGGCCTTGGGGGTGTGATCGGTGATCGGCCGGAGCCGGGTCCCGAGCCCGGCGGCCAGGATCATCCCGTCCATCACGAGG
>CAYMLW010000434.1:0-3560 GCA_964391035.1 uncultured Gemmatimonadaceae bacterium
TGGGAACGCCTTGGAGCGCGGGCGGCAGGGCGACTGCAATCTTCCGGGGCCACGGATCCCTGCCGGTGTGGCAGGCAGGCCGGACTCGCCGGGAGAAGGCGGAGCGGCGGGCTGGGGCGTCGAAACGTGGTGTGGCGACGGAAGTGTCGGCGACCGGTGTCGTGGCCGTGGCGGGCAGCGGTCGGGGACAATACCATGGCGGAATGCGGAATGGCGTATGGCTTGCAGCCGGGGAGGTGGCAACCCGGAGCGAACCCGACAGGATCCGAATGGACGAGAAGGCCAGCGTGAAGCGTGGGCGTGTGATGGCGGCGGTCCTGGTGGCCGCGCTGGCCGCGGTGTTCGGGTGCGCCAGACCCCCGGTCGCGGATGTGTACCCTCAGGTAGCGGAATACGACGGGCGGCGGATCGACGAGCTGTCGTTCCTGAACCCGGAGCCCTTCTCCGCGGACTCCCTCGAGGAGCTGACGGAGACCCGGGAGACCCGGTGCGCGTTGCTGGGCTTCCTCCCCTTCTGTTTTCCGGGCACCGACTGGGGTCTGCGGGTAGGCCGGGTGAACATGCAGACGGTGGGAGAGGACCTGGCGCGTCTGGAGCAGCTGTACCGGGTGAGCGGCTACTTCGGCACGCTCGTGGTGCCCGACATGGAGGAGGTGGGCGAGGACGGCGGTCCGATCCGGTTCGGGTTCCGGGTCCAGCGCGGCGATGGCGTGCTGTTGGAGAGCCTGGAGATCTCGGGCACGGAGGGCATCGTGGACCCGGACTCGCTGAGGGGGGTGGTTGCGCTTCAGCCCGGAGAGCTGTTCGAGCTGACCGATCTTGTGGCCAGCGCGGACACGGTGCTGGAGGCGCTCCGGGCCCGCGGGCACGCGTACGCCGAGGTGTTGCGCAACTACGGGGTCGACACGATCCAGGACCGGGCCACGGTCCAGATCCTGGCGGTGCCCGGCCCGAGGGTGGAGGTGGACTCGATCCTGGTGGACGGGCTCGACAAGTTGTCGCGGCCGGAAGTCCTGCGCCAGCTCTCCTTCGACCAGGGCGCCGTTCTGCGCTTGCGTGACCTCGGTTCGAGCCAGCGGAACCTGTACGATATCGAGGTGGTGCAGTTCGCCTCGGTGGCCGTGGCCGCGGACTCCCTCCAGCTCGCGCCGGACGACAGAACCCGGGCCACGGTCCGGGTGGCGGTGGGCGAGGGAGACGAGCATGTGGTCGAGACGGCGGTGGGCTACGGGACCGTCGAGTGCTTCGGACTGCGGGGGCGGTGGACGGATCGGGCGGTCATGGGCGGCAGTCGTCGTCTGACGCTCACGGGTGAGGTCAGCCGGATCGGCCTCGGCGACCCGCTCGGAGGGCTTCGGAACACGGTCCTGTGTGAGCAGGGGGAGGATGCCACGATCGCGACCAGCCTGGACTACCGCCTGGCCGCCGACTTCAGCCAGTCCTACTTCCTCTCTCCCCGCAACCAGCTCGCGGCGAGGGTGTTCTCGGAGCGGCAGTCCGAGCCGGAGCTCTTCCAGCGGACGGCGACCGGGGGACGGCTGCACATCACGCACCGGATCCGTCGCCGGGAGGTGCTGACGGCGGGACTCGCCGTCGAGTACCGGACGACCGACGCCACGCCGGAGCTGTACTGCTTCGAGTTCCGCGCCTGCGGCAGGGACGAGATCGAACGGTTCCTGGGCGGGCGGTGGCAGAACGGGTTCACGGCCACGTGGTTCCGGGACCGGAGCAACGCATCGGTGAATCCCACGGGCGGGTACACGCTCCGCTCGAGTGGAGCGTGGAGCACGCCCATCCTGGGCTCCGACTTCGACTTCCTCCGGGTCAGCCTCGAGACGGCCGTCTACCGCGCCGTTGGCGACTGGACTCTGGCCGGCTTCGCCCGCTTCGGCTCGTTCATCACCCGCGCCTCCCTCGGGCCGGACAACTTCGTCCCGCCGGAAGAGCGCTTCTTTGCCGGTGGGGCGAACAGCGTGCGCGGGTACGACCGGTTCGCGCTGGGGCCGGGCCTCTATCTCCTCCAGGCCGACACGGAGGATCCAGCCACCGTCGACCCCTCCGAGACGCTCCCGGTGCAGTTCTTCCCCACCGGGGGCACGTCGGTGGGGGTCCTGAGCGTGGAAGCCCGGTTCCCTTCCCCGGTGCTCCGGGACCTCCTTCGTCTCGCGGTCTTCGTGGATGCGGGTACGGTGGGCCTCGAGCCGATCTGGAAGCTGGAGTCGTCCTGGCGGGTCACCCCCGGCGCGGGACTCCGGATCTCGACGCCCGTCGGGCCCGCCCGGATCGATATCGGCTATAACCCCTACCCGGAGCCGGAGGCCAGGCTGTACGCCGCGGAACCCGGAACCGGCGGTGGCCTCGTCCGGATCGCCGACACCTTCGCGCCCGCCGATCCCGGGGCCTTCGACCTCGATCGGTTCCGCCTCCATATCGCGGTGGGACAGGCGTTCTGATGCGCGACGAGCGCGATACCCGGGACTGGACCGGCATCACGGCAGCCGTGGTGCTCTTCGTGGCGCTCGCAGGCCTGGCCCTGCTCCTGCGCGGAGGCGCCGGGGGCGGGGTCGGCCTTGCCGATTACGATCCCGAGGCCTTCGAGGCCCGCCTGTCCGAGGCGCTGGCCGGGGTCGAGCTCCGCCCCTCACGCTCCTTGCGTGTGACGGGCCGGGGCGTGACCTGGGCGGACGCTCGCGGTGAGGCCTTCCTGGAGACCCCGCGGGTCAGCGCGACGGTACGGGTGGCGGGCGGCGGCGCGGAGATCGTGGTCTCGGAGGGCGTGATCGCGGAGCCGGTGCTCCGGCTCGAGCAGCTCGACCCGGAGCGGTGGAACTACGAGACGCCGCTCGCGCCCTTTCTGGAGGAGGGAGATCGGGGCGGCGATGAGGCCGCTCTGACCGTGCGGCTGCGGGACATGGTCGCCCGGGACGCGGCTGTCACCATCGCCATGCTCGAGGCGACGTACGAGGTTCGGTCCCTCGACCTGCGGCTGTCCGGGGGTCAGCTCTCGGGGCCCGATCTGGCGGGCCCCACCTTCCGGGTGCCGGAGGCCGAGGGCGAGCTCGTGCTTCCGGACACCGCCAGCGAGAGCGGCGTGGTCACGCGCCCGGTCCGTATCGCCGACGGTCAGTTCCAGCTCGTGGACGGGGTTCTGTCCTTCCAGATCGACAGCGCCCGGTTCGGCAGCTCGCGGCTGGTGACCCTCGATGGCCTGTGGAACCCCGAGCTCGGCGGCTATGGGCTGGACATGACCCTCCGGGTCGCGGACGGGCGGGTCGCCGACCTGCCGTGGCTCCCGGGTGAGGTCCCCGATGGCGCCCGGGGCAGCCTCGATCTACGCCTCGAGGCGCGACAGGACGACCGAACGCTCCTCGCCATGTCCGATCTCGACGTGTCCGCGCCGGGCTCATCGGCTACGGGATCGGTCCGGGCCATCATCGGGGGGGAGGAGCCGCCGGTCCTCGAGGCCATCGATGTCCGCGTCGATCCTCTCTCTCTCGACCTGGCCGAGGCGTTCACGGGTCCCCTCCCCTACGGCGGGACGGTCCGGGGGACGATCCAGG
>CAYMLW010000435.1:0-3525 GCA_964391035.1 uncultured Gemmatimonadaceae bacterium
GCCGTGTCCGCGGAGGAGCGCATCGGTTTGCCGCGCGAGAGCCGGCTCCGTCCGGCGAGGTGGAGACGCCACGAAGCCGGCTCCCCCCGCGACGCCCGTCAGCAATACCGTCAGCGCGACGCAGCGGACACGGCGCGCCCCGACCCCGCGGCGCGCCCCGACCCCCGCGAGCGGACTACTCGGTTCGCAGCGCCCGCATCGGGTCCGTGCTCGCCGCCCGCCGTGCCGGGATCCACGCGGCCACGAGGGCCACGGCCGCCAGCACCGTCGCGGTGACCGCCAAGGTGACGATGTCCGTCGGGCTCACGCCGAAGATCAGCCCCTGGAGCAGGCGAATGCCGGCGAGGGCGGTGGCGCCGCCGACGACGAGGGCGATGCCGGCGAGGACGGCGCCCTGGCCGAGGACGCGGCGAAGCACATCGCGCCGGGTCGCGCCGAAGGTCATGCGGACGCCGAACTCGTGGGCGCGCTGACCGACGGAGTAGGAGATGACGCCGTAGATGCCGATGGCGGCGAGGAGCAAGGCGAGGGCGGCGAAGGCCACGAGGACGGCCATGGCGAATCGGGTCCGGCTGACGGCGTCGCCTAGATCCGACGCGATGGACCGGACGTTGAAGAGCGGCAGCGCCGGGTCCAGCTCCCGGACCAGGGACCGGAGCGCCGGCGCAACCGACTCAGGCGACCAGGTGGTCCTGGCCACGACCGTGAGCCCGCCGAACGGCGTCCACTGGGCCCGGTGCCAGTAGAGGAGCGGGCGGGGCGAGACGGCGGGGCCGTTGATGCGGACGTCGCCTGCGACGCCGATGACCTCGGCGACCAGCGTGTCGCCCCAGGGCATGGAGATGGACTGGCCGATGGGGTCGGCGTCGGGCCAGAGGGCGTCGACGGTGGCCTGGTTGACCACCACCCGGAGCGGCGCGTCGGGGCCGTCGGTGGTGGTGAAGCCCCGGCCCTGGCGGATGGGGATGCCCATGACGCCGTGGTAGTCCCGGTGGACGGGCCGGATATCGGCGACCGGCGCCTGGCCGGCCTCGGGCGGCGGGCGATCATTCGGCCAGAACGACGTGGCCGAGCCGGTGCCCGACAGAGGCGCGAAGACGGTCCCGCTGGCCCGCTCGATCCCCGGCAGGGCGTTGGCCCGCTCGAGGAGCCGCTCGACGAACGCGGTCCGCTCCTCCGGCGTCTCGTAGCCGGTGCCGCCGAAGCTGAGCTCCGCCGCGAGCAGGTTCTCGGTCGGGAAGCCGACGCCCTCGTCGAGGAGCGCGCCGAAGCTGCGGATCAGGAGCCCGGCGCCGACCAGGAGCACCAGCGACAGCGCGAGCTGGACGACGACCAGCGCGCTCCGGCTCCGCTGCGTGGCCCGTCCCGTGCCCGCCCGGGCCCCGCCCTCCTTGAGCGCCGCGGTCACCGGCACCGCCGCGGCCCGGACCGCCGGCCACACACCGGCGAGGATGCCGACCAGCGCCGAGACGGCCAGCGCGAAGCCGAGGACGGTCCAGTCGATGGAGACCTGGCCGAGGCGGGGGACGTCGGGCGCCAGCGCCTTGACCGCGGCGACGCCCGACACCGCCAGCCCGATGCCCAGCGCGCCGCCGGCCAGCGCCAGCGTCAGGCTCTCGGTCAGGTGCTCGCCGACGACCCTGCGCCGGTCCGCGCCCATGGCAAGCCGCATGGCCGCCTCCCGCCGCCGGCCGAACGCCCGGGCGAGCTGGAGGTTGGTCACGTTCACCGTGGCGATCAGCAGCACCATGAAGACCGCGGCCAGGACCAGCAGCAGCGCCCGGTCCACGTCCTGGACCACCTGGGCGTGGAGCGGCACGACGTCGAAGTCCCACCCCGTCTGGGCGTCGGGGAACTCCCGGGCGTAGCGGGCGGCCAGGGTGTTCATCTCCGCGTTCGCTTCGTCGGGCGACACCCCGGCCGCAAGCTTCCCGACCACCTGGAGGTACCGGCCCCGGGCCGTCTCCGCCCCCGGCGGGAACCGCTGCGGGATCCAGATCTCCTGGGGCCCGTGCCAGCCGAACCTGAACTCCAGGTGGTCGAAGTCGAAGCCCGGGGGCAGGACGCCCACGATCTCGGCCGCCTCTCCGTTCAGGCCGACCGTTCGTCCGATCGCCGACGGATCGCCGCCGAACCGCCGCTGCCAGAACCCGTGGGACAGCACCACCGGCACCGCCCCCGCGTCCGGGTCGCCGTCGGATTCCGTGAACCCGCGACCCAGGACCGGCCGGACGCCCAGCATGTCGAAGAACGGCCACGACACGCTCACCGTCCCCACCCGCTCCGCCTCGCCCGCGTCCACCATCGTGGTCCCGAACTGGAGGATCGCCGCCAGCCGGTCGAAGCTCCCAGCGTCCTCCTGCCACGCCAGGAAGTTGGCCGGCGAGGTCACGTTCTGCTCGATCTCCCGGACCGTGTTCCGCTCCCAGACCATGACGAGACGGTCCGGACTCTCGTACGGGAGGGGCGTCAGCAGCACGCCGTCGACGAGGGAAAACACCGCCGTCGTCGCGCCGATCCCGAGGCCGAGGGTGAGGATCACCGTGAGGGCGAAGCCGGGACGGCGGGCGAGGCTGCGAAGCTGTCGACGGATACGGGCCATGGGGGGCTCGCTGGGTACATCGAGTCGGGGATGACGGTTCCGTCATCTAGGACAGGTGGGAGGGAGGATGGGTTGCATGGCGAGCGGGAGGGAAGCGGGCTACGCGGAACGGGTCGAAGACGCCGGAAGGCCAGGGAGATCGCGGGTGGAAGCTGGCCACGCGGAACGGGCCGAAGACCCGGCAGGGGGGGGAGACCGTGGTGTCCCCTCCCTCGCGCTGGTGTGGGTCGGCCGGGCGGTGTCCCAATTTGGCGCGCTGGCCTCCGAATGGGCGCTCAGAGGCAGGTTCGGGTCGTCCAGCGACCGAAACCGTGCCTTCGTCGAGTTCCGGGATCGACGCACCGCAATCTCGAGTCGCTCGGCGACCCCGGGTCGTCTTTGGTCACCCGGTGTCTCCTCGATCGGAGAGTTCGGGACAGCCCACCGATCACTCCGGTGTCCCGCCCCGGCGACGACTCCGGCTCCTTGCCGAGCTCCGGGTGCGATATCTCCCAAACGCGGGCGAGGCCGGGGCGGAGCGATGTCCTCCACCTCGGGCAGTGGGGTCGTGGGGCGGTGGTGCCGTGGGGCGCCGTCAGTGGGAGGGGCGCGCCGTGTCCGCGGAGGAGCGCATCGGTTTGCCACGCAAGAGCCGGCTGAAGCCGGCCAGGTGGAGACGCCACGAACCCGGCTCCCACCGCGCAGCCCGTCGGCAATACCGCCAGCGCGACGCAGCGGACACGGCGCGCCCCGACCCACGCACGACTCGACCCTCACGGCGCGGCCCGGCCCACGCACGACCCGACCCCCACGGCGCGCCCCGACCCATGCGCGACTCGACCATCATGGCGCCGCCGGAGCGACGTTCGCATCCTTCGATCATGCCCGATCGCGACCCCCGCACCCCGCGTCCGAACCCCGAGCTCGCCCAGATCCGGCGGGTC
>CAYMLW010000436.1:0-3524 GCA_964391035.1 uncultured Gemmatimonadaceae bacterium
GGCGGCAGCGTGAGCCCCAGCAGCAGCCCGGTGATGGCGGCGGACCCATCCCTCAGCGCGCCGCCGGGCCCGAAGACCCGCTCGGTCAGCATCGCCCCGAGCACCGACGCGCCGATGATCAGGAGCGCGCCCGGGCCGAAGAAGTACGCCGAGGCCGCCACCACGGGCAGCAGGGTGACCACGACGGACCACATGATGCGCGCCGTCGAGTCCTGGGCGTGGAGGTGCGGCGAGGCCATCAGCCGCAGCCTCGGGTCCTCCGACGGCGGCGTCCCCTTCCGCTCGTTCCAGCCCGTCCCCCGCCACGTCCTCATGCCGACACCGCCTCTCGCTCCTGCCCGTCGGCGCCACCGCCCGTCGGGGGAGCGGTGCCTTCCGGGATCGGCGACCCGGCCTTCTGCGCCGCCTCGGCCGCCGCCTCCTCCGCTTCCCGACGCTCCCGCTCCGCCTCCTCTTCTTCCTGCCGCTGCTTGCGACGCCGCAGCCCACCTTTCCCGAGGGCGAACATCTGAGACAGAGGGATGTTCGACGGACAGACGTACGAACAGGAGCCGCACAGCATGCAGTCCAGGAGGTGGTGCTCCTCCATCTCCTCGTAACGCCCGAGCTGGGCGAGCTGGCCCAGAGTCTGGGGATTGAGGAAGACCGGACACGCTTCAAGGCAGCGGCCACAGTGGATGCACGGGAGCGCCTGTGGCCGCGCCGACTCCCGTTCCGTCAGCACCACGACCCCGGAGGTCCCCTTCACGATCGGGACGTCCAGGTCCGGCTGCGGCATCCCCATCATCGGGCCGCCGAAAAGGACCTCCGTGGCGTCTTCGGTGAGCCCGCCACAGAAGTCGATCACGTCCCGGACCTTGGTCCCGACCGGGACGATCAGGTTCTGCGGCTTCCGGATCCCGAACCCCGTGACGGTCACGATCCGCTCGATCAACGGGTAGCCCGTCTCGAAGACCTCCGCGATCGCGGCGATGGAGTTCACGTTCTGGACCACCGCCCCGACGTGCATCGGCAGCTTCCCGGACGGCACCTCCCGGCCGGTCACCGCCTTGATCAGCATCTTCTCCGCCCCCTGCGGGTACTTCACCGTCAGCCCGACGACCTCGATGTCGAGGTCCGGCGGCGCGGTCTCCCGGAGCCGGGCAATGGCGTCCGGCTTGTTGTTCTCCACTCCGATCACAGCCCGGTCCACGCCCAGGCACTGCATCATCACCCGGATCCCGAAGTAGACCCGTTCCGGGTACTCCACCATGACACGGTGGTCGCTGGTCAGGTACGGCTCGCACTCGGCGCCATTGATCAACAGCAGCTCGACCGACGTTTCCTCCGGCGGGTTCAGCTTCACGTGGGTCGGGAACGCCGCTCCGCCCAGCCCCACCACTCCGGCGTCCTGGACCGCGGCCCGCACCTCGTCGGGCGTCAGCCCTTCCCACTCGGGCACGATCCGCGGCCGCGGTAGCTGCGGGCTGAACCGGTCCACCTCGATCCGGATCGCCGTGTCCGTGCTGCCGTCCGGGTGCGGCCACCAGTCGATGGCCGTGACGCGCCCGCCCGCGGGTGCATGGACCGGGACCGAGACATAGCCGTCCGCCACGCCCACCGTGTCCCCTCGCTCGACCCGGTCCCCGACCTTCACGATCGGCTTCGACGGCTTCCCCGCGTTCTGCCGGATCGGGAGGACGATCTCGTCCGGAAACGGCATCCGTCGAATCGGAATCGCCTCCGTCAGCGATTTCGACTCCGGCGGGTGCACCCCGTGCCGGAAGCTGGGCCCGAACAGCAGTTCGCTGATCGTGCGCTTCCGGCGCGTCTTCCCGCGGCCGTTGGTTGGCGTCTTCATTGCCTCGGTACGCATGAGATATCGCTCACAGGATCTGAGATCTGAGAACTAAGATCTGAGTCCGGCCCGACTGGCTCCCGGTGGCTGGCCGGACGCGCAGCACGGCCTGGCCTCGCGGCCGGGCCGATTGCGCGGCGAAACCGCGAGCCCCGCGGCCCAGCCCCGCATGGCGTCGGCGGCACGGGCGCCCCCTGGTCCTCTCCCGGATCCGCCCGCCTCGGTCACTCACATCCCCTTCCCGCACACGCGGTTACTCAGCTCCTGGATCTCAGCTCTTAGATCTCAGTTGAACGGCTCCGCCCGCTTCACCCACTTGTCCAGGTCCTTCTCGTTCTTGTTGAGCGGCGTGCCCGGGTGGATGATCGCGGCCGGACAGCGCTCGGCGGCCATCACCAGCTCCCTGAAGGTGCCGGCCTCCGGGTCGGCGATGTAGGCCTGCTTCTGGTCGTTGTACTTGAACATCCGGTTGTTCAGGTTCGTGCACTCGTCGCACGTGGTGCAGCGGGCCGTCTCGATGTAGGGCTCCATCGCGAGCCCGTCGTCTTCCTCTTCCTCCGGCTCCGCGGCGGCCGCCTCGACCACCGACTCGGGCTTCTCGACGGTGGCCACCCCGCCACCCTCTCCCTGCGCCGGCTGGGCCCCGTCGCCGCCCGCGCCGTTGCCGCCGCTCGGGCCGATCTGCATCCCGCCCACGTCGGCGCCGATCGGCTTCAGCCCGGGCGTCCGCTCCGCCGTCTGGAGCAGGTCGGCCACCGTGCGGTTCCCGCCGCCCTGCTTGACCAGGCCCTCGGCCAGCCGCCGGGCAATGATCTGCGGGTACGTCGCCTTGATCTCGTCGAGCTTGGCCTCGAACTCCTTGCGGGCCTCGGCCAGCCTCCCCTCGAACTCCGCCTCGACCTGCCCGGCAATGTCGTTGCGGACCCATTCGGGCACTTCGAGTCCGGCCATCTCCTTGAGCTGGTGCCAGTAGAGCAGCCGCTCCTCGGCCAGGTCGACCATCTCGGTCGAGACCTGGATCCGCTTCAGCGTCCTGTCATCGTTCACCGCCCAGATGAACGGGACCTTGCCCTCGCGCTCGTCCTTGCTCAGCGCGACGAACTCGTGGAAGACCACCATGTCGTCGTGCCATTTCTCCTTCGGCACGGGCCTGAACTGCTTCTTGAACCGGGTCTCCGTGGCCGCCCAGTCCGCCACGGTGACCGGCAGCTCCATGGTCTGCTCCTCGCCCTCCTCGTCCACGTAGGTCAGCTCGTACAGCGGCCAGACCGCTCCCGTGTCCGGATTCCCATCCAGGCTCAGACAATCGGCGATGGAGTCGCCGGCATCCGGGTCGTACGTCAGGAACGGGAAGGCCCGGCTCTCCAGCGCCGACTATCCGGCCCTGGCGGGGCTGACCACGCGCGACGCCGGCGATCACTCCCTCGCGCTGCTGGATGCCTGGGCCACCGTGGCCGACGTGCTCACCTTCTACCAGGAACGGATCGCCAATGAGGGCTATTTGAACACAGCCACCGAACGGCGCTCCATCCTGGAGCTGGCACGCCTGGTGGGCTACGAGCTGCGGCCGGGCGTGGCCGCCAGCGTCTATCTGGCCTTCGAGCTGGAGAAGGCCAGTGAGGTCGAGATCCCGGCGGGCACCCGCGCCCAGAGCGTGCCGGGCCCCGGTGAGCTGCCGCAGCCCTTC
>CAYMLW010000437.1:0-3496 GCA_964391035.1 uncultured Gemmatimonadaceae bacterium
CGTTCCGGCACGAGGCGGGCGTCGGGTTCCTGGTCTCGGACAACGGCCCGGGCGTGGACCCCGCGGTCCGGTCACGGCTGTTCGAGCCGGGCGTGACGACCAAGCCGGGCGGCTGGGGCGTGGGACTGTCCCTGGCGCGTCGGATCGTGGTGGACGTCCACGATGGCACGATCCGGGTCGGCGAGCGGAAGGGTGGCGGGGCGCGGTTCGAAGCGGCGATCCCACTGGCGGACGTATGACGGGAAGGACACGGGAGTGACATGGCGGACTGGCTGGACGCGTTGAATCCGGAGCAGCGGGAAGCGGTGGAGCATTTCGAGGGGCCGATCCTGGTGCTGGCGGGGGCCGGCTCCGGGAAGACACGGGTCCTGACCACGAGGATCGCCTACCTGCTGGACGAGCACGGCGTGGACCCCGCGAAGATCCTGGCGGTTACGTTCACGAACAAGGCGGCGGGCGAGATGCGGGAGCGGGTCCGTCGACTGGTGGGGGCCGAGCCGGCCGGGATGTGGATCGGGACGTTCCACTCCATAGGGGCGCGGCTGCTCCGGAAGCACGCGCCGCTGCTGGGGTGGTCGTCGAGCTACTCGATCTTCGATGCCGACGCGTCGCTGCGGGAGATCAAGGCCACCATGGACCGGCTCGAGATCTCCCGCAAGAAGTGGCACCCGAAGGCCGTGCGCGCGGCCATGTCGGACGCCAAGAACCGGCTGGTCTCGGCCGGCGACTACCACGCGACGGCGGCCGACCCGTTCACCCGGACCGTGGCCGCGGTCTACCCGGCCTATCAGGCGTCGCTCATGGACCAGAACGCCTTCGACTTCGACGACCTGCTGGTCAAGCCGGTCGAGCTGTTCCGGGACAACCTCGGCCTCCTGGACCGCTACCGGGACCGGTTCCAGTTCATCCTGGTCGACGAGTACCAGGACACGAACAAGGCCCAGGACGTCTTCGTGGATCTCATTGCCCGGGAACCCGGACACCCGTTGTCGTCGGCCGAGGATCGTGGTGGTCCTCCGGAACCGGCCGGTGCCCAGGCCCGCGGCCCGAACCTCATGGTAGTAGGAGACGACGATCAGTCGATTTACGGGTGGCGGGGCGCGGATGTGAGCAACATCCTCGAGTTCGAGGCGCGTTACCCGGGGACGCGGCTGATCCGCCTGGAGCAGAACTACCGGTCGACGGAGCGGATCCTGGACGCGGCGAACGCGGTGATCGCGGAGAACCTGCGCCGGAAGGGAAAGACGCTGCGCACGGAGGCCGAGTCCGGGGAGCGGCTGACGCTGGTGGAGTGCGCGGACGAGCGGGACGAGGCGGAGTGGGTCGCGTCGGAGCTCGAGCTGCGGATGGGCGACTCGGAGCGGACGCCCCGGGACTTCGTCCTGCTCTACCGGACCAATGCCCAGAGTCGGGCGCTGGAGCAGGCGCTGCGGAACCGGACCATCCCGTACCGGATCGTGGGCGGGACCCGGTTCTACGAGCGGCGCGAGATCATGGACGTGCTGGGCTACCTCCGGCTCATCTCGAACCCCCTCGACGGCCAGGCGTTCGGTCGGGTGGTCAACTACCCCCGGCGGGGCGTCGGGACGGTGAACCAGGACCGGCTGACGGAGTTCGCCGCGAGGGCCGGCGTGTCGCTGCTCCAGGCGGCGAGGACGGCGAAGTCCATCGACGCGCTGACGCCATCGGCGGCCACCTCGCTGGAACGGTTCGCCGCCACCATCGACGGGTTCCGGAGGCGAGGGGAGAGCATGGGCGCCGGAGAGTTGATCGAGCAGCTCGTCGCCGACGCGGGGATCCTGACGGCGCTGCACGAGGAGGGCCCCGAGGGCGAGGACCGGGCGGACAACGTCCGGGAGCTGATCGCGGGTGCGTACGAGTTCGACGACCGGCTGCCGACGCTGCGGGAAGTGGAGGACCTGCCGGCGGAGGCGTCGCCGCTGGACCTGTTCCTCCAGGAGGTCTCGTTGATCACCGACGTGGACCAGCACGACCCGTCGACCAACGCCATCACGCTGATGACGCTCCACACGGCCAAGGGACTCGAGTTCCCGGTGGTGTTCGTGACGGGGCTCGAGGACGGGCTCTTCCCGCTGGCCAGGGCCTACGACGAGCCGGCGGAACTGGAGGAGGAGCGGCGGCTCTTCTATGTCGGGATCACCCGGGCGCAGCGGAAGGTCTACATGACCCACGCCAACACGCGGCGCCGGATGGGCGAGGTCCGGTCGTGCGTGGCGTCGAGGTTCCTGGAGCCCATCCCCGAGGACCTCGTCGAGCGACGCACCACGCCGCAGGTGGACCGGCAGGGCCGGGCCTACGACCGGTGGCAGCACCGTCGCTCGGCGTACGGCCGGGACCGGCGGCGGGAGCGGGAGCCCGGGACGGACGCGTTCGGGAACGAGCCCGGCGGGTACGTCATCGACTACAGCGAGAGCCAGGACGCGCCCCGGTTCATCAAGGGGGAGAGCGTGCTGCACCCGAAGTTCGGGCGGGGCACGATCCAGGGACTGTCCGGGCTCGGCCGTGACCTGAAGGCGGTCATCGACTTCGACGAGGTCGGCCGCAAGAAGGTGGTGGTCCGCTACGCCAACCTCCAGAAGGAGTACTGATGGGGGTCACCCCGGAAGAGGTGCGGCGAGTCGCGGCGCTCGCGGGGCTGGAGCTGGAGCCCGGGGAGGTCGAGGCGCTGGCCGGAGACCTCAGCCGGATCCTGGAGCACGTGGCGGCGCTGGGCGAGGACGAGATCGAGATCGAGGACCGGGATCGGGCTGGGGCACGCGCCTCGCTCGACGACGACATCCCAGGCGGCGATCCCCTCGCCCGGCCGCCGTCGTCGTTCGCGCCGGGCTTCGAGGAGGGGCTGTTCACGGTGCCGCGGCTGGCGAGTCACGGGGTTGGGGACCCGGACGGGCCATGATGAGGGCCTGGCCGGGGGTGCTCGATCTCGCCCGGGGGACCGCGGAGGGCCGTGTCGAAGCGGCGGACACGGCGCGGCGGGTCTCGGAGGCGATCGCGGCGCGTGACGGCGGGCTGGCCGGGCTGAACGCGTTCGTCGGCCACGCCCCGGAGCTCCTGGCGGCCCGGGCACGGGCCCTGGACGAAAGGGTGGCGGCGGACCGGGACGCGGGCCGGACGCCGGGTCGGCTGGCGGGGGTGCCGGTGGCGGTCAAGGACAACATCGCCACGCTGGACCATCCCACGACGTGCGGCTCGGCGATCCTGGCGGGCTACCGTTCGCCGTACGAGGCCACGGTCGTCCGGCGGCTGCGGGCGGCGGGTGCCCTGATCGCCGGGACCACGAACCTGGACGAGTTCGCCATGGGGTCGAGCACGGAGATGTCGGTGCACGGCCCGACCCGGAACCCCCACGCCCCGGACCGGGTGCCCGGCGGGTCGTCGGGCGGGTCGGCGGCGGCGGTGGCGGCGGGGCTGGTGCCGGCGGCCCTGGGTTCGGATACGGGCGGAAGCGTGCGGCAGCCGGCGGCGCTGTGCGGCG
>CAYMLW010000438.1:0-3493 GCA_964391035.1 uncultured Gemmatimonadaceae bacterium
AGTACCGGCAGGGACCGGCCAGGTGATAGGACTCGCCGGGCTCGCCCTGCTCCATGGCCAGGAGGTGGCCGCGGGCGCAGTCCTCGACGAAGCTCCAGCAGCCGCCCTGCCTCGGGATCACCGGCAGGCGCCCCCGCAGATAATCGCGCAGCGCCTGGCCGACGTTGCTGTGGTCGCCGGGGCCGTGGACCAGACCCGGCTGGACGATGACCAGCGGAAGGCCGGCCTCCATCATTGGCAACGCGACCTCGTAGTGGGCCAGCCACTTGGTCCGGTCATACACGCTCAGCCACGGCCCGTCCATCCGGTAGCTCTCGTCCACCGGCTCCCCTGTGTGGCCGTGGACCGCGAGGGTGCTGGTGTAAACGGTCTTCGGGATGCCCAGCTCGCGGGCGGCCTCGAGGACGTTCCGGGTCCCATCCACGTTGATCCGGTGAGCCACGTCCCGGTTGCGGGCCCCGAGCCGGTACCAGGCGGCCAGGTGGAAGACGCCGTCCGCGCCGTCCATGGGGCCGGGCAGCGTGGATGGCTCCGTGATATCGCCCTGGGCGAGCTCGACCCCGAGCTCGCACAAGGACAGGGCCTTCTCCGGCGTCCGCACCAGCGCGACGACGTCGTGGCCGTCCGCCAGGAGCTGGCGGGTCACGTGGCCGCCGATGAATCCGGTCGCTCCGGTCAGGAAGTAACGCATTCGCGGCCGTTCTCTTCGTCGTGGCCGGGCTCGCAGTCGGCGGTCACCGGTTTCCCCCGAGGTAGCGCAGCACGACGCTCGTCATGGCCTCGATGCCCACCGGGACGGCGCCGTCGTCGCCGGTGTACGTGGGCGTGTGCAGTCCGCCGGACGTGGTGCCGGGCCTGGTGGTGCCGAGCCGGAAGTAGAACCCGGGCACGGCCATGGCGAAGTAGGCGAAGTCCTCGGCGGTGGCCGTGGGCGGGCGGAGGGGGACGTTGTGGTCGCCCACCGCGCTTGCGAGGGCCGGAGCGACCCGTTCGGCGAGCTCGAGATCGTTCACCGTCACCGGCACGCCCCGATCGTAGTCGAGGGTGTAGCTGCCGCCACCCGCCCGCGTGATCCCGTCCAGGATCTCGTTCATGCGACGCTCGATCAGGTCCTGGACGGCGCCATCGAAGGTCCGGACCGTCCCCGTGAGCTGGACCTCGGTCGGGATGATGTTGTGGCGCTCGCCCCCGTGGACCGTGCCCACCGTCACCACGCCGGGCTCGATGGGGTCGATGTTGCGGGACCGGATGGTCTGCAGCGCCAGGACTGCCTGTGCCGCCATGACCACCGGGTCCACCGACTCGTGGGGCCGGGCGCCGTGGGACTGCTGCCCCCGGATCACCGCCCGCCAGGTGTCCGCCGCCGCCATGGCCGGACCCGGAACGTAGCCGACCTGGCCGACGTCCAGCGACGGGATCGTGTGCAGCCCGAAGACCGCCTCCGGTGCCGGGTCGTCGAACACCCCCTCCTCCAGCATCAGCGCCGCGCCGCCCTCCTCGCCCTCCGGCGCGCCCTCCTCGGCCGGCTGGAAGACGAAGACGACGGTGCCCGGCAACTCCTCCCGCATGTCGGCCAGCACGCTCGCGGTCCCGAGCCCCACGGCCACGTGGATGTCGTGCCCGCACGCGTGCATGACCCCGACCTCCTGGCCGCCGAATACCGCCCGCTTCGTCGACGCGAACGGGAGCCCCGTCGCCTCCGTCACCGGGAGCGCGTCCATGTCCGCCCGGACCGCCACCACCGGTCCGGGCCGACCGCCCCGCAGGATCCCCACAACGCCGGTATGGGCGATACCCGTCCGGACCTCGTCGAAGTCCAGCGCCCGCAGGTGCTCGGCCACCAGGGCCGCCGTCTCCGTCTCCCGGTTGCTGAGCTCCGGGTTCTGGTGGATCACGTGCCGGAGCCGGACCGCCTCATCGGTGTGGCGAGCAACCAGCCGACTGATCTCGTCCGCCTGGGCCGACGCCCTCTCCGCGACGAGCGGAAGGAGCACGCCGAACACCACCGTCACTGCGGTCGTCAGGGCGCGGGTCATCCATCCTCCTGGTGTTGGAAGCTCTCGGGGGTGGACCGGACGATAGCACGCCGCGGCAGCGTGCGCCACGGCACCGGCCGGGCCAGGCGGAGGGTGGTCCCGGCGGCGTCCAGCCGTTGTCCCGGCTATCCGGACCCCATCGAAAAGGGCGTGCGACGACGACGGCGGTCCGGCCGAGGCGGCGCCCACGCAGACGATCGTGGAGCTTGCTGCGGGGGACGCGGATCTGGAGACGCTGGAGGACAGTCCAGGCCGAAGAGCAGGATGCTCTCCACATCCAGCTCGTCGCGGGCATGGACAAGGACGTAGCCGTCGCCGGCGTCGACCGGCTGCCACCGGTCCGGCAGGCGGACCCGCCCCGCCGGATGGCCCTGCGGGTCCAGAACCAGCCAGCTCCGCTGCGGTGGCATGGCGGGGTCGAAGCGCCGGATCCAGACGCGGCCCAGGCGGTCGGCGAAGAGGTGGTCGAAGGCCGGGAAGGTCCCGGCCACAGGGGTCTCTTCCAGGCGACGCCGCAGCTCCGGCCGATTCGCCTCCTCGGCCGCCGCCACCGCCCGGTCACGGTACCGGGCTACGGCCTGGTCGGCCACGCGCGAAGGCGGCGGCCCCAGCCGCAGGACCCGGATGAGCTCACCCGCCGGGTCGTGCCAACGGACCTCGCCGGCCCGGTCGTCGCCGACCACGGCCGCGCCCGGGGTCACGTCCAGCCGCTCCTCGCGGCCGAAGATCAGCGGCCGGAGCCAGAGGGAGCCGTCGCCCACGCGCGTGTACTGCTGCCGGCCGGGGTACGGGCCCAGGGTGTCCAACACGGCGCCATCCCGGGCCGAGACCACGAGGAGCCGGGTCGAGTCCTCGCTCACACCGGTGCCCGCAGCGAACAGTGCCGCCGGATCGATCCCGGCCGTGATCACCACGCGGTGGTCCGCAAGCCGGCCGATCAAGCGCGGCGAGAAGCCGGGCGCGCCGGGCACCGGGACCACGCGGGCCAGCTCGCCCGCGTGGTCGTACACCGTCAGGCGCTTGGCCGTCCAGTCCCAGGCCACCAGGCTGTCACCCGGCAGCCGAGCGAGGCCCCAGAGCTGGCGGTACTCGCCGGGGCCTCCGCCCTCGCGGCCGACCGAGCGGACGGGCCGGCCCGCCGCGTCGAAGAACCTGAGCTCGTGCGTGCCCTGGTTGGCCACCGCGAGCCCCCTATCCGGGAGCCGCAGCGCGTGAAGCGCGTTGTAGAGCTCCGTTTCCGGGTCGCCCGTCAGGCCACCCACGGCCAGGCTTGGCTCGGGCGACAGCGACCACTCCGGCACCGAGGCCCCCTCCGGGTACTCGATCACCTCGATGCCCGCACTGTCGCGAACCACGACAGGGGGCGTATCAACGGCATCGCAGCCGGCGACCATCAGCCCGAACAGGAGAGTCGGGATACGTCTGGTCATAGGCCACGCGGGATCGGTTTGGGGGGT
>CAYMLW010000439.1:0-3448 GCA_964391035.1 uncultured Gemmatimonadaceae bacterium
ACAGCCCTTCCCCTTTTTTGACTACGATGTTGCATTATTTATGCAGATCCCTGTAGTACGCCATTCCCTTCGCGGACAGCGCGACGCCCCAGTGCTGATACACGGTTCCGGCCAGGGCGAGAAGGAACACGCCTGCCAGAGCGAGATAGGCGAGCCGGGCGGCACGATGGGGCATCAGGCGTCGAGTCGGTTGCGCGGGAATCGGGTTTCGTGTGGGGGGCACCAGCGGGGTGCAGCGATCTTCAGAATAGAATCCGGTCCGGGTCCGGGGCAAGATCGGTGTGGTGGGGTGTGTCCCGGAACCCGCCGGGATTGTACGTTCTCCACGTTTCACCCGGGAAGTGTGATCACGCCGTCAACGAGGGCTATGTCGATGCGAGGATCAGACTGCGCGAAGCTGCTCACGCTGCTCCTGCTGCTCGTCCCGATGGCCGTCCGAGCCGGGCCGGGATCGGCGCAGGCGCAGCAGGGGCCCCGTGCCGGCCTCCCCGGGTGCGATCCCGACAACGGCGGGATCGAGCTCCCGCCGGGCTTCTGCGCGGTGGTCGTGGCCGACAGCCTGCAGCGGGCCCGGGACATCGTCGTGGACGGCGATGGCGACGTGTACGTCACCTTCTCCAAGCGGAAGGTGCCCACGAGCCTGATTGGCCTCCGGGACACGACCGGGGACGGGCGCGCCGACGTGATCGCCCGGTTCGGGGACATGGCGGGCAACGGCGTCTTCCTGCAGGGCGACCATCTCTATTTCACGACCGAGGCCAAGAACCGGCCGCCGGTGCGCGCGTGGTTTCCCCTCTACCGTCCGGGCACGGTCCGGGCCCTGGCCGTGCTGGGCGTCCTGGCGCTGGTCTGCTTCGTGGCCTGGCGCCGCACCCGGGCCCGGGGTTGGCTCGTGGTCCTCGGCGTGCTGGTGGTGGCGGGCGGCGTCCTCGTCCTGAACGTGGGTGTCCGGGGAATCCGGCAGCGGGCGGCGGACCGGGAGCCGCTCCGCGACGACGTGCTCCGCTACACCCTGCCAGAGGATCGGCTCGTCCCACGGGGGAAGCCCGACACGGTGGTCCGGGGGCTGCCCGGCGGGAACTTCCACAGCGCCAAGGCTGTGCTCGTGGACGGCGAGGATCTCTACGTGACAGTGGGGAGCCGGGGGAACGCGTGCCAGGAGGAGCCGTTCGGGAAGGGTGCGCCCGGACTCGATCCGTGCCCCGAGCTGGAGGACCGGGCGGGACTCTGGCGCTTCGGTTCGGATCGGCTCCGGCAGCGTTTCGCCGACGGGGAGCGGTTCGCGAGCGGGCTCCGCAATACCTTCGCCCTGGCACGGCACCCCGGGACCGGGGGGCTGTTCGCCGTACCCCACGGTCGGGATGGCCTGCGGTGGTTCCCGGACGTGTATTCGGCGGAGGAATCGGCCGAGGCCCCGTCGGAGGAGATGCACTGGCTGCGGAAGGACCGCTTCTACGGCTGGCCGTACTGCTTCCACGACCCCGCGGTAGGGCATCAGGTCCTGGCCCCCGAGTACGGTGGTGACGGCCGGACGGTGGGCCGCTGCACGGAATCGACCGAGCCGGTGCTCACGTTCCCGGCGCACTGGGCGCCCATGGACATGACGTTCTACACGGGCGACCAGTTCCCCGACGACTATCGCGGCGGCGCGTTCGTCGCGTTCCACGGCTCCTCGAATCGACCCCCGCTGCCCCAGGAGGGCTACCACGTGGTGTTCGTTCCTTTCGATGAGGCGGGAATGCCCGCCGGCTACGAGGTGTTCGCCAGCGGATTCGAGGGCGCGGTGGCCCAGCCTGGGCAGGCGGATCACCGGCCCAGCGGCGTGGCTGTGGGACCCGACGGCTCTCTCTACGTGGTCGAGGACCAGCAGGGCCGGGTCTGGCGGATCGTGTACAGGGGCGAGGAAGAGGCAGCCGGGCTCGAGTCGGGCTCCACCGGCTGAGCCGGGTTCAGGCGGATCTTCCGGGTGGAGCCGCCTCCAGAACGGCTTGAAACGATCTGCCGGGCGGAGCCGTCTCCAGAACGGCTTGAAACGAACCTGCCGGGCTGAGCCGTCTCCAGAACGGCTTGAAACGATCTGCCGGGCGGAGCCGTCTCCAGAACGGCTTGAAACGAACCTGCCGGGCTGAGCCGTCTCCAGAACGGCTTGAAACGAAGAGAACGAAGGGGTCGGAGAGAACGAAGGGGTCGAAGGGGTCGAAGGGGTCGAAGAACTGCGATTGCCTGCACTGGCTTCGCTGTCCTCCGGCGGCTTCGTTTCATGTTCCGAGGATTCGGGCGTCCGGCTCGGGCTGGACTCGCCGGTGGGGCAGGGCATTGGCGGGATGGGACGACACAGCGTTCTAGGCAGCCCACCTTCCGCTACTTCGGTCGGAGGATTCTCTTGATCCCACCGGCGGCGAGGGCGGGTACGTTGAAGTTGAAGAGAAGGCCGACGTGGTGTCCGCTGAGTTGCAGGTAAGTGAGGACCTGGGAGACGTGCACGGGCGCCAGCCTCTCGACGACCTTCAGCTCCACGACAACCGACTCGTCGACCAGGAGATCGAGGCGGTATCCGCGTTGGACGTGGACCCCCCGGTACACCAGCGGCAGGTAGACCTGCTGTTCGACATTGTGGCCCCGGTATCGCAACTCGATGGCCAGGCATTCCTCGAAGGCCCGTTCCAGGAGCCCCGGTCCGAAGTGGCGATGGACTTCGATAGCGGCTCCGATGATCGACCCGGTGAGCCCTCCTGTCCCGTCATCGGCCAGGCCGGGCGAATTGGCTTCTTTCGGGGATGTGGTTTCCATCAGTGCCTCCTGATCCGACCGATTCGTGGTTTGCGTGACCTCGCCGGCTCCAATCCGTCCTCCGGGGCAGCACCGGCTCCGGGAGACCTGGAACGGGCAGATCCGGTTTCAAACGGGCCATCCCGGGCGGAGCGGACTCCGAGGAGGGCTCCGAAGGGGGCGGACCCGTGTCCACGGGGACCTCGTGGGCGAGGGCGGCTCCGAACGGTTGAAGCGAGCGAGGCAGGATGAGTTGGATCGGTCGTTCTTGGGTTTTCGGCTGTCCGGCTCAGGATGCACCCGTCAGTGGGGCAGGGGAATGCAGGGATGGGACGACATGAAGCCCGAGGGTGATCATCCTCCGAGTCGCCGGCTCCACGCCGTCCTCCGGGGCAGCACCGGCTCCGAACGGCCTGAAACGAAGCGCTCGAAGATATTCGGAGCGCTCGAAGATATTCGAAGGGGGTCGAAGTCGGCTCCCGGGGTTCGGTCGCCCGGCCCGGGGTGGACGCGCCTGTGAGGCGAGGGAGGCGGGATGGGACGCCCCGGCATTGTCATCGTCCGTGGGGTTCCCTACCATACGGACCGCCGCGCCGTCTCCGATTTCCTGACCCGACGACCTGGGGCACCTAGCGCATGAAACGGCGGTTGTTGTTGATCCTCGTTGCCGGGCTCGTCC
>CAYMLW010000440.1:0-3434 GCA_964391035.1 uncultured Gemmatimonadaceae bacterium
GCGGCCTACAAGGGCCTCCGCACCGCGCTGGTGGAACGGGAGACCCTCGGCGGGACGTGCCTGAACCGGGGGTGCATCCCCGCGAAGACCATGATCCATTCGGCCCGGGTCGCCCACCTCGAGCTGCTCCCCGGGTACGCCGGCGGGTCCGGGACCTGGACGACCTCGCCTTCCTCGCCGTGGAGTGCACCCGTCTCGGCGAGCCGGAGCTTAGCTCGGCGGTTTCATCCTCGCCGCCTGCCAGCGGTCGTCGGGCGACGCGCCCCCCGCTCCGCTGCTCGACTTCTACCGCGGCTTCCGGGCGCTGGTACGGGCCAAGGTGGCGGTCTGGCATCTCCTCGACGAGCGGATCGAGGACCAGCACGAGAAGTGGACCGGCCGCACCCGGGAGTAGCTCCCGGCAGGGTGGGATCGCCGGAAGTCGCTGCCTGGCTCAGCGATCGAGGAGATCCGGGAGGCGCCCGCTCCGTCGGGCGCGGCTTCGGGCGTACGCCAGGTACCAGACCACGCCCAGGGCCACGAAGGCGACGGTCAGCAGCAGCTCGGCCGTGGAGACGAAGACGATGAGGCCGAAGGAGAAGAGGGCTCCAAGGAGGGGCACCAGGGGATAGAGGGGCACTTTGAACTCCGGCTCGTAGCCGACGGTGCCCGTCTCGCGGAAGACGATCAGGGCCACGTTCAGCAACCCGTAAACGATCAGGTGCAGGACACTGCCCGCCTTGGCCAGCACCTCGATGTCGCCGACCAGGACGAGGGCCAGGACGATGGCGCCGGTCAGGAGGATAGACCGGTAGGGGGTCTCGAACCGTGGATGCAGCACGTTCAAGCCTCGGGGGACGATCCGGTCCCTGCCCATGGCGAAGTTGATTCTCGACGAGGCGAGAATGGAAGCGTTGGCGCTCGACGCCATGGCAAGGAGGCCCGCCAGCAGGAGGGCTATTCGCCCTGGCTCTCCCAGAAGGATCTCCCCGACCTCCACCACCGCCACCTCGCCGAATCCGGCCAGGGTGCGATGGCCGACGACGCCGATCATGGCCGTGATCAGGAGCGCGTAAAGGCAGATGGCGAAGGCGAGGCTGCCGAGGACGGCCAGCGGTAGGTTCTTCGAGGGGTTCCGGATCTCTTCGGCGGCGGTGTTGATCTCGGCAAAGCCGAGGTAGGTGACGAAGACGAGGGCGGCGGTGGGAAGCACGGTGCCCCAGCCCCCGGTGTCGGCGGGAGCGACGGGGCGCAGGTTGGAGCCGTCCATGCTCGCCAGCCCCACGGCCGTCAGGACGCCGAGGATCAGGACCAGGACGACCACCAGTGCCGTCTGCAGCTTTCCGGTCTCCCGGGTGCCGATCACGTTGACGCCGACGAAGAGGGCTCCGGCGCCGAGGCCCACGAGCTGCGGCCCGCTCAGGACGGTGAACTCGAGGCTCAACGCCGGAAGGGACACGAAGGTCGACGCATAGCTCCCGAGGCCGATGAGATAGAAGGCGACGGCGGCAGCCAGCCCGAGCCAGTTGCCCCAGCCCGCCACGGTTCCCCACAGCGGGCCGAGGGCGTCGTTGATGTAGTAGTACGCTCCCCCGGCCCTGGGCATGGCCGTGCCGAGCTCGCTGATCGAGAGCGCCGTGAAGACCGCGACAAGGCCGGCCACCACGAAGGCGAACACGGAGGCGGGCCCGCTCGCTTCCGCGGCTGCCGCGGGCAGGACGAAGATCCCCGCCCCGACCATCACGCCGACCCCGATGGCCAGCGCGGACGCGAGACCCAGGTCCTTCGAGAGCTCTTCCTCGCGCCCGATCATCCGAGCCGGTACCCCGTGGGCCGGAAGCGCGGGCGCCCCCGAAGCGCATTGCCGCGCTTCTTCGACCTGTCTATGATTCCTCCTCGGGATTCCGGACCACGACCACGGCTCCGTCCGTCTCTTCCTGGATCGCCTCGTGCAGCGTCCCGAAGACCCTGGCGGCTCCCTTCCGCTCCGTCTCTCCCATGACGAGCGCGTCGTAGTCGTGGACGGTCCGGCGCATGGCTTCCTTCAGGTCGTCGACCTCTTCGACCCGCGTCCGCACGCGCTCCTCCGGGATCCCCCGGCTCTTCAGGTGCCCGACGGCCGACCGGAGGGCGGAGCGCCGCTTTTCTCGCTCGTCCGGGCCCGTGTCGGCGTCGAGGAAGTGCACCAGCTCGATCTCCTGGGTCCGGTCGATGAGCAGCCATCCCACGATCTCGATGACGTGATCGATGGCTTGCTGGCACTTGACGAAAGCGCCGATGCGCTCGAAGCGGAACGTCCGGCTCCAGGAGATCACCGCGGAGCAGTCGTGCTCGTGGACCGCCCGGTCGATGGTGTCCGAATAGCTCTTGAAGAAAGCCACCTCAGTCTCCGGGTCCACGCCGACCTCGGAGAAGCGCCGGGCCAGGACGCGAAGCCGCTCCCTGACCTTGCCCTCGAGCTGCTCCCGGGCCTGGTCCAGAGAGACCTGATCCTTGATCGGATAGAGCCCGAGGAGGAGCGAGCGAGTCGACGAGAGGAGCTCGAAGGGCTCCATCTCCTCCCAACCGGACCGGGAGAGGTCCACGGGCACAAGGACCTTCGGGGGCGTGATGGAATCGACCACGGCTGGGCACCTCCGGTCCATCGAGGACTGGATGCACGGCACGTTCGAAAGTTCTGCCGTATCGAGCCGGAGGGCAAACCCAGGGGTTCGACTCCGACGCGGGGCGACCCTCCAACGCCTCCCTCGCATCCGACGAACCGACTTCTCCCAACGCCCAGGCGGCGTGACCCCGCACCAACGGCGACGAGTCCGAAAGTGCCTCGACCAGCACGGGCACGGCCGACGCGCCAGGAGGATCACCAGCACGGTCAGCGCGTACCAGCCGGTCAGCCGCATCCGCAGGGACCGGGGGGGGGTCGAACGGGCCAGGGAGGAGGGCGTGGTTGCCCCGGCCCCGGCCGGCGCGCCCGCCGCGGGGCCCGAGGTCGGCGGGCCGCGGTTGGTCGAACCGTCGTACGAGGGGCCGGAGGTCGAAGAGGTGCCGGTCAGCCAGATGCGGGAGACCAAAGCGTCCTCAGCTTTCGGCGACCGGACTCCAGCCCCGGGCCTGGAGCCACTCCCCAGCGTGGGCCCCGGCCTCGTAGGTCCAGACGAAGTACACCTCGTCGTCGGGCTCGAACTTCTGACGGTCGGTCACGGGCTCGGCCACGCCGTCCCGGATGAGGAGCAGCGGCAGGAGCTCCGCCTCGGAACGCTCCCGCCACACGCCGCCGCCGGGTCCCGGGGCCTCGTCCCCATCCCCTCCGGAGAAACGCCATCGGGAGAAATCCAGCTCGCCGGTCCGGAAAGCGTGGCTCCAGAGCTCCACATCGATCGGCTGCCCGAAGAGGATGCCCGCCCCCCGCTCGTGGACCGCGGCCTCTTCCAGCCCCCCGTAGAGGCGACTCAGCG
>CAYMLW010000441.1:0-3418 GCA_964391035.1 uncultured Gemmatimonadaceae bacterium
AGGAGGAGGGTTTCAGCACGATAGCAACCGCTTGGAGACCCGGTCGACCTCGTCCAGGAGCCCGTCCCGCTCGACCCGCTCATAGGCCAGCAGGTCGCCGAAGGCCGGGACCACCGCCTGGGGCCGGGTCCAGACCACCGTCGCGTCGGGCCGGTTGCGCCAGGCCTCGTTGCCCTCGTCGATCAGGAGCTGCGAGACCTGGCCGAACGGGGCCGTTCGGGGCTCGAGCGAGAGCTTGCCCCGGGCGTTGCGGAGGTAGCCGGAGAAGTTGCCGGCGTTGAAGTCGGAGGCGAGAAGTACGTCCTGCTTCGGGGCTTCCATGGTGCGCGTCGTCAGCCGGTGAGGAGACCCACGAGGTGGTCGACCAGGGAGCGGACATCGACGAACGGGTGGTCGTCGTCGAGCGCCTGGTCGCCGAGGGCGACGGGTTCACCCACGTGCTTCTGGACCGCTTCCTCCGTCAGCACGATCAGGTTGACCAGCCCCAGCGAGTCCAGCGGCGCGCCGTCGCCGTACAGCCGGGCGTCCGGCCCCGTGCCCACTCGCTCTCCCGGTGGCAGCTGCTCGTTCAGCTGGTCGATGGCCCGCCCCACGGCGGCTTCCACCGCCTCCCGCTCGACTGCTCCGCTTCCCGCCACGGCCTCTCCCGTGTATCCGTTCGGCCGCGACCCTCCGGCCACGGCTCCTCTTCCGCGATTCCAGCAACCTGAAAAGCTACCAAGAGACGGAGAGTGCCGCGAGGGCCGGCGTCCAGCGTCCGGTGTCCAGCGTCCGGCGTCCAGCGTCCGGCGTCCGGCGTCCAGCGTCCAGCGTCCGACCCCGGGGTCCGGGGTCCGACGGGTAGCGTCCGGGGTCGAGGGTCGAGGGCGGAATCGCGCCGGGGCGACGTCCGCATGGAGAGTTTCAGCGAATAGTCACGAAACTCTCCACCTCGATGGCGATCCCCCTGCCGGGATGGAGAGTGTCAGCGATAATCGCCGAAACTCTCCACCTCGAGGCCCCGCACGATTCCCGGGCATGGCGCCGGAAGAGCCGGCCAACAAACGCCTCGCCGGGCAGGTGGCCGGTCGCCGGTGACTGGTTGCTGATGGGCCGTGGCCGGTCGCTCGTAGCTGGTTACTGGTCACTGGTCACTGGTCACTGGTCACTGGTCACTGGTCACTGGTCACTGGTCGCCGGTTTCGGCGCTGGCGACCGGGCGACGCGTCCCTTATTCTACCCCGCAGGGCGCCGGGCCCCGTAACGGCGCTGGAGATGAGCAACCCCGACCACCCTGACCACCGCTGCCCGTGTCGAAAATAGAGAACATCAAAGCGCGCGAGATCCTGGATTCCCGGGGCAATCCCACCGTCGAGGCCGACGTCCGGCTGGAGAGCGGCGCTGTCGGTCGGGCCGCCGTGCCGAGCGGGGCGTCCACCGGCGAGCTGGAGGCCCTCGAGCTCCGGGACGGCGGCGATCGGTACGTCGGCAAGGGCGTCCGCGAGGCCGTCGCCAACGTGAACGGCACCCTGGCCTCCGCGCTGAACGGCATGGACGCCCTGGACCAGGAGGGCGTCGACCGGGCCATGCTCGAGCTGGACGGGACCGACAACAAGGCCCGGCTCGGTGCCAATGCTATCCTTGCCGTCTCCCTCGCCACCGCACGCGCCGCGGCCGCCCACCAGGGCAAGCCCCTCTACCGGCACCTCGGCGGCGACGACGCCGTCACCCTCCCGGTCCCCCTCATGAACATCCTGAACGGCGGTGCCCACGCGGCGAACAACGTCGACATCCAGGAGTTCATGGTCGCCCCCGTCGGCGCCCCTAGCTTCCCCGAGGGACTGCGCATGGGCGTCGAGGTCTTCCACTCTCTGAAGAAGGTGCTGAGTGGCCAGGGGAAGAGCACGTCCGTGGGCGATGAGGGCGGCTTCGCCCCCGACCTGGGCTCCAACGAAGAGGCCGTCGAGGTCATCCTCGAGGCCATCGACAAGGCCGGCTACACCGTCGGCGACGACATCGTCCTCGCCCTCGACGCCGCCGCCAGCGAGTTCCACCGAGACGGCCGCTACGTCTTCCACAAGGGCTCGGGCGAGGAGCGGAGCGGCGAGGAGATGGTCGAGTTCTGGCGGGAGTGGGTCGACCGCTACCCCATCGCCTCCATCGAGGACGCCCTCGACGAGGCCGACTGGGAGCACTGGGCCATGCTGACCGAGGCCCTCGGCGACCGCGTCCAGCTCGTGGGCGACGACCTCTTCGTCACCAATACCGAGATCCTCCGCCGCGGCATCGAGGAGAGGTCGGCCAATGCCATCCTCATCAAGGTCAACCAGATCGGCACCCTGACCGAGACCCTCGAGGCCATCGACCTGGCCCGGCAGAACGACCTCAACTTCATCATCAGCCACCGCTCCGGCGAGACCGAAGACACCTTCATCGCCGACCTCGCCGTCGCCACCGCCAGCGGCCAGATCAAGACCGGCAGCGCGAGCCGCACCGATCGGACCGCCAAGTACAACCAGCTCCTCCGCATCGCCGGCGAGCTCGGCGAGCGGGCTCGCTACCCCGGCCGCGACGCCCTGTGACCCGGCCGCGCGCGGACGGTGGCGGGCTGTACGGCGTCGTGATCGGAGCACGACCCGGGGGGTCGCCATGATCCGGAAGCTCTTCGCCGGCGCCATCGTCCTCGTCGCCGTCTACTTCCTGATCCTCGGCGGCGAGTACACCTTCCTCGACATCTGGCGCCTCGATCGGGCCATCGAGACGGAGACGACCGAGCTCGAGACCGCCCGCGCCGAGGTCATCGACCTCGAGGCCAAAGCCGACTCCCTCGCCTCCGATTCCGCCACCCTCGAACGCCTCGCCCGCGAGCAGTTCGGCCTCATCCGCGACGGGGAGAGGCTCTATCGGTTCGCGGAACCCGATACGGTCGAGGCCGACACGACGGAGACCGACGCGACCGGGACCGGTGGGCCGGCGGGGCGGCCGGAGCGCTGAGGCGGGCCCGGGGCCGGCCGGGCGGCTGAGGCGGCGGGCTGAGACGGAGCGTCGTGACCCGACGGGGCGGCCGGAGACCGAACCGGCGGCATGCGGGCTCACCTCGTCAGGCCCGCTCCGCCGGGGGGCGACGCCATGAGATCGGGCTACCGCGAGGCAGACCCGCCGCACCGAGGCCGACGGTCCACCGCGAGGCCCGAACTCGCCAACCGCCTCCGGTGGAGAGGCCAGTGTGCAGTTCTGGCCGCTGAGCGACCCGAACTCTCCACGCGCGCGCTACGCGCCGGGTCGAACGGTCCGTTCGGGCCGCTGGGTGACCCGAACCGCAGCCTCGAGCACGCGGCCCCGCGTGAACGTATCCTCTGGGACGGCAACGCGACGAACCAGCGCGATGCGGTGACCCGGTGACCCGGCTCGGCCCGGCTCGGCCCGGCTCGGCCCGGCG
>CAYMLW010000442.1:0-3410 GCA_964391035.1 uncultured Gemmatimonadaceae bacterium
CAGCCGCCAGCCGCGAGCCGCCAGCCGCCAGCCGCCAGCCGCGAGCCGCCAGCCGCCAGCCTCTCGGCGCCACCTTCGAGATCAGCTCGGCCACGACCCGGTTGTTCTCCGTCAGGTACTTCCGGGTTACCGCCTGGACCTCCTCCGCCGTGACCACCCGCAGATCGTCGCCGATCCGGAACGTCTCGCGCCAGTCGCCCCAGTAGCGGACCGACTCCGCGAGCTGCATGGCCAGCCCCATGTTCGACGCCAGCCGCCGCACGTCGCCGGACTCGATCTGGATCCGCACCCGCTCCAGCTCCCGCTCGCCCGGCGGCTCCTCCACCAGCCGCTCGATCTCCTCGTAGATGGCGGCCTCCAGCTCGGCCGTGGTCCGGCCCTCGATGGGCTGGGCCCCGATGACCAGCATCCGGGGCCCCGCGAAGGCCGGCCCGATGAACGCCGTCACCGACGTGGCCAGCGGCTCGTCCAGCACCAGCCGCCTGTGCAGCCGGCTCGTCTTGCCCCCGGCCAGGATGCGGGCCAGCACGTCCAGGGCGGGCCGGTCCTCGTGGTAGCCGTCGGGCACGTGCCAGCCCACGATGAGCTCCGGGCCGGCATCGAAGACCACCTTGATCCTGCGCTCCCCGCGCTGGGGCGGCTCCGCCGAGAGGACGGGGTCCGGCACGTCGCCCGGCGGGATGGGGCCGAAGTAGCGGCGGGCCCAGCGGATCACGCGGTCGGGGTCGATGTCGCCGACCACGGCCAGCACGGCGTTGTTCGGCCGGTAGTAGCGGGCGTGGTACGCGGCCGCGTCGGCCCGGGTGTGGGTCAGGATGTCCGTCATGTGGCCGATCACCGGCACGCCGTACGGGTGGACCCGGTACGCCGCGGCGTAGAACTCCTCCGCCAGCCGCCCCCCGGGCGACGTCTCCACCCGCGTCCGTCGCTCCTCCGCCACCACGTCCCGCTCCGCGTAGAACTCCCGGAAGACCGGGTTCGCCATCCGGTCCGCCTCCAGCACGAACCAGAGCTCGGCCCGGTTCGCCGGCAGGCTGGCGTAGTACGTGGTCGCCTCGTAGCTGGTCGACGCGTTCATGCCCCGGGCCCCCGCCTCCGTCAGGATCCGGTCGAACTCGTTGGGCCGGATGAAGGCCCGGGCCCGGTCCTCGAGGGCCTCGATCCGACGACGCAGCCGCACCGCCGCCCCCTCGTCCAGACGGCCAGCCCGGATCTGGAGCAGCGAATCCTGCGCCGCGTCCATCAACGAGAAGAGGGTGAGCTCGTCCACCAGCGACCCGGTGCCGATGGTGGTCGTCCCCTTGAACAGCAGGTGCTCCAGCAGGTGGGCGATCCCCGTCTGGCCCCGGACCTCGTGGATCGAGCCGACGCCGAACTGGAGCACGAACGAGACGGTGGGCGCCCCCGGCCGGTACAGCGCCAGCACCTGGAGCCCGTTGTCCAGCGTGTCGACACGCACGGGCAGCTCGAGCCCCGGCGGGCCCGGCCGCGCCGTGTCCGGCGTGGCGGGATCCGGGTCCTGTGCGGTCAGCCAGGTCGGCTGGACGAGGGCCAGCGCCAGCAGCGCCACAGCCGGCACCCGGCCCCGAGGAACACTTCTCATCTACCTGCCTTCCGACGAGTCCTCGCCCCCTGTGAGCAGCCCCGTCAGCGAGTTCTTCCGGTACTCGAAGATCGACTCGAGCTGGCGCCGGACCAGGAGCCCGTGCGCCAGACGACCGATCGGTCCAAGAGGTAACGCGTACGTGACCGTGTCCGTGACCTCCGTGCCGGTCCCGTCGCCCACCGCCCGGAACCGGTGCTCGTGGCGCCAGCGGGCATACGGGCCGTGGACCTGCTCGTCCACGAACCGGTGAGGCGGGTCGTACGCGGTGATCTCGCTGATCCACTTCTGCGGCAAGCCCAGCGGCTTCACCCGGTACTCGATCCGCAGCCCCTCCCGCATGTCCACGTCGCCGCTCACCATGCGGAAGCCCAGCCAGGGCGGCGTGATCCGGGCCAGATTCTCGGGGCGGGAGAAGAAGTCGAAGGTCCGGTCCAGCGGGACGGGCACGTGCTGGACCCGGTGCAGCGTGTACTCCATCCGGACGTCAGACGACGGCGACCGCTTCGATCTCCACGAGGATCGCGGGATCCACGAACCCCGACACCTCGACCAGCGTCGTCGCCGGCTTCGCGTGGCCGAGCACCTCCCCGTGCGCACGACCCACGGCCTCCCACGTGGCCGCATCACGCACGTACATCCGCGTCCGCACCACGTGCTCCGGACGCGCGCCGGCCTCGCCCAGCGCCGCCACGATCAGCTCCAGCGCACGCTTCGCCTGCCCGTACGGGTCCCCCGGACACGCGATCTCCCCGTCCTCCCCCACCGGAGCCGTGCCCGACACGTAGATCGTATCGCCCACCCGGATCGCCCGGGAATACCCCACATGCTCCGCCCACTTGGCGGTCGTCGATACCCTGCGTCGCTCTGCCATAGCCGCAAAGATGGCGTCATCACGCCGCGGGGACCAGTGGGACGGACGTGTTGGCGTTTGCGTTGGCGTGGCCCGCTTCGGGAGGACGGTGGCCGTCGGCATGCGGTGGAGGGGGGCTTCGCGGTTGGGGGCCGGCTGCCGGGGGCGTCGTCGGGCTTTCCGGGCCTCGCCTGAGCGGCATTCGCGGCGGGAGCGGGGACCACCCCGTGCCCGGACGACGGATGTAGATCCCGACCCAGGTGGTCTCCCAGCTCTCGCCGTCGCCCGACGCCTCGAAGACCTGCCGGACGGTGTCGGGCGCCACGCGCTCGAACCGGAGCTTCTGGTGGGTCGTGTCGCCGTCGCGGATGGTGATGCCCTGGAAGTGCATGGCGTCGTCCCGGAACTCGCCCCGCCGGTAGTCCAGCACGTTGCCCCGGTCCGCGACCCAGACCTGGCGCCACGTCCGCCGCTGGCTGTCCCAGAAGTTCAGGCTCTTCCCCGTCCCGCCCCGGGCACCCGTCCAGCTTTCCATCAGGGCGCACCCGTGGAGGATCGGCTCGATCACGTTCACCCCCAGCGTGTCCCCACTCTCCGGGTGCACCACATCCCACGTCCCGATCCAGAAGTCGAGCTGCCGGGCCTCCTCGGTGTCATCACACCCGGGTGGCGGTGGCGCCTGGTCCTGCCCGGCGAGGAGGGTCGGGGCGAGGAGCGCGGCGGTTGCGAGTAGAAACGCGCGTGTCATCATGGGGCTTCGCATGGTCATGGGAATGGGTCATCGGGGATCGGCGAACGGCCTGTCCGGACACCGGGCCGCCGGCTCGCCATTCGATCCGTTGCTACAACGGACCAGTCCCCCCGCAGGTGACACCTGTCCACGCCACCCCGGCCGCCTCGACCCGAACCCGGGCCCGTCAGCCGTGACCCGTGACCCGTGACCCGTGACCCGTG
>CAYMLW010000443.1:0-3410 GCA_964391035.1 uncultured Gemmatimonadaceae bacterium
CAGCCGTCAGCCGTCAGCCGTCAGCCGCCAGCCGTCAGCCGCCAGCCGCCAGCCGTCAAAAGGCCGACTTGTTTCGACCCGACCCTCCCGTCAGTTTGCACTCCGCTCCTCGGTTGACCGGCCGACGTTCCGGCCCCGAACACACGAGTATCACGATGACACGACCGCGCCACGGCCTCGCGCTTCCGCTCCTTCTGGCGGGGCTCGCCGTCCTGGGCACGCGCCCGGCCACCGGCCAGGTACCGGGCCACTCGCCGGGCGACTGGCGCGAGGTGGGGACCGAGCACTTCCGGTTCGTCTATCCGGAAGAGCTGTCGGGCTGGGCGCTCGACATGGCGAGCCGGATGGAGGCCGTCCACGAGGCGGTGGCCGCGATGGTCGCGTTCGTGCCGGAGGACCGCGTCACCGTGGTCGTCGACGATCCGCGGAACGCGTCCAACGGGTCCATGGTCCCGGGCCCCCTCCTCTACGTCTGGCCCACGCCACCGAATCCCCGGTCCATGATCGGCGAGAACCGGGGCTGGGGCGAGATCCTCGCGGTCCACGAGTTCGCCCACGCGGCGCATCTCACCCGCCCATCCCGCAACCCGGGTCGACGACTCCTCTCGTCCCTGATCCCGGTACCCGTCACCCATGTGATGCGGACCGTGCCTCGCTGGGTGACCGAGGGGTACGCCACCTACATCGAGGGCCGGCTCACCGGGAGCGGGCGCCCTCACGGCGTATGGCGGCCGGCCGTGCTCCGGAGCTGGGCCCTCGAGGGCCAGCTCCCGACGTACGGCCAGGTGAGCGGCTCCGGCGGGTTCCACGGCGGGTCCATGGCGTACCTGGTCGGGTCCGCGTACCTGGAGTGGCTGGTCGAGGAAGGCGGAGACGAGGCGGCGCTGCCGAACCTGTGGCGTCGCCTGACCGCCCGCCAGAAGCGGTCCTTCGATGGCGCATTCACCGGCGTGTTCGGCGCGCCCCCCGCCGAGCTCTACGGCCGCTTCACCGTGGACGTGACGGAGCGGGCCCTCGCGGTGGAAGACGCCCTCGATGCCGCCGGCGGTCCGGTCGATGGGGCGCTCTTCCAGCGGCTGACCTGGCACGTGGGCGACCCGGCGGTCTCGCCCGACGGCGAGCACCTGGCGATCCGGCTCACGTCCCGGGACGGCCCCTCCCGGCTGGTGGTGATGCGCACCCGACCCGACACCCTCACCACGGCGGCCCGGGAGCGCTACGAGGAGGTCTTCGAGGCCGACCCCGAGGACGTCGAGCCCGTCCAGCGCCGTCCGCGGCCCCAGCGCCCCCTCGCCACGCTCCTCCCTACCCTGGGTCGGGCCTACACCTCGCCGGCCTGGATGCCCGACGGCGACGGGATCCTCGTGACCCGCAGCGACCTGGTCGAGGGCGGCCGCGAGCGCCCCGACCTCTTCCTCTGGCGCTGGGAGACCGGCCAGCTCCGGCGCATCACCCGGGGCGCGGCGGTCCGGGAGGCCTCGCCCGCGCCCGACGGGACGTGGGCCGTCGGGGTCCGGTGCCTCCACGCCCTGTGCAACGTCGTCCGGATCGAGCTCGACGACGGCGCCGTCACACCCCTCACCGACACCGACCCGCTCCGGCCCTACTACCACCCCCGGGTCTCGCCCGACGGAACGACCATCGTGGCCAGCGTGCAGACGCCCGAAGGGTGGCGGCTCGTGGCCATGGACGCCAATGGCGACAGCGTGCGCCGTATCGGTCCCGACGACAGCGCCGACCGCTTCGACGCCGAGTTCCTTCCCGACGGCCGACTGGTCCTGACCAGCACCCGCAACGGCATCCACGACCTCGAACGCCTGGATCCGGCGACGGGCGCCGTGGTCCCGCTGACGCGGGTGATCGGGGCCGCCGTGGCGCCGGCCGTCGCCAGCGCCCCAGGGGAGGCCGCGAACCGGCCCCCCCGGATCGACACCACGGCGTTCGCGCCGGGCGATGTCTTCTTCCTGTCCCTGCACAGCCGGGGCTGGGATCTGCGGCGGCTGCCCATCGACGCGGCCCCTGCCACGCCCGTGGTCCGGAACGATCCCGGCCGGTTCCCCGCGGCCACGGTGCCCGTGGAGCCGGGAGAGCGGTTCGAGGCCGAGGCGCTGGCGGACCCCCGGCCCTACGGCCCCGGCCCCCGCTTCCGGGCGATCCTGCCCACCGTCCACCTGGCCGAGGACGGGCACGGGGGCGGCCTCGTCCTGGGCTCGGCCGACCCCATCGGGCGGCTGTCCTGGCTGATCCGGGCCGCCTACTCCACCGACGACGGACCGCTGGGCGGCTCCGCGGCGATCCGCTATCGGGGCAGCCGACCGTGGGTCCACGTCGAGGCGTTCCTGCTGCACGACGCGCTCCGGGTTCCGTCCGCCGACCGGCCGGCCCCGGACGGCTCGGCGTGGCTCCCCGCCTACAACGGCGGCGAGTACTACGGCGTCCTGGCCGACCTGGAGCTGGGCGCGCAGCGGCTCGGGTGGAGTCAGGCCGGTCGGATCGGCGCCTCCGTCGGCCACTTCGACGCCGACGGCTCCACCCGCCGCCTGGCATTCGGCGAGTACCGGCTCGACCTCCGGCAGGGGCCGGGGCACTGGCGGGTCGAGGAGTCGATCGAGGCGTCGGGCGCCTTCGGGCAGACCGGCTCAGAGGGCTGGTCCCGGTGGAAGGTCACGGGCTCCCTCGCCTTCCTCGGCGACGGCGCCGGCCTCTCCCTTCACGCTTCGACCGGAGGGACCGACGCGCCCACCCGTTCCGTCGAGGCGTTCGCCCTCGGCGGCATCACGCCCATCCTCCACGACCCGGCACTCTTCTCCCAGCGCATCCCCGTCCCCGCCCTCGCCACGAGCACGCTCCGGGGCGAGCGGTTCCGGGCCGGGAGGATCGAGCTCCACGGCCTCCTGCCCGTGATGCCGTTCTTCTGGATCGGCGATGTGGATGGCGGGCGCCAGCAGCGTCTCGCCGGTGCACGATTCGACTTCGACTCGCCGCCGGTCCCCCTGGTCCGACTCCCGGGCATCCGCTTCGAGAGCGGGTTGGCCCGGCTGCTGGACGGGCCGGAGGAGGGGGACTGGCGGGCATGGCTGGCCATCGGGCTGTCGCCCTGAGCCGCGGCACTCCGGCTCACGCCCCTGACCGGGACGACCGCGCTCCCGGCGGGGGGCCATTCCGGGACGTGGCTGGCGCGCACCCGCAAAGAGGGCGCCGTGCCCTCCCGGACACGGCGCCCTCGGTCCTGCCAGCGCAGAGCTCGAGCCCTACGCGTTCGGTACGGCTAGTCCAGCGCGTCGCCCGCGCACTGGTCCGACAGCGCCGCCATCCGCGTCAGCGCGGCCACCGCCAGGTTCTCCGCATAGCGCGGCTGATGCACGCCCCAGCTGCCGTCCGAGACGAGGGCGTTGAAGACCAGGTACACC
>CAYMLW010000444.1:0-3406 GCA_964391035.1 uncultured Gemmatimonadaceae bacterium
GTCAGCCGCGAGCCGTCAGCCGTCAGCCGTCAGCCGTCAGCCGCGAGCCGTCAGCCGTCAGCCGTCAGCCGTCAGCCGTCAGCCTATGAGTCGCTATCGTCGAATCCTGAGCTACCTGAAGCCCTACCGGTGGGTGTTCTTCGCCTCGGTGGTGGCGATGGCGGTGTTCAGCGCGCTGGACGCGTTCAGCATGGCGATGCTGATCCCGTTCCTGGAGGTGCTGTTCCGGGACCCGGGCGAGGCCCAGTCGGCGCTGTTCGAGGGTCAGGATGGGCAGATCTACGAGATCCTGGACCGGGTGGTGGGCGGGCTGATCCCGGTGGGCGAGCCGATGGTGGGTCTGCGTAATGTCCTGTTCATCCTGTTCGCGATGTTCATCCTCAAGAACATCGCCCTCTACCTCCAGCTCTATCTCGTGGTGGTGGTCCAGCAGCGGGTGACGAAGGATCTGCGGGACGAGATCTACGGCCATCTGATGGGGCTGGACCTGGGCTACTTCCAGCGGACGAAGTCGGGGCAGATCATCTCGCGGATCACGAACGACGTGGACCAGCTCCGGACGCTGGTGACCCAGAACTTCGCGAAGGCCCTGAGCAACACCATGCAGGCGCTGGCGTTCCTGACGCTGCTGGTGATCATCTCGTGGCGGCTGACGCTGATCACCCTCATCGCGTTGCCCGTGATGATGGGGCTGTGGCAGCGGTTCAGGCAGCGGATCTGGCGGGGGGTGCTGAAGGTCTGGGACGCGGTGGGCGAGGTGTCGTCGCATATCCAGGAGACCATCGGCGGGATCCGGCTCGTGAAGGCGACGGGCGCCGAGGCGTACGAGGACGCGCGGTTCCGTGAGCTGACCCGGCGCCAGTACAAGGCCACGATCCGGAACGAGCGCTGGCGCCAGTTCTTCCCGCCGGCGAACGAGATGATCATCTCGGCGGCGCTGATGGTGGTGCTCTGGTACGGCAGCCGGCAGGTGATCGTGACGGAGTCGCTGACGCCCGGCGCGTTCATGGCGTTCGCCGTCCTGGCCGCCCGCATCCTCTCTCCGATCAAGTGGCTGGGGAAGTTCCCGGCGCTGGTGCAGCCGGGGCTGGCGGCGGCGGAGCGGGCGTTCGAGCTGCTGGACGCGGAGCCCCGGATCACCGAAGCGCCGGGTGCCCGGCCGGTGGAACGGTTCGAGGACGCGATCCGGCTCGAGGGCGTGTCGTTCGAGTACGAGCCGGGCGAGCCGGTGCTGCACGGCGTCGACATCACCATCGGCCGGGGCGAGGTGATCGCGCTGGTCGGGCCGAGCGGGGCGGGGAAGACCACCATCGCGAACCTTGTGCCCCGGTTCTACGACCCGACGGGCGGCCAGGTCACGCTGGACGGTCAGGACATGCGCTCGCTCCGGGTCGACGATCTCCGCTCCCTCATGGGCATCGTGACCCAGGAGACGATCCTCTTCCACGACACCGTGCGGACCAACATCGCCTACGGGCTGGCCGACGTGACGGACCAGGAGCTCGAGGCCGCCGCCCGTGCGGCTCATGCCCACGACTTCGTCATGGCACTGCCCGAGGGCTACGACACCGTCCTCGGCGAGCGCGGCACGCGGCTGAGCGGCGGCCAGCGGCAGCGCATCGCCATCGCCCGGGCGCTCCTCCGGGATGCCCCGATCCTGATCCTGGACGAAGCGACCAGTGCCCTCGACACCGAGAGCGAGGCCCTCGTCCAGGACGCCATCGAACGCCTGATGGAGCACCGGACGGCGCTGGTCATCGCCCACCGGCTCTCCACCGTGCGAAAAGCCGACCGGATCGTCGTGATGAAGGAGGGCCGGGTCATCGATCAGGGGACGCACAGCGAGCTGCTGGACCGGGAAGGCCTCTACCACCGCCTCTACCAGCTCCAGTTCACCGATGCCGACACCCTCGACCCCATCATCGGTTGACGTGACCGAGGCCGACGGGCCGCGGCTCGCACACGCCGACGGACAGCCGGCCCCGCTCCGCATCGCCGCGTTTTCCGACGCCGGCGGCTGGCCCGGCGCCGGGATCGGGATCACTCGCCTCCTCACCGGCCTGGACCGGCTGGGCCACGCGGTCCGGCTCTACTGCGACGACCGCCACGTCAGGGCCCGGGCCGCAGACCTCGACATCCTCGCCCGCCGCCAGCACCTTGGCAGCGACCTGGCCGTCCACCACGCCCTCCGGTTCGGTATCGAGCTCCGTCGTCGCGCCCCGGACGTCCTCGTCCTGACGGGACGCCGGACGCTGGGGTCCGGCGCGATTGCGGCCTGGCGGGCGGACGTGGACCGGGTCGTCGCCTGGATCGGGCTCGAGAGCGAGCTGCCTCGTGGCGCCCGGGACCGGCTCGTCATCGGGGGCATCGACGCCGTGGTCGTGCCGACCCGGGCCATGCGACGCCGGGTCCTCGACGCACTCCCCGATTTCACCGGCGAGGTGGTGTCCATCCCTCCCGGCGTGCCCGCGCCTGTCCGGCGTGGCGGATTCCCGCAGCGGGCCACGCTGGGCGTGCCGCTCGGCGCACCGCTCATCGGCATGGCCGGGCCGCTGGTGGAGCGGAAGCGCTGCGACCGGTTCGTCCAGGTCCTGGCCGAGCTGCCGGAAGCCCACGGACTCATTGTCGGCGACGGCCCGGCGCGCCGCAGGATCGAACGGCTGGCGGGCCGGTTCGGAGTGGCCGACCGGCTGCACCTTGCCGGCTACCGGGCCGACATCGGCCCGGCCCTCGACGCCATGGACGTCTTCCTCGTCACGTCCGACGTCGAGGGGATGAGCCGGGCCATGCTCGAGGCCATGGCCGCGGGGGTGCCGGTGGTGAGCACGCCGGTGAGCGGCGCGGCGGAGGCATTGGGTCCGGCGGGCGAGGCGGCCCGGGGCTCCGGCGGCGTCGGCCGGGCGCAGTGGGATGCGGAACGGGGCGATCCGCCGGTCGGGGTCCGGCCCGGTCTCGTGGCGGGGTTCGAGGTCGAGGCTCTGGCGGCCGGTCTGCGGACGCTGCTGGCGGACCGGAGCCGGCTCCGCGCCATGGGCCAGGCGGGCCGCCGCGTCGCCGCCGAGCGGTTCGATGAGGCGACGATGCTGGCCGCATGGGATGCGGTGGTGGCCGGCCGGACCGGAACATGACGGACCGCCCGGTATCGCCGCTGCGGGAGATCTGTGTGGTCCTGCTGTCCGGCCTCGGCGACGTCGTGCACGGGCTGCCGGTGGTGAACGCGCTGAAGCGGGACGACCCGTTGCGGAGGATCACCTGGGTGGTGGAGCCCATGGCCGCGCCGGTCCTGCGCCACCACCGCGCGGTGGATGACGTGGTGGTCTTCCACAAGGAGCGGGGGCTGCGAGGGGTGCTGGAGCTGGCCCGGTCGCTGGCCGGCCGTCGGTTCGATGCCGCCCTCAATCTCAAC
>CAYMLW010000445.1:0-3394 GCA_964391035.1 uncultured Gemmatimonadaceae bacterium
GTAGAGGAACACGATCGAGAGGCAGTGGAAGGGGTTGTAGTAGAGATTGCCGTAGCGGATTGAGAACGCCGTGGTCCAGTCGAGATGCGGGAATATCCCGTAGGGCACCCCCTCCGACCACGACTACGACGAGGTCGTGACCCGCGGCTGGACCGAGGGCACCGGCCACGACGCCGCCACCCTCGTCCACGGCCTCGATCCCCTCCCCCTCGCCGGCGTGCTGGTCACCGATGTCGGCCGCGAGGGCCGCCAGGAGGGCGCGGACGCCGACCGGTTCCGGGCCCTGGCCGGCGCCACCCGGCACCCGATACTGGCCGCCGGCGGCATCACCACACCCGACGACCTCGGGGCCCTCGCCGCGGCCGGCGTGGCCGGCGCCGTGCTCGGCATGGCGCTGTACTCCGGCCGGCTCGACCCCGCCGTGATCCTTCGACCAACCACCCGGGAGAACCCATGAGCACGCTCACGCGCGAGACCGGGGAGACCCGGGTCCACGTCGACCTGGACATCACCGCCGGCGCCGCCGGGACACGGACCGCCGGCACGCAAGCCGCCGACACCGGGTCCGGGACCCAGGGCGCCCGGCCCGCCGACGCCGGGGCTCGACCCGGCTCGATCGCCACCGACGACGATTTCCTGACCCACATGCTGGTCACCCTCACCCGCTATGCCGGGTGGGACCTCGGGGTCGAGGCGACGGGCGACCTGCGTCACCACCTGATCGAGGACGTCGCCATCACCCTCGGCACCGTGGTCGGCCGGGACACGCCGGCCAGCTGCGCGCGCTACGGCGAGGCCGCCGTGCCCATGGACGAGGCGCTGGTCCAGGTCGCCCTGGACGCCGGTGGCCGGCCCCATTACGAGGGCGAGCTGCCCAGCAGCCTCTACGACCACTTCTTCCGATCGTTCGCGCTGAACGCCGACTGGACCGTGCACGTCCGGGTGATCCGAGGACGGGACCGGCACCACGTGGTCGAGGCGGCCTTCAAGGCCCTCGGTCTGGCCGTCCGCCAGGCCATGGCCGATGGCGGCGGCGCCGTCTTCAGCACCAAGGGCTCCGTGGCCCTGGAGTGGGAAGTCCCGCTGGACGAGACGGACGAGCTCGGGCCGCCGCCCGGGGCACCGCCCGACCCCACCGCCCGACGTGAGGGAGCCGGGGGAGCGGAGGAGGCCGGCGATGCTGGCTAGGCGCGTGGTCGTGTGCCTGGACGTGGATGCCGGCCGGGTGGTGAAGGGCGTCCGGTTCCGGGAGCTGCGGGACGTGGGCGACCCCGCCGAGCTGGCGGCGCGCTATGAGGCGGAAGGGGCCGACGAGGTCGTCTTCCTCGACATCACGGCCTCCGTCGAAGCCCGGGCCACGACGCTCGACACCGTCCGGCGCACGGCCGAGCGGCTCTTCGTGCCGCTGACGGTGGGCGGCGGCATCGGGTCCGTCGAGGACGCCCAGCAGGTGCTCCGGGCGGGAGCCGACAAGGTGGCCGTGAACACCGCCGCCGTGCGGCAACCGCAGCTCATCACCGACGCCACCCATCGGTTCGGCGCCCAGTGCGTCGTGGTCAGCATCGACGCCGGCCGCGACAGGGCCATGCCGTCGGGCTACCGCGTCTTCACCGACGGGGCCCGCAAGCCGACCGATCTCGATGTGGTGGAATGGGCGACCCGCTGTGTCGAGCTGGGCGCCGGCGAGATCCTGCTGACCGCCATCGAGAGGGACGGGGCCCGGGACGGCTACGACCTGGACATCACCCGGGCGGTTGCGGAAGCCGTCACCGTGCCCGTCATTGCCAGTGGCGGGGCCGGAGGGCCGGAGCACTTCGTGCCGGCATTCACGGCGGGCGCGGAGGCCGCGCTGGCCGCCGGGATCTTCCACGACGGGCTGGTCAGCGTTGGTGAGGTCAAGGACGCGCTGCGGCGGGAGGGTGTGGTGGTGCGGTGAGCGGAGTCCGGCGTCCGGGGTCCGGGGGCCAGCGTCCGGCGTCCGGGGTCCGGCTTTTCGGTTTCCGGTTTCCAGTTTCCGGTTTCCGGTTTCCGGTTTCCGGTGTCGAGGGTCGAAAATCGTAGGTCCAAGGGCGAAAATCTAAGGTCGAAGTTCGAGGATCGAAGTTCGAGGGATCGAAGTTCGAGGCCGAAGGTCGAGGGTCGATAGCCGAAGATCGAGTGGATTTGGAGAGGAGAGGGAGATGCCGGATTGGCGGGAGGAGCTGGACGTGGCGATGGAGGCGGCATGGACGGCCGGCCGGGCCACGCTCCGGTGGTTCCAGACGGGTGTGGAGACGGACCGGAAGGCCGACGGGTCGCCGGTGACGGTGGCCGACCGGGAGTCGGAGGCGCTCATGCGCGCCGTTCTCGGGCGCCGGTTCCCCGACGACGGGATCCTGGGCGAGGAGGACGGCGAGGAGGCCGGGCGTTCCGGACGACGCTGGATCCTCGACCCCATAGACGGCACGCGCTCGTTCGTCCACGGCGTCCCCCTCTACGGCGTGATGGCCGCTCTCGAGGTCGACGGCGACGCCGTCCTCGGCGTCCTCCACTTCCCCGCCCTCGGCGAGACCGTCGCCGCCGCACGCGGCCTCGGCTGCCGATGGAACGGCCGCCCCTGCCGCGTCTCGGACACCGACCGCATCGAGGACGCCCTGATCCTCACCTCCGGCGACGCCCTGCCGGAGGCGCTCCTGCGCCTCGGCGACCGCGCCCACACCTTCCGGACCTGGGGCGACTGCTACGGCTACGCCCTCGTCGCGACGGGTCGCGCCGACGCCATGCTCGACCCGGTCCTCGACATCTGGGACGCCGCGGCGGTCCGGCCGGTCATCGAGGGGGCTGACGGCGTGTTCACCGACTGGGCGGGCGAGGCGAGCCACGATTCTGGCCACGCCATCGGCACGAACGCCACGCTGGCCGAGACGGTCCGGGAGGCCATCCGATGAACGACGCCCGCACCCGGCTCGACCCGTCGCGACTCGATTTCGACAAGGGCGACGGGCTGGTCCCGGTCATCGCCCAGCACCACCTCACCGGCGAGGTCCTCATGCTGGGCTACGCCACGCGGGAGGCCATGGACGCGTCGATCGAGAGCGGGCTCCTGACCTTCCACTCCCGCTCCCGGGACGGGCTGTGGACCAAGGGCGAGACCAGCGGAAACACGCTCCGGGTCGTCGCCCTCGAGCCCGACTGCGACGGCGATGCCGTCCTCGCCCGGGTCGAGCCCGCCGGCCCCACCTGCCACACCGGCGCCCGGAGCTGCTTCAGCGCCGTCTCTGGCGACGCCCCGGCCGCCGACGCCCCGGCCGCCGACGCCCCGGCGGCTACTCACGCCGCGGCGGCGACGGAACCGGCCGCAGCCGCACCCCCCGGGCCCGGAGCGGCGGCCCCGACGCTCCGGGGTCTGGCCGAT
>CAYMLW010000446.1:0-3370 GCA_964391035.1 uncultured Gemmatimonadaceae bacterium
GCGAGGCGATCGAATCCGGCGCAGCCGGGCCGCCGGAGCGGAGCGACCGGCGGATCGAATCCCGCGAAGCGGGTGCCCGAGGGAGCGTCAGCGACCGACGGGCATCGAACCCCGGGCCAGCGGGTCGCCGAGGCGAGGGGGGCGAGCCGAAGGGGATCGAACCCCGGGCCTCAGAGGGCGCCCCGCTCCCAGGGCCCCCAGATGGCGAAAGTGGCGCCGGGGTCGCGCTGGAGGTTCACGAAGAGGGTGCGGCCATCGGGACTGAAGGTCGCGCCGGCGAATTCGCTCTCCCCGGCACCGATCAGGTTCCGGGCGAGGTCGAAGACGCGGCCATCGGGGGTCAGCCCGCGGACGTGGTTGGGCGGGGATCCGTCCTCGCACACCACCACGCCGCCCCGGGGGCTGGTGCAGACGTTGTCGGGCCGCTGGAGCACCCCCGGATCGGGGGACTCGAAGATCAGCTCGAGCTCGCCGCCGTCGGGTCGGGTCGGTCGATACGCCCATATCTGGCCGAGCCGGGCATCGCCGCCATCGGTCGAGCTGAAGTAGACCGTGCCGTCCGCCCAGAAACACCCTTCCACCCGACTGAAGCGGGCGCCGCCCCGGTCCCAGCCCTGGCGGAACACCGCGTCCGGGACCTGTTCGGCGTCCGCGGGGTCCGGGTCATCGATGGTCACCCAGCGGGTGGGGAGGACCGTGCCGGGCTCCTGGCCGCGGGAGGTGTCGTAGCGGGGCCGGTCCCGGATGGCGAGCATCTGGAGCCGGCCGCCGGCGGCGAGATCGGCGGGCCGGCCGGCCAGCGCGGGCACCGCCGGGATGAAGCGGTAGAATCCGCCCCGGGTCTGGTCCTCGGTCTCGTATACGATGCTCGTGGCCGGGTCGACCGCCACGGCCTCGTGGACGAAGCGGCCCATGTCCCGGAGCGGGTTCGGCTCGACGGGACCGTCCGCGGCCGCGGGTACCTCGAAGATGTAGCCGTGCTCCTGTCGCAGTCCCATGCGACGTCCCGCGGTCGCTTCCTCGCACGACAGCCAGCTCCCCCACGGGGTCACGCCGCCCGCGCAGTTCCGGACGGTGCCGTCCAGCGTCCGGAACGCGGCTACGAGCTCCCGGGTCTCCGGGTCCACGTCGAGCGTGGTCGTGCAGCCGCCGGCCACCGGGTCGTACACCTCGGGGCTGATGGGCCGGACCGGGTTGCGGCCGAGGAGCTCGTGGTTCCGGACCAGGCGGACCAGCCCGTCCGGCCGCTGGAATGCGCCCATCCCGTCCGGCGCGAGGGGGGTCGGGATGCCGTCGTTCATGATGGACCCGGCCTGGCCGAACCGGGTGTAACGGAACCCTTCGGGCAGCGCCAGCTCCGGGCCGGCCGGGCGGAGCGGGCCGTAGCCGCCCTGGCCGAGGGGCGCGCCGTGGATGGCGCGGCTGGACGCGGCCGTGAGTCGGCTCAGCGTCTGGAGCGCGGAGAACGAGGCGAGGGCGCCGGCGGTGCGGCCCAGGAAGGCGCGTCGGGTGGTCATGCCCGTAGGATCGGCCCGGGGGCAGGACGCTGCAAGGGGCGACGTCGCCGTCCCTCGTCCTCCTCTGGCCGCTGGCCCTACAGGACCGTCGCCGCATTGCCCGCCGGGCCGGGTGAAGGTAACTCACAGGTTCGGGTGCCCACCGAACACGGAGGCAACAGTGAGCGACACGATATTCGGCAAGATCATCCGGGGCGAGGTCGACGCGGACGTGATCTACCGCGATGACCTGGTCACCGCCTTCCGGGACATCAATGCCCAGGCCCCGACCCACGTGCTGATCGTGCCGAACGAGCCGATCACGTCGGTGGCGGCCGTCGAGGCCCGGCACGAGCCGGCGCTCGGCCGGCTCTTCACCGCCGCCCGCACGATCGCGGAGGAGGAGGGCGTGGCCGAGGACGGGTTCCGCCTCATCGTCAATACCCACGACCACGGCGGGCAGGAGGTCTTCCACCTGCACATGCACCTGCTGGGCGGCCGGCCGCTCGGGCCAATGCTCTCGCGGATCTGAGATCTAAGATCTGAGATCTGAGTGGCGGGCGGGGCGGGGTTCCGGGACTGGCCGCCGGCGTTCCGGGCACGGCCGCGTTCTGATGCTCGTCTTCCGCTGACCTGAGCTCTCCGGGCTGCCCGACCCGGGCACGTCCGCCACCCTCGCGCCGTCGACGCGCCTCCCGTCGGCGGCGTCCTGCCGTCTGATCTCCGCCTCGATCGCGGCGATCGCCTCGAGGGGGAGCGGCGGTATCCCACCCGGCCCGCCGTGAAGTAGACCAGGTGGGATGGTTCCGCCGATGATTCGAGTCAATCGATAGCTGGAACGAACAACGTCACCAACCTGGATCTCTGGCGTACCAGCCCGAACGATCTCGTTCGAGCACGAGGATCCGGTGGTAGCCATCCAGCGCAACCTGGTTGTTTGGACCGAAGTAAAGCGTGTGCTCGCTGACAATAACCTTGATTGCGCCCTCATTGACGGCTGGGGGGGCCTAATCACGATCCAAGTTGACACAACTACTGGTCGCAGGTCTCGATCGATCTTCCGGTGCGCCTCGACATCATCTTGATCCACCCCGGCGGTATCGGGATCTCTTCCCTTTCAACCAGCACACGTGAACGTATGTTCGGCGCCAGACGGCGGTTGTATGTGGCCGAAGACAGGACGAGGGTCGCATTCGGTTCGTATGGCATGACCGAATTGCGCGCGTACCACTCCACGACTGCCTCGGCCGTCTTGATGAGATTGGGCATTGCCCCCGGCTCCTCTTGTGCAGCGAGCGGCAGCACCGAGGCGGCCATGAGCAGTGCCGGGACCACGAACACCTGTGTATGTAGTCTCATGTCGATCTCCTTTCCTACCATTTCAAGTATCCGCACGCGTCCCGCATCCTGTCCAATGCGTCCTGCGAGTCGTCGCCGTAATGCCATCGTACGGGGATTGCTGGATATCCTCCCAGTACGCCCACTCCCCGCCGTAGTCTGTGTTCTGGAATTCCGCCAGCCAGATCCCATGGTTCTTCAGCCGATCGAGTAGCATGTCGATGATCGGCTGACGCCATAGCTAGATGGGACAACGTTGCTCCTCCAACCACAAACGCCCTTGAGGTGTCCCAACCGGCCATTCCAAAGCGAGGCCCGCGTAGGCCATCATAGAGCATGCTCGCCCTCCACCTCGAATCCACCGCCGGCGAGCTCGAGCAGCTCCCGCTACACCCGCCTACGGATCGGACGCCGCGTCGTGCACGACCTGGTCGCGTTGATCATGGAGACGGTGGACGGGGAGCCCGTCTGGATCCTGACAGCGGCCGAGCAGTTCTATCCTGTCTGGCGGCTGGTCGCCGGTCCCTTGTCGCCGG
>CAYMLW010000447.1:0-3367 GCA_964391035.1 uncultured Gemmatimonadaceae bacterium
TGCGGCGGGCTCCAGGACAACGGCACGTGGTGCGGGCCGAGCCGACGGGCCCGGGGCGATATCGACCACCACATGTGGTTCACCATCAGCGGCGGCGACGGCTTCTACACCCAGCAGGACCCGACAGACCCGGCCATCGTCTACGCCGAGTCCCAGGGCGGGAACATGGCGCGGCTGAACCTGGAGACGGGGGAGCGGTCCTCACTGGAGACGCCGGACTGGAAGGAGCGGGTGGCCGACCTCCGGGACTCCATCGCCGTGTACGAAGGGGTGGAAGAGCCCCGGGAGATGACGGCCGGGGAGGCCGCGAAAGTGGCGGAGTGGAAGGACCGCGTGGAGGCTGACTCGACGACCTACGACCTCCGGTTCAACTGGAGCACCCCGATCATCATGTCGCCCCACGACCCGCACACGATCTACGCCGCGGGGAACCGGGTCCTGCTGTCGACGGACCAGGGCCGATCCTTCGAGGTGGTCTCCCCGGACCTGACCACGGCGGACACCATGAAGATCCGGGTCAGCACCCGCGAGACGGGTGGGATCACGCGGGACGTGACGGGCGCCGAGACCCACTCGACCATCGTCACGCTGGCGGAGTCGCCCCTCGTGCAGGGCCGCCTCTTCGCCGGGACGGACGACGGCAACGTCTGGCTCCGGCGAGGTCCCGACACCGACTGGGAGCAGGTGCCCCAGCGGGCGTTCCGGGGGCTCCCCGAGCACACCTGGGTCAGCCGGGTCGAGGCGAGCCATCACGACCCGGACCGGCTCTACGTGTCTTTCGATGGCCATCGGACGAACGACTTCACGCCGTACATCTACGTGACCGACGACCTCCGGCGTTTCCGGCGGATCACCGACGGGCTACCCACGGGTGCGCCGGACTTCGTCCACGTGGTCCGGGAGGACCCGGTCGATCCGGACCTCCTGTTCGCCGGCACGGACGTGGGCGCCTACGTGTCGTTCGACCGGGGCGAGCGCTGGCAGGAGCTCATGAACGGGCTGCCCACGGTCCCCGTCCACGACCTGAAGATCCACCCCCGGGACGCCGAGCTGATCGCGGCCACCCACGGCCGCTCCGTCTGGATCCTGGACATCGCCCCGCTCCAGCAGATCGCCCGGATCCGGGGGGCCGAGGAGCCCGTCGTCCTCGACCCGACCCCCGGGCTTCAGTACGGCGACGCCCCGTCCGGCGGCGAGTCCACCGGCCACCGCTACTTCGCGGGCGAGAGCCGGCCTTATGGCGCCGAGATCCTCTACTGGGTGCCCCAGGACTGGGAGGCGCCGGGAGCCGGCGATACGACCCGGGAAGAGCGGCGGGCCGCCATGAGGGAGCGGATGCGCGGTACCGGCGGCCCCGCCGGCCGGTTCGGACGCGGCGCCGAGCGGGGCGGACCGCAGGCGGAGATCGTGGTGCTCGATGAGCGCGCCGACACCGTGGCCACCCTCGAGGGCCCGCTCCGCCCCGGCCTCCAGCGCGTCCGCTGGAACCTGCGCAGAAAGGCCGACGAAGAGGAGGCGAAGTCGCCGGCCGAGCTGAGGGACAGCCTCCAGGCGGAGCGTCTCATGACGGAGCTGGCCGACTCCCTGGTCGAACACGAGGGCATCAGGAGAGCGGCCGTCGATCGGGGCCTCCAGATGGTCCGGAGCGGCAACCTCGCCGCCATGTTCGGCGGCGGTCGCGGCGGGGCGGCGGGCGACCCGACCCGGCCGGGCGAGCGGTACCCCGACGTGAAGCCCGCCTGGGCGGCCGAGGCCGAGGAGGCGGCCAAAGAGCCGGAGGAGGCCGAACCTACCATGGATGAGATCCGGAGCGCGCTGATGTCCATGTACTACGGCATGCGTGCCCGGGGCGTCTCCGTGAGCTTCCGTGGCGGATTCGGTCAGGGCGGCGGCGACCCCGTCGAGCCCGGCGAGTACACCGTAGAAGTCAAGATCGGGGATCGAAGCCACACCACGACGTTGACCGTGGTGCGGGCCGCGGGCTACGAGCCGGAGCTGGACGACGGGGAGGCCTCGGTCGAGGCGTGGCTGGAGGGCGAGAGGAACGAGTAGCGGACGGGTCGTCTCCCGTCCCGTTCAGGTGCCGGCGAACCAGCAGAAGCTGCCGCCGCGCGGGGCGAAACGAGGGTACGCATTGATGGCGTTTCACATGCGCCCCCCGGCCCGCGCGGTTGTTGCTACCGGTACTGCCGGGCGCTACTGCCCACCGCCCATCTCATCGTCCGTACCGCCGCCTTCCGTCTCTTCGGGCATGCCTTCGTGCATCATGGTGTCCATCATGGCGGTGTCGGGGGCCATTTCCTCCATGCCGCCCTCCTCCATCATCTCCGGCTCCATCTGCTCCATGCCGGCTTCATCACCGCCGCCACAGCCCGCGAATAGCAGCGCGCTCATGCCGAGTGCCGCAGCGAACATCCTCATGTGTTCGTCCTCCGATGTGGTGTAGGAGTGGTCGTACCGATTCCTCCGCGCACGAGCACCCACCAACCGACTGCCGTGGCAGGATGGCGGCGGGACGTGCGGGGGAACGTTACATCATACACCGTGGCTCCCCTCGCGCAACCCGTGCGCCCCGTCCCGCCGCCCGGGTCTAGCCGTCGCTCCGCACCGGTACGAACGCCTCGGTGTCGTCCCAGCGGATGCGCAGGTAGCCGTCGTGGTCGACCTCGATGGTCAGCGACTCGACCGTCTCGTCCAGGGTCCGGACCTTCATGGGGATCCGGGCGAGGTCCGTTTCCGGGTCGTATGCGGTGCCGCCGATGTCGGTCGCGCGATTGACGATCAGCGTCCACTCGTCGGGCCCCGGGATCGTGAACAGGGTGTAGGTCCCGGCGGGGACCCGGGCGCCGCCAATCACCAGGCCCCGATCGGTGGTCAGGTGCGTGGCCCGATTGGCCCCCGTCCGCCACACCTCGCCGAAGGGCACCAGGGCGCCGAACACATCCCGTCCGCGTTTGAGGGGGACCCCGTAGTCGACGACGACGCTCGCACCGCCGATCATGCCGGTGGCCTCGGCCCGCCCGCTCAGCGACCCGATCCCGGCGCCGGCGGCGTCGCGACGGGCGAAGCGGCGGGCGGCCTCGACCACGTCCGCGTCCTCGACCCGCTCGACGGTCAGCTTACGGGTCGTCCCGGAGGCGTCGAGGGTGACGATCCTGCCGTGCTCGTCCACCTCCACTGCCATGGTGCCGCGGAAGGGGTGCCGGATCTGCATCCGCCCGTCCGCCAGCGGGGCCAGGCCGAACGCCATGGCGCGCCGGCCCACGACCATCGGGACCTCCTCACCGCCCCGGGCCGCCTGCCGGATCAGGGCTAGCTCCAATGCCGTTCACTTAGCGATACGTACGGCGGATGCGGGCCACTTTGT
>CAYMLW010000448.1:0-3365 GCA_964391035.1 uncultured Gemmatimonadaceae bacterium
GCGGACCTCGAGGTCGGGGCGGGGAAGCTGATCCACCCCGTCCGGGTCGCGGTTACCGGACAGGCGGTCTCGCCGGGCATCTTCGAGGTGCTGGTGGTCATGGGGCGGGACCGCACGCTGGCCCGCCTGGACGAGGCGATCCGCCGGGTCGAAGCTCTGGCGGCGGAATCCGCAACGGAACCGTCGTAGGCGGTCGATGCCGAAGCCACTCAGCGGGCTCGAGCGGGACGTCCTCGACTGGCTGGTCGACTACGTCCGGAGTCACACCTACCAGCCCTCGATCCGGGAGATCGGGGCGCAGTTCGAGATCAGGAGCACCAAGACGGTCTCCGAGCTCCTCCAGTCGCTGGCCGACAAGGGCTGGATCGAGCGCGACTCGTCCCGGTCCCGGGGCGTCCGGCTGCTGGGCCTCGAGCTCGATGCCGACGTGGTCTCGGTCCCCCACCTCGATGTCGCCCTCGACGACCTCGGCCCCGACGACCTGACTCTCGACGACTTCGCCGACAACCTCACCCTCGACCGGCGGATCGCCGGCTCCGCCGGCAGCTTCCTCGTCACCATGGTCGGCGACACCATGCGGGAGGACGGCATCCGCGACGGCGACCTGGTCCTGGTCGAGCCGCTGCCCGTGGCGGAGCTCATCGACGGCGACCTCGTCCTCTGCTACCTCGGCGATGGCGCCGGCGTGCGCCGCCTGCGGCGGGACGGAGACCGGGTCGTCCTCGACGCACCGCGGCCCGCGACCCGGGGCGGCGAGGACGACCACGGGATCGTCGGGCGGATCGGGGCGGTGATCCGACGCCTCCGGACGGACAGCCCCCTCGGCCGGGTGACACCGGAGCCCGCCGACGAGGGGCTGGCCGCGAGCTGACCGGTGACGGATCCTGCCCGGCCCCCGCCGGACCCGCGGGACGAGCGGTGGATGCGACGGGCGCTCGACCAGGCCGCGGCGGCCGCGGCGGCCGACGAGGTGCCGGTGGGCGCCGTGGTCGTGTTCGAGGGCGAGGTCGTGGCCGAGGCCCACAACGCGCCCCGGGCCCGGACGGACCCCACCGCGCACGCCGAGATCCTGGCGCTCCGGGCCGCGGCCGGGCGGCTGGGGCACTGGTGGCTGAATGGCGCCACGCTGTACGTGACGCTCGAGCCCTGCGCGATGTGCGCGGGGGCCATTGTCCTGGCCCGGATCGAGCGCCTGGTCTACGCCGCGCCGGACCCGAAGGCGGGGATGGCCGGGTCCCTCGCGAGCATCCCCACCGACGAGCGACTCAATCACAGGGTCGAGATCGTGGCGGGCGTCCTCGAGGACGAGGCGTCCCGCCTGCTCCGTGACTTCTTCCGCGCCCGCCGATGATCCCCGTCCTGGTCGCCGCCGAAGCCGAGTGGTTCCTCCGCCGGATCGAGGTGCCCGACGACATCGACGTGCGCATCCTGGGCGCCGACGAACCGGTCCCGGAAGGCGATTACGTCGGCCTGCTCCCGCTGCTCACCCGGCCCGTCGGGCCGGACGAGATGGACCGGCTGCCCCGGCTCCGGGTCGTGGCCAACATGGCCGTCGGCTACGACAACATCGATGTCGCCGCCGCCCGGGAGCGGGGCATCGAGGTGACCAATACGCCCGACGTGCTGACCGGGGCGACGGCCGAGCTGACCTGGGCGCTCATCCTCGCCAGCGCGCGGCGCGTGGGCGAAGGCGATCGCCTGGTCCGGGCGGGGGAGTGGGCGGGCTGGGAGCCGACGCTGCTCATGGGCATGGGGCTCGACGGGAAGGTGCTGGGGATCGTCGGCGCGGGCCGGATCGGCCGGGAAGTCGGCCGCCGGGCCGGCGCCTTCGGCATGCGCGTCGCCTACTGGGGCCGAACGCGGCGGGAGGACTGGGAGTCGGAGGTCGGCGCCGAGTGGGTGCCGGAGCTGGAGGAACTGGCGGAAGCGGCGGACGTCCTCACGGTCCACGTCGCCTCGACCGGTGCGACACACCACCTCATCGATGGCACCATCCTCGACCGCATGAAGCCGGGCGGGATCCTGGTGAACTCGGCCCGGGGGGATGTGGTCGACGAGCCGGCGCTGATCGAGGCGCTGGAGTCCGGCCGGATCCGGGCGGGGCTGGACGTCTTCGAGGACGAGCCCCGGGTCCCGGAACGGCTCCGGGAGCTGCCGAACGTGGTCCTGCTCCCTCACATCGGGAGTGCCACGGAGGAGACGCGTCAGGCCATGTTCGACCTGGCGTGGGAGAACCTCGTACGGTGCGTCCGCGGCGACCCGCCGCGGACGCCCGTCTGAGGGGCGTGGGGCGCGGACCGCGCCCCACGCCAAATGGACGCCGGTGGCGGCAAATGGGTCGGCCCTCGGGGCGGGCCTCCCAAATGGCGCCCGGGCGGCCGCACCTCGCGCCTCCGGCGCAAGGGCGGCGCCGGGGGCCCCGCAAACTGGCTCGGCGCTGCGCGGCCTCGCAAACGGCCGCGCGGCCGCGGCAAACGGGCGCTCGCTGACGCTCGCGCAAACGGCGCCGGCTACGCCGTCGCAACCCTCCGGCCCCGCGGCTCTGACCCGTTCTCCCGTGCACGCGGTTGCTGTTCCTTGCGAGGCCGGCGGCCGAGCCGTTTGTGACGCCCCGTGGGGGCGGAGCCGGTTGCGCGAGAGCCGCCGTGAGGCGGCACGAGCGCGGGTTGCGAGTGCAGCGAGCCAGTTTGGGAGGCGCCGGGGCGCCGAGGGGTTGCGCCGCAGGCGCGAGTTGCCGCGCAGACGGCCATTTGAACGGGCCGCCGGGTGGTGTTCCCCGGCGACCCGTTCGATTTGCGGCACAGGCCGCGATTTGCTCGGCCGCGAGCGGCCGAGCCGCGCCAGCTGCTAGCGCGCTAGCAGTTGGCGTTGTCGTTCCGCTCGCACTCCGTCTGTGGGATCGGCATGAACCGGTACTGGGCCGGCAGCTCGATCCCGAAGCGCCGGAAGTCCGACCAGCGCACGCCCTGCAGATAGAGCTCGTAGCGCCGCTGCTTCAGGATCTCGTCCAGGATGGCGTCCTGTGTGGCGACGTCATCCGCCTCGAGGGCGGGCAGACAGGCCACGGGCTCGTCCAGTGGCGAGTCGCACTGGGTCCGGACCTGGTTCACCAGATCGAGGGCCGCCGCCAGGTTTCCGCCGCGCGCGTGGACCTCGGCCATGATCAGCTTCATCTCGTCCGGCAGATACACGTGGAACGGGTCGGACGGATCGGCCATGCGGGGCAGGTCGTCCAGCGGCCCCACGGCGCCGGTGATGTCCGCCTCCGCGACCCAGTAGGCGACGCGCTGGTCACCTTCCTCGGCCTCGAGACGGAACGAGTCCTCCGCCCGCATCAGGTACGCGTTCCCCGACGCGTACCACAT
>CAYMLW010000449.1:0-3355 GCA_964391035.1 uncultured Gemmatimonadaceae bacterium
TTCGCCCGGTCGGTCTCCCGGTGGAACAGCCGGATCCTTCGGCCGGCCCGTCGGGCCTCCTCGACCTGGAACCGGCCCGCGGCGAACGCGAACAGGTAGGTCGGCAGCGGCTCGGTCTCCGCAAACTCGTAGGCGACTCGATCTCCCGCCTCCTCCCGGCCCACGACCTCGCCGTTCGCCACCGCCGTCCACCCGGACGGCACCGACAGCTCGAGGCGGAATCGGGCCTTGAGGTCGGGCTGGTCGAAGGCCGGGAACGCCTCGTGAGCCCGGTCAGGGACGAAGAGGGAGTAGAGGAATTCGCCGCGACGATTGAGCGGCGCGTCGCCCGCGACGAACTCGATCGTCAATTCCACCTCCCACGGGGATCCTTCCCCGGCCCCGCGGGATCGTCTCCGGAGCCCGAGGGCCTCCGCGGGCACGACCACGTGCGTGGCTGCGCCTTCCCACCGGACCGGCGAGCCGGCCACCTCGACCGAGCGGATCCGCGACGGATCGGCGAAATCGAGGATCAGCGGGCCGCTGTCGGTGCGACGGGCCCGGATGGTGACCGTGCCGGTGATGGGAGCCGCGGTGTCGGCGGGGATGCGGAAGGCGAGGTGGTAGACGACGTCGGAGAGGGTCGCGGCCCGATGGCGCGCCAGGTCGAGGGAAACGCCCGGGACCGGCTCCTGCGCTCCCGCGCCGGCGCCGACGGAAAGGAGGAGGCCGACGCCGGACACCAGGGCCGCCAGCCGGGGCCGCAGCCTGTCAGGGAGCGGGCCCGTCACCCCTGCGGCGGGGGCGCCTCTGGCTCCTCGTGAGGCGGCACGGTCCGGCTCCGGCCGGCCTCCTCGATGCTGATCTCGTCCGCCGTCTTCCCGGCGAAGCAGACCATCTGGTCCACGGACTCGTGCATCTTGTCCCGGACCTCTTCGAAGACGAACCGATTGGCCTGGTCGTCCTCCCGATCACGGGCCAGCGCAGCGGCATTGAGCTGACGAACCAGGGTGGTGAAGTGATCGAGCTCGGCCCGCAGCGCCATGTATTTCCTCTCATCGGGGAGGAACGGATCCGCCAGACGCCAGAACCCGGCTTCGGTCATCAGGAGCCCGGCGACGACCAGGAACAGCTGGACGGCCAGGTTCTCCCCGAACAGCACCGCACCCAGTACCAGCGCCATGCCCATGGCGGGGACCAGCAGATTGATCAAACGGCGAACGACACGCACGTGTAGCCTCCTGACGGTCGGTACCCAAATGTGATCCCCGCCAAGGGCCGACGCAAGCGCAATCCCTGCCGGTACGGAAGGCTCGCGCGTCGGGTCAGCCCCGCGGGGCAACCGGGGAGATGGGTGGGATCGGAGACGCCCGGCGCGATGTGCGCTGCGCCGGGCCGTCCCCGGTGTCAGACGACCACTGCTCTCAGACGAGGGTCGCGTCGAGAACGATCTCGGGTCCGGCCAGTGCCCGGGAGACCGGGCACCCTGCCTTGGCGGCCTCGGCGATCTCCATGAACTCCTCCTCGTCCATGCCGGGGACCTCGGCTTCGGTGACCAGGCGGATCCGGTTGATCGTGAAGCCCGCGTCGCCCTTGACCAGGCTCACCTGCGCCTCGGTCGACACCCGCTTCGGATCATGGCCCGCTTTGCCCAGCACCCCCGACAGCGCCATCGAGAAGCACCCGGCGTGGGCCGCCGCGATCAGCTCCTCCGGATTCGTCCCCTGCCCCTCCTCGAAGCGCGACTCGAAGGAGTAGGGCCCCCGATACGCTCCGCCCGCCAGCTCCATCGTGCCGTCGCCGTCCCGCAGAGTGCCGTTCCAACTCGCCTGTGCCTTGCGCAATGCCATGATGTCTCTTTCCCTGGTTTCGATTGAACTCGATCTCGTTCGTCAGCCGGGCTCGTCCGTCCCGACGAGCTCCGGCTCCTCCACGGGCGGATACGCCACCGCCATGTCGGGCGTCGGTCGACGGCCCCGCGTCACGTCGACCTCGACAATCTCGCCCGATTCGAGGGCCGCGTACAGCGCCTCCATGATCCGCACGTCGATCCGGCCTTCCTCGCCGTTCGGCTCCGGCTCCCGATCGTCGAGGATACAGTCCGAGAAGTAGCTCAGCTGCGGCCCGAACTGGTCGTGTTCGGGGGCGACCTCCGGACCGCCGCCCCCGGCCCCGCCCACCTGCCGCAGTCGCCGCTCGCCCCGGAAGCCGTACGCCCCGTCGAGACGCAGCTCGCCCTCGTCCCCCACCAGGTGGAACACGTCCACCGCGTGGGCCCCGAAGCTGCACGTGAAGGCGGCGAGGCGCTCGCCCGGGAACCGCAGCACACAGCTCACCATCTCCGACGTGTCATCGAACCGGTCCCGCGGTCGGGACGCCCGGGTCGCCCACACGGCCTCGGGCTCGGCCCGGAACAGGTACCGCGCGGCGTTGATGCAGTAGACCCCGATATCGTAGACGGGGCCGCCCCCCTCCTCCGGGGGCACCAGCCGGATGTCGTCCTCGGCCACCTGCTGCGTGAAGGTGGAAGTGAACAGGCGCGTCCGCCCGATGGCGCCGGCCTCGACCCGCTCGATCAGCTCCAAGTGCGTCGGGTCGAGGTGGAGCCGGTAGGCGATCATCAGCCTGATACCGCCGGCCTGCGCGGCGTCGATCATGGCCTCGCAGTCCTCGTCGGTCGGGGCCATCGGCTTCTCACAGAGCACGTGGACGCCCGCGGCGGCCGCCCGCTCCGTATACTCCCGGTGCAGGTGGTTCGGTACCGCGATGTAGATCGCATCCACGTCATCACGCCCCAGGCACGCCTCGAACCGGTCGTAATCGTACGTATCGGATGACTCGAGACCGTACCGGTCCGCGAGCCGGGTCCTCTTCTCCGGGTCGCCCGAGACCAGCGCCGCGAGGCGCGAATTGTGGCCGGCGTGGGGGAAGGCCGGGAGCATGGCCACCTGGCTGATCCAGCCCAGGCCGACCACTGCGTATCCGATGGTGTCCGGAGTGTCAGCCACGGCGATGCAGGGTGGTTGAATCGCTTCTGTCGTCCGCACGCCTGGTCGGCGCAAGAACCGAACCGCGGGCGCCCGCCGTCAATCGCCCTGGAGCAGGCCTCCGAGAATGTCACCGCCCACGCCACCCACGCCCTTCTGCTCCCCCTTCTGGGCGAACCGGGCCGCCTGGAGCACGCGGTCGGCCAGTCGGGAGAATGGAAGGCTCTGGAGGTACACCACGCCGGGCCCCGTGACCGTGGCGAGGAAGAGGCCTTCACCGCCGAACAGGGCGTTCCGCACGCCGCCGACGAACTGGATGTCGCCATTACGGGGCGACCTCCCGCTTGCGGCGCCGGCGGTCAACGCCAACCTGCCCGCGAATACGCCGC
>CAYMLW010000450.1:0-3316 GCA_964391035.1 uncultured Gemmatimonadaceae bacterium
TCGTGGAGCGTCTCAGTGGCCTGGAGCCGGTGACGAGCCGCGGCCACCGCGGATTCGGCCGCCGCGACGGCCGCCCGTGCACTCAGCGCCTGGCTCCGGAACGTGGTGGCCTGGTAGCGCGCCAGCACATCGCCGGCGGCTACGGGCATCCCCGGCTCCTGTTCCACCGTGGTGAGCTCACCGGCCAGCTGAGCCCGGACCTCCACCGTCCGGTACGGATCCAGCGGGCCGCTCACCGCGATTCCGGTCCGGACCTCACCGTTTTTCACCTCGACCACGTCCTCCGGCTGGAGCACCCGAGTCCGGTCAGTCATCCCATCGTCCGGACCTCCGTCGCCACACGCCCCGGCCCCCAGCATCACCAACAGGACCAGGCGGCTCAGCATCCCGTATTTCGTCATCAGTCCCTCTTTCCCTTCCGACGGCGACCCTGAACGGCCGCGCCAACGAATAGACCGCCACGCCCGGATTCCAGGCTCCGGGGGCGAGTGCTCCCGATACACAGGAAAATCGCAGCCGGCGGCGGCGGTCGCTGTGATGTCCGTCACACCGGTCCTGAAGTGACGTGTGTCACAGCCGTACGAGCTGCCGGGACGCATGATGTACCCAGTAGAAGGACGTAATCAGGACAACCGGAGAGCCATGTGACGAGACGAACGGTCGACGGGAAGACAGGGTCCACCTCGGGGGCGGGGTGGCGGCCGGCGTGGGTACCCGGGCTGTGTGGTTGGTTCGGGATCGCCTTCGGCGCTCTTACAGTGGTGGCGGGTAGCTCGGTGCTGTTCGGGTTGAGGGACGCCGGGTACCCGGTGTCCCAGCCGCTCCTGATCTTCAACACGGCCATGGGGCCCTTCTACGTCCTGGCCGGTGCCCTGATCCTGGCCCGTCGGCCGCCCGGCCGGCGGAGCGCGGGGTTGATCGGGCTCATCAACCTGGGCGTGCTCGCTGGGGTCGTGGCTGTGCCGGGTGTCGTGGCGCAGCAGAGCGTCGCCGCCATGGCCGTGCGGACCACGGTGTGGCTCGTCATCTATGCGGTGCTGTCCACCGTCCCACCCCACCGCGTCCGGGATCCGGGATGACCGGGATCCTCGCGGCTCTGATTCTGAGCACGGCGACGAGCCTGGCACCCCTGTTCGTAGCTTCGGGCGTGGGCCCGCAGTCGCCGACGGTCGGGCTCGTCTTGAGCGGTGGCGGCGCTCGTGGGGCGGCGCACGTGGGTGTGCTGAAGGTGCTGGAGGAGTACGGGGTCCCGATCCACGCCATCGCCGGGACGAGCATGGGCGCCGTCGTAGGGAGCCTCTACGCGGCCGGGTGGACGCCGACAGAGATCGAGGAGCAGCTGGCGGCGGTGGACTGGCCGCTGCTGTTCACCGATCGACTGCCCCGGGCGGCTCTGTCCTTCCGTCGCAAGACGGAGGATCGGACGTTCCTGACGCAGTTCGAGCTTTCGGTCGACCGTGGAGGGATCCAGCTCCCTGCGGGTCTGGTGTCCGGGCACAACGGGGGAGCTGGTGGTGTTCGATTCCGGCGACCTCTCGACGGCGGTCCGGGCCAGCATGTCCCTGCCGGTGATCTTCGCTCCCGTCGAACACGACGGACGCAAGCTGGTGGACGGGGGCGTGGTTCGGAACCTGCCCGTGGACGTGGTGCAGGCCATGGATGTGGAGCGGCTGATCGTCGTGGACGTGGGGACGCCGCTGGCGACCCGGGACGGGCTCCGCAACCTGCTGGACGCGGCGGAACAGCTGAGTCTGCTTCTGACCGATGCCAACAGCGCGGCGCAGTACGAAAGGCTGGAAACCGAGGATCTGGTGATCCGTCCGGATCTGGACGGGTTCATCATGATGGATTTCCACCGCTGGGACGAGGCCGTGGCCACCGGTGAGAGCGCGGCGCGCTCCCTTGCGCAGCGGCTGCGAGCCTTCGGGAGCAGGGATGATGCGTACGCCATGCGGCTGGCGGCCCGACGTCGGCAGCTGCGGGCCCCCCGCGTGATCGACGAGATCCGCGTGGTCTCCGACGGCGGTGTGCTCGACGAACGACTCCTGCGCGACCAGATGCGCACCGAGCCGGGTCGACCGGTGGATCCCGAGGTGATCGAGGGCGACCTGCTACGGATGTACAGCCTGCGCCTGTTCCAGCGGATCGACGTCGGGATCGAGAGCGGTGGTCCGGACGATCCCGTTACGCTGGTGGTCACGGCGCGACGGAAGGAGCAGGCGCCCAACTCGCTGCGTTTCGGGCTGTCGCTGGTCGATGATTTCCGGGAGGGTCGGTCGGGCTACCGGTTTCAGGCCGGCCTCTGGCTCCGTCGCCTCAACGGGTGGGGCGGTGAGGCGCGACTCGACTTCCAGGTCGGCGAGCCTCGCGCCGCGTCGCTGGAGCTCTACCAGCCGGTGGCCCTCAGCGGGCATGTCTTCGCCCGCGCCCGGGCGGACCACAGCGTGTCGCACAACGCTCTGCCGGTGGATGGCAGCACCGGATACCGGACCGTCGACGACAAGGTGTGGGCCGAGATAGGGATAACCGTCGACAACGTCGCCGAATTGGGGCTGGGACTGCTCCGGGGGCGGATGGACGCCGGTCCCGAGGATCCGGTTCGACCGGCGTCGGGGCCGGACTACGGCGCGTACACCGCCACCCTGACCATCGACGACCTCGACGATGCCGCGTTTCCTCGTACTGGCGGCCTGGCCCGGGTCTCGTGGCAAGGGCATCGACGGGAGCTCGGGGCCGACGTGCCTCATGACCGTGTGGAGGCCACGATCACCCGGGCCGTCCCGGCGGGGCGGGGCGCTCTGATCGCAGGACTCGACGTCGCAACGCGATCGACCCACGTGCCCCCGCGCGACGCGGCTCGCCTGGGCGGCCTGTTCCGTCTGTCGGATCGTCCGGTCGACGACCTGGTCGGGCGGCATGCGGCCGTGGCGCGCTTCGTCTACCTGCACCGCCTCGAGGGCGGGCGGGTCCATCTGGGTGCTTCCGTCGAGGCCGGCAACGTATGGCAGGAGTCCTCGGCGATTCGCGCGGACGATCTGCATTACGCCGGGTCCCTGCTGGCCGGGTTCCGTACCCTCGTGGGGCCCATGTACCTGGCCCTGGGGCTCGGCGACGGCGGCTCGCCGAGGGTGTATGCATCGGTCGGCCAGCGGATCATCGACCCCTGGTGACCCGCCGCGGGACCGGATGTGATGTCGGTCACAGCCCGGATGCCGTCCGCATGCCCATCGTTCGGCTGACCACGCCATGAGAAACTCGATTGACGAGCAAGCGAGGCCCGACGTGAAACGAATCGCGGTTCTGGTCCTGGCAGCGG
>CAYMLW010000451.1:0-3260 GCA_964391035.1 uncultured Gemmatimonadaceae bacterium
TCCAGGATAACCGAGTGCAGGCCTCCGCTCCCGGTCCCCACCAGGTCCTCGCCCCGCACCGTGACCGTAACGCCCCGGACCGATTCCCGGGCCACGGAAAAGCGCACCTCCAGCCCATGGAGCCCCGCCAGTCGGTGGGCGTCCCTGTCCCGCTCGAGGCGATGGTCCGTCACCTCCTCCAGCACGCTGCCGAGGACATCGTCCATGGCCTGGGTGACGACCCACACAGGCTCCTGAGCGCGGACCGCGGGGGCGAGGAAGAGGGCGAGAACGAGGGCTGTCGGCGCACGTCGCATGGGACCGGTGGGTAGGGGCTCACGGGGCCTTCGGCGAGGCTTCCTATGTAGTGCCGCGCAGGCGGGGAGTCAAACCACCGGCGAGCGCTGCGCCCAACGGTGTCCGTTTCCGGGCTTATCCAGTGCCGGGGGTGGGATTCGAACCGCAGCGCGCTCCGCAGGCGTGGAGCGGAGCGAGCTCACAGGGGATCGAGCGGAGGTCGGATTCCACCCCTTCATGCCCCGTCGACTCGGATCGCTCGAAGACCTCCAACGCGCCGGGCCCTTCACTATGCCGGGGGAGGGATTCGAACCCTCACGCCCTTTCGGACAGCGGATTTTAAGTACCCTCGACGCTTCCGCGCTTCTCCGCGCCTGTCCGTGAAACCACCGCAGCGCCAACGACTTACAGCATCGACGCAGAAACCCGGATCCGCGCCTTTCGGTGCAGATCCGGGCTCGTTTGACCCCAATCCGGCCCCAACGGTTTTCCGGCGATCCCCACTCAGATGGGATCGCTCCCCACTTCGGGCGTTTTCGGGTAATCCGGGATCGGATCGTTGAAACCGAAGCCGAGCTCCTAAACGAAGGCCTCCGCAGCTTCACCGCTTGAATCCATGATCGCCTCGAGCTGCCGTGCCAGGGCCCGGGCCCTCGCCTGGCCGATCGTGCACGTTGCCGGCGGCATCTCGCCATTGCAGCCGGGGGATCAGCCATCGGTCGCCTCCCTTGCTGAGCGGCGGAGGGCGATACAGTCGATGCAGTGCACCTGCCGAATCTGCTTGCGGTAGAACGTCTCCCCGCACCGGTGGCAGCGGGCCGGGACGGTCGCGCAGGTGTCCCGGTTGAACTTCGCCCGGATCCGCTTACATTGCCGCATCCATCGGTAGAAGACCTCGCTGTCTATCATCCGGGGGACCCCGCGCCCCGGGATCCGCCAGTCAATGAAATCCCGCACGTTGCGCTCGGCTATTAGCTCGACGTCCCCCTCAAGTACTTCGAGCGCTCGCTCGATCGGCTCAGTCACGGTCCCGGAAGCATCAGCTGCAGCGTACGCTCTACGTTCTCGCGCCCCGGAAGGGGGCCTTCCAGGTCCAGCCCAGCGGCGGACAGTGCGGTCCGCAGCTCCTCAGGGCTCGTCCACCAGCCGAAGATGTCGGTTCCGAAATAGTCGGCGTAGTCGCCCCACGTGCGGAGGTGGCGCCGCACGAAGTGTAAGAGTTCCGTGTGCCGCTCAGCGTCGATCCCAAGTGCGTCCGTTCGGAAGCGCCGGTCCACGTGGAAGTAGTCCCCGAACTTCTCGAGCAGCTGTTCGGCCGACAGGTCGGGGAGCAGAACCTGGCCAATCGCGACCGTGGCCGTGTCGTAGTGGGCTCGCAGTCGATCAGTCATGCGGTCTGTCCTTCCGGGCATTGACCCCCGGGCCCGGAGCGTGCACTATGGAGGCGCACCGCGGGCCGTCTGAGGGCCTGTGGGACTTGAGGCGGCCGGACATCTTCGCGGGTGAACCGGCCGCCTTCTCTTTGTCTGCGCTGTACAGGTTAAAGACCGACAGAAACACTGTCAAGGAATCACCTGTACGATTATCTTGGAGGCGACGCTGCCAAGACCCGATCGCGAGGAGGCCAGGATGATCGTAGCGCGAGTGATCCAGGAGAGCGGTCAGAGCCGCGCTCAGGTCGCCAGGGATGCAGGGCTCAGCGAGGATGCCCTATGGTCCTGGCTGTCCGGCCGGCGCACCCCCTCGGACGATTCCCTTCGTCAGCTCGCCGAAGGCCTCCGCCGGCGTGCTGACCGCCTGCAGGAGCTCGCGGGGGAGCTGGAAGGGGCGGCGGAGTAGTAGAACGGCAACAGGAGCAGGCAGTCGAATCCCCCAACATCAAATGAAGGAGAGGTTAGCGATGGCCATCAAGACTTGCCCGGAGTGCGAACACAGGACGAAGAACGCCGACATTCGGTCTGGTGATACCCCCCGCGGCGCGGATGCGTGGAAGTGCTTGGAGTGCGAGACTGAGTGGTTCGAGTGGCCGGATGGAACGGTGCAGGTGCGAGAGGAGGATCAAGGCGGCCCACGAAGCTGACAGAATTTCCGACATCCGCCTCTACCCGCTTCTGATATGGACCCGCTCCCGCAGCGCCACATTCCGCGCGGAATCACGGAAGAAGGCCTGGACCTCCTCCGCCGGCCGTCCGAACAGCCCCTCGATGATCCCGGGCACCTGCCTCTCCATGACGTCCAGGTCCTTCGGAGCCCATCCGCCGTCGACGGTGCCGTCCGCGAGGATCCGGAGGGCTGAACGCCGATCGCAGCCCGGACACGCCCACGGGACGAACCGCAGCTCCCCGGCGTTGGCCTCGAGGAGCGAGACGTGGCCACAGAAGCAGCGTACGCGCCGCGGGCGGGGCTTCGCGATCACCGGACACGCTCCTCTGTCAGCACCCGCGGCACACCGCGCCCCCCCGCGGCCCGGTGTTGCTGAGCCAGCTGCCGGTTGAACTCCCGTCCCATCGCCTGGCCTGCCGCCGTTCCCGCCCGCTCGAGCTCCCGCTCGCTGACCCCGCCCGTCGTGTGGATCGGAATGTCGACGTTCACGTCTCCGACGAAGTTGTTGACCGTCACCTCTCGCGAGAGCCCGAGCGCGGCGGGCGGGGGTGCCGAAACCCCCGGCAAAGCGGCCGTACCCCCCAGCAGCTCGACGATCTGAGACAGATACCGATTGCGCGTGACGTCCAGCGAGATCAACGAACTGGCCTGCTCTTCCGTGATCGACACGCCGAGTCGCGTGACCTCGGCACCGGCCACGACCCCGCCGCCGGCCTCATCGAGGGTACGCTCGAACTCGGACAGGAAGCGCCGGAACTCGTCGGGCGACATGTCGCCAATCATGGCCGGATCGATGTTCCCGCTTTCCAGGTACCGGAACATCGTCTGCACCCACTCCTCGGCGGCGGCACGCCCCTCGGCGGTGCTGAGATCGAAGTCTG
>CAYMLW010000452.1:0-3235 GCA_964391035.1 uncultured Gemmatimonadaceae bacterium
GGAGTACCGGGACCGGGCCGCGTCGTTCGACCGCCTGGCCACGGCGTACACGTACCAGGAGACGGGCTCCGACCTGCTGGTGGGTGACCGACCGGAGCGGATCCGGACGCTCCAGGTGAGCCCGGGCTACTTCCAGGTCCTGGGGGCCCGGGTGATCCGGGGCCGGACGTTCACGCCGGACGAGGACCGGGGTCAGGCCGTTGCGGTGGTCTCGGAGCGGCTCTGGAACCGGCTGGCGCCCGGCATCGAGGTCGGCGGCACGATCGACCTGGACGGAGCGCCGCGCACGGTGGCCGGCGTGGTTGCGGGGCTGCGCGACCCGATCGCCGGTCCGGTGGACGCCTGGATCCCGGAGGACCTCCACGGCTCGGGAGCGGACATCCCCGGCAACCACTACCTGAGCGTCCTCGGCCGACTGGCGCCGGGGGTGACCCCGGATCGGGCCCGGGAGGAGATGGCCGCCCTCGACCGTCGCCTGGCGGAGCTCTATCCCGGCGTGGCGGAGGACTCCCACTTCCGGCTGGTCCTGCTCCACGACGACACCGTGGCGGCCGCCCGCCCGACGCTCCTCCTCCTCCTCGGCGCCGTCGGGCTCGTCCTCCTGATCGCGTGCGTGAACGTGGCCAACCTCCAGATGGTCCGCTCCCTGGGCCGAAGCCGTGACATGGCGGTCCGGACCGCCATCGGCGCCGGGCGTGGCCGGATCGCCCGGCAGGCGCTCACGGAGAGCCTGCTCCTGGCGGTCGCGGGAGGCGCGGCCGGCCTCGTGCTGGCACGCGTGGGCGTGCCGGCCCTCGTCGCCCTCGGCCGGGACGCCGTGCCCCGGGCCGGCGAGATCGGCGTGGACGGCACCGTCCTCGCCTTCGCCGCGGCCCTCACGATCCTCACCGGCCTCGCCTTCGGTACTCTCCCGGCCCTCCGACTCGCCGGCGTCCGACCCGCCGCGTCGTTGCGCGACGCGTCCCGGGGCGCCTCGACGGGCCGGTTCCTCCGTGCCCGATCCGGGCTCGTGGTCGCCCAGGTGGCCCTGGCCCTGGTCCTCCTCGTCGGCGCGTCCGTCCTGGCGGTGAGCGTCCACCGGCTGCTCCAGGTCGACCTCGGCATCCGGACCGAGGAGGTCCTCGCCTTCCGGCTCAATCTGCCGTCGGGCCGCTACGACGAGGCCGCCCGGACCGGCTTCCACCGGGACCTCACCGCGGCCATGGCCGGGCTCCCCGAGGTGGTGGCCGCCGGCGCGGTCCACTGGCCCCCCGGCGGCGGCACCGGCTACCGGTGGGGTACGCGGCCGATCACCGGACCGCGGGCGGGCACCGAGGACGCCTTCATCGGCGGCGAGCAGCGGGTCGTGGCCGGCCACTACTTCGCCGTCCTCGACATCCCCCTCCTCGAGGGCCGGCTGTTCGACGACGGCGACGGGCCCGACGCGCCCGGCGTGGTCGTGATCAGCCGGTCGGCGGCGGAGCGCATGTTCCCGGGCGTGCCGGCCGTGGGACAGACGGTCTCGGCCGGCGGGCGAGAGCGGGAAGTGATCGGCGTGGTCGGCGACGTGGCCAATGACGTCGAGGGCACGGAGGCCGCCCACATCTACCACCACCACCTCCAGTTCGCCAGCCGGGAATGGGCCATGAACTACCTGGTCCGGACCCGCGGTGAGCCGCTGGCCGCCCTGCCGGCGGTCCGGGAGATGGTCCGACAGCGTGATCCCGCCCTCGTGGTCCACGAGCCCGCTCCCCTGGCCCGGGACGTCGGCCAGAGCCGGAGCCAGCGGGCCTTCGCCTTCGTCCTGGTCGCCACCTTCGCCGCGCTCGCTCTCGCCCTCGCCCTCATCGGCCTCTACGGCGTCCTCGCCTACGTGGTCGGCCAGCGGACCCGCGAGATCGGCATCCGCATCGCGCTCGGCGCACCGCGCAGGTCCGTCGCCGGGGCCGTGGTCGGCCAGGGGCTCGCCGTCACCGGGATCGGCATCGCCATCGGGCTCGTCGGCGCCACCGCCTTCGGCCGGCTCCTCGATTCCCTGGTCTTCCGCACCGACCCCACCGATCCCCTGATCCTCGCCGGGGCCGCCGGCGCCCTCGCCATCGTGGCCGCTTCCGCCGCCGCCCTGCCCGCCCTCCGCGCCGCACGGGTCGAGCCCCGCACCGCCCTGGCCGAGGAGTAGACGGGCCCGGGATCATCGTCGCCCGGGAGGCCGGCCGACCGGCCCGATATCCGGCTCCGGATCCGCCTACCACCCCGGACCGGGGCATGCCGATTGCATAACTCCCGGAGTGACTGTAGGGTCCTGGCCCGAGTCGGGGCTCCGTGCCCGTCGTCCCCGGACGTGCCCGCCCCGACACGGTACCACCCTGTTCGATTCACCTTTTGCGGAGGAACAATGCGACGTCTACTCATGCTCACCCTGGCCCTCGCCCTGCCCGTCGGTATCACTGCCTGCAACGAGAACGGGACCGGCCCGGACGACGACGATCTCGCCGAGGCCACGTTCGAGGCCAGCGTCACCGGGGATATGACCGCCGAGTTCGACGGCACGGCCGTGTTCGGCGAGGCGACCGACCCCGAGACCGGCGAGGACTTCTGGGTGCTCATCCTGACCAGCGGCGATTCGGAGACCACCGGACGCACCATCTACTTCGGTCGCGAGGGCGCCCGGCCGGGCGGCGGCACCATCAGCCTCGCCAACGTCGAGGACGATGATCCCGAATCGGGTGAGGTCTTCGCCCTCTACTTCGACTACACACAGGGCGCGTACGGCCTCTTCGCCTCCACCGGCGGGACGCTGACCATCACCCACTCGAGCTCCGACGACATGGCCGGGTCCTTCGCCATCGAGGCCGCGGGCACCGTGGTCCAGGGCAACGAGGCCGTCGACGTCGAGATCACCATCACCGGCACCTTCAACGCCGACAACGGCAGCGTGGGCCTGCCCACCTTCTGATCCCTCGCCGGCCCACCGGCCCCGAACGGCCCGGCCCGAGCCACCCGCTCGGCCGGGCCGTTCCGCATCCGGCCGCCCCGGCATGCAACGGTTTCGGGCCGGGCGGCATCTCACCCTATGTAGCACTGCTCGATAGCCCTACGACGGCCCTCCACCAGCGATCACAACGGACCGCCATGCCACCCTCCATCGGCTACGCCACCCTCGCGGTGCTGCGGGCGATCCCCCGGACCGCGGGCTACGGCCTGGACATCATGGAAGCCACCGGTCTGCCGAGCGGGACGGTGTACCCGACGCTGG
>CAYMLW010000453.1:0-3232 GCA_964391035.1 uncultured Gemmatimonadaceae bacterium
CGCCTACTTCCGACGCGGGTACCACGCCATCACGATGGAATCCCGGCTGGACTGAGCTCAGTCGGGCGGCTGGAGATCGGCCAGCGTCGTGCCCCGGAGGGGGCTCCAGACCGCGTCCGAGACCCTCTTCCAGCGGGCGTGGAGGGCGCAGGGCGTCCGGTCGGAGCAGCGCGTATTGCCCACGAGGCACATGTCCTTCGGGGCCGGGTCGTCCATCGCCTCGATGATGCGGGCCAGCGTCAGCTCGTCGGCGGGTACGGCCAGCCGGAATCCACCCGTGGGACCGCGCCGGCTGTGGACGATGCCCGCGCCCGCAAGAGCGTGGAGGGTCTTGCTCATATAGTTCGGCGGGGCGCCGAGGTCTGCCGCGATCCGGGACGCCTTGGCGGATTCCGGGGCGCACTTGGCGAGGTAGAGCAGCGCCCGCACGGCGTGCTCGGCGGTCCGGGACATGAACCGTGGCGTATCGGATTTCGGCATGCCAATAAGGTAATGGCGCGGGCTCGATCCCGCACGACGTGGAACGGCCCGCAGACTCGCGCCGTGGGTCAGTCGAGGAGGCGATTCAGCGCCGCCCGGAGCGCGGGCTCCGTGTAGAAGCCCTCGACGCGGTGCACGATCCGGCCGTCCCGGTTGATGAGGATGGATGTGGGGAGGACGTTGGCGCCGCCGAAGGCCCGAACGGTGGCGCCCGTCGGGAATGCGATGGGATAGGTGATGCCCTTGTCGCGGACCCAGTCCCGGACGCGGCTGCGGTCGCCCCGATCCACGGAGAGTCCGAGGATGGTGACGCCGCGATCGGCGTAGTCCTCCCAGACGTCCTGGAACCCGGGCATCTCGAGCCGGCACGGGGCGCACCATGTGGCCCAGAAGTTCACGAGCACCACGCGTCCCTCGAGCTGTACGGTCCCCAGGGTGTCGCCAGCGAGGGTGGTCACCTGGAACGCAGGGGCCGGGATGTCAGTGGCCCCGAGGCCGAGCGCCGCTCCGACCTGGGGCCCGAAGCGCCAGACCACCAACCCGATCACAACGACCCAGAGAGCCGCGTCGAGCAGGCGTTTCCAACCGGCTCGCCGCCGGCGTCCGTCGGGGGGCCCGGGTGGACGGTCTTCGGTGCCGTCGGTGCCGTTCGGGCGGTCAGGGCGCTGCTGGCGAATGGTCATCCTCGATTCGGGACGCGGTCCTCGTGTCCATGGAGGAAGCTAGTGGCGGCGGACCGTTCGCGGGAGCGGTGCGGCCGCGCCGGGGCGCCATAGCGGTGGACCCGTCCGGGGACCGGAGGAAGCGGCGCCGCAGAAGGCCACCGGCCGGAAGGTGTGGATCCGCGTCGCAGTGCTCTGGCCTGCGCCATGGGAAGCTGGTGGGGTCGTTGAATATGATCCTGGTGGTGCGGGAGAACGGCGCCGTGGACCTCGAGGTGGTGGCGGCTCCGCCCCGTTTCCTGAGCTGTCCCGAGGACGAGCCGGGCGAGCTCGAATGGGAAAGCGCGCATTGGCCCACGGCGAAGAGACGTTCGTCCCTGTGTACACCGCTCGTCTGGCCGTACCCGCCAAGGTCAGTGAATCCCGACCAGCTCGACCTCGAAGTTGAGGGTCCGCCCCGCCAGCGGGTGGTTCAGGTCGAGGGTGATGGAGTCGTCGGCGATCTCGCGGATCGTCGCGATCCTGTTCTGCCCCGGCGCGACCTGGACCTGGACCTGCTGACCGGTCTCCGGCTCCGCGTCGGCGGGGAACTGGTCGCGACCCACGTCGACGACCAGGTCTTCGCGGGGCTCGCCGTAGGCCTCGTCCGGTGCGAGTCGCACGTCACGGCTCTCACCGACCTCGAGGCCGTCGACGGCCCGGTCGAAGCCCGGGATGACCTGGCCACTCCCGACCTCGAACTCCAGCGGGTCGCGCCCGCGGGAGCTGTCGAAGACCTCGCCGTCGTCGAGCGTGCCTGTGTAATGGACTGTAACGGTGTCGCCCTGCTGCGCTTTGTGCGCCACGATGGTTCCTTCCTCGTACGTTCGGTTCCACGACGGCCGATCGCCGCCGGCGTGTCACGGCTACACGGCACTTGCCTGGCCGTTCCGTCGGGTCACGTTCCCGGATCCCGGACGAGCCGTATACCGTGGTCGGCGAGGGCATCGAAGAGGCGTCGGGGATCCACGAGCTGGGCCGGGGCCAGAACGCCGCGCGGCGGGTCCGCCTGCATGGCGCGACGCGCGCCCCGAACGGCCAGCTCGGCGGTGATGCCGTAGGGGTCGCGGCCCTGGACCTCGAGGGCCGGCTGCCCGGCCCCCAGCTCGACACGGATCGTGAACCGGCTGGCCTCGCGGTCGGCCTCGGTGGGGTCGGCGGCCCGGGTCGCGATGAACTCGAGGGCCGGGCGGAGGAACGGGACGAGGACGGGCAGGGCGGGGGAGAGCCAGGGCACGATCCGGGCGGTCCATCCACCCATCACGAGCCAGGCCCGGATGCGCTCAGCAGGAAGGTGTCGCGGGCCGGTCACGATCTCACCGCACGGGAAGGAAACCGCGTGGAGCGACGCGCCCGAAGCCAGCTCTACCGTGCGGCGGCGGGCGCCGGGCGTCTGCCGGAGGAAGCGTCCGTCCCGGTAGACGAATCCGCGTCGGCCGAGCATCCGGACGACCGTGCGCCGCGTGCCCCGGGAGCTGGCGGCGCCGCCCCATGCGTAGATGATGTCTGCGCGGACCGGCCCCGCGCTCTCCGCCGCCAGCGCCAGCGCGCAGTCACCGAGGGCGTACACGAAGGCCATGGCGTTGACCACCGAGACGCCCGCGGCCCGGGCGTCGGCGTCGTAGCGTTGGTGGATCGCGCGCATCCACGGCTGCTCGCCTGTCGTGTCGACGTAGTGCGCGCCGGTCTCGATGCACGCCCGGACCACGGGCTCGCCGAGGGCGGTGAACGGCCCGACGGTGTTGATGACCGCATCGCCGGGTCGCAGCGCGCGGCGCAGGGATCCCGGGTCCAGTACGTCGACCACCGCGGTCGAGCCGCCGGGTGCGGCCCGGGCGACGTCCCGGAGCCGGTCCGGGTCCCGGGCCGCGAGGACGAAGGGGACGTGGCCCGCGGCGAGGGCCCTGGCCACCAGGCGGCCGGTGAAGCCCGTGGCACCGACGACGACGATAGCGGGGGACTCTCGGGTCATGGCGAAGGCGGTCGAGGCATGGAAAACGAAACGGCCACCCCGGGGAGGAGCGGCCGTTTCGACGTGTGGGTGATCCGTC
>CAYMLW010000454.1:0-3231 GCA_964391035.1 uncultured Gemmatimonadaceae bacterium
AGGACGACGCCGACGGTGGCGGTGTGGAGGAAGGCGCGGCGATCGATGGGGCCCGGCGTAGGCATCAGCGGCTCCTTTTCCGAGGGTCGGGGGACGGGTGAAGGTCCGGAGGGCAGGGGCACGTGGCAAGAGGCACGGGCGAGTTGGCACGGGCGAGTGGCATGGGCATGGGCTGGCGCGTCCACTAGGTTGAAGGAATGAGCACGTTCGCGTGGGTGCTGGCGGTCTGGACGCTGGCGGTGGGGTCGGGCGCGGCGTTCGTGGAGACGGCGGGGCGTCGGGGAGGCGGCGTCCTCAAAATGCTCGCGGCCACGGCGTACCTCGCCTTCGCGCTGGAGCTCGGAGCGCTGGACACGCCCTACGGCGTGACGGTGCTGGCGGCGCTCTTCCTGTCGTGGTTCGGCGACCTCTTCCTGATCGGCCGGGTCAGACCGTTCTTCATGGCGGGGCTGGGCGCGTTCCTCCTGGCCCACGTGGCGTACGCGGCGGCCTTCTGGCTCTTCGGGCTCCGGCCGGCGCCGGTGGGCATTGCGGCGGTCGGGATGGTCGTGGTGGGGGCGGTCGTGTTCCGCTGGCTCCGCGGGGCCGGTCTGCGGGGGTCCATGGCGACGGCGGTGGCCGCCTACCTCATGGCGATCGGGGTCATGGTCGCGTTCGCGGCGGGGACGGGCTCGGCCCTCGTTCTGGCCGGTGCGATCGTCTTCGCGGTCTCGGACGTGTTCGTCGCCCGGCACCGGTTCGTGGCCCGGGCATCGGTCAATCGCCGTTTCGGGTTGCCGCTCTACTTCGCGGCGCAGCTCCTCCTCGCGGCGTCGGTCTGACGGCTCGCGGCGCGTCCGGTCCGCGAGCTTCTCGGGCCTCTTCGTGCCGCCCGGGCGCCATCACGCGGCGCCCCCGCGGGACGAGTCCGGGCCAGATTCGCGCGCGGGCGGTGCGCTCGCTAGGCTTAAGGCATCGGCGGACCCGACTGAGGTATCCGCCGGCCAGACTCCCAACCATTGCGATCGACGATGAAGATATCCAGACGGCTGTTCCCGTTCGCGTTCCTGGTCGTTGCTCTGACCGCGGTGAACGCCCCGGCGCTCGCGCAGGAGACGCCGGGGCCGGACGACCCGTATCTGTGGCTCGAGGACGTGGAGGGCGAGCGCGCCATGGACTGGGTCGAGGCGCGGAACCAGGCGACGGTGGCGGAGCTCTCGGCGCACGCGGCCTACGACAGCCTGTTCGAGGACGTGCTCGAGATCCTGAACTCGGATGAACGGATCGCCTACCCGTCCATCATGGGCGACTACCTCTACAACTTCTGGACGGACGAGGTCCACGAGCGGGGCATCTGGCGGCGCACCACGTGGGACTCCTACCTGTCGGGCGACCCGGAGTGGGAGGTGCTCCTCGACATCGACGCGCTGGCCATCCTCGAGGACACGCCCTGGAGCTTCGGCGGGGCGACCTGCCTGCCGCCCGAGTACCGGAAGTGCATGGTCCGGCTGTCCCGGGGCGGCGCCGACGCCACGGAGGTCCGGGAGTTCGACCTGGAGACGGCCCGGTTCATCGAGGACGGCTTCTTCCTCCCGGAGGCGAAAAACAGCGTGGCCTGGCAGGACGAGAACGCGCTGCTGGTCTCGACGGACTTCGGCGAGGGCTCGCTGACCACGTCGGGCTACCCGCGGATCGCGAAGCTCTGGGAGAGGGGCGAGCCGCTGGGAGAGGCCGAGACGCTCCTCGAGGCCGAGCCGGACGACATGGGCGTTTGGGTCGGGGCGATGGAGACCGCGGCGGACCGGTACGAACTGGTCTACGTCCGGCCCAACTTCTACGAGGGGACCGCGTACATCGTGGAGGACGGTGAGCTGACGGCGCTGGACGTGCCGGTGGACGCCGATCCGATGATGGTGGCGGACCAGATCGTCGTCTACCTGCGATCGGACTGGGAGGTCGGGGGCGCGACGTACCCGCAGGGCGCCGTCGTCGCCATGCCGTACCACGACTTCGTGGCCGGCGAGCGGGACTTCGACGTGGTCGTGGCCCCGACGGATCGGCAGACGGTGCGGAGCGTGTCCGACACCCGGGACTACCTCCTGGTGAGCATGCTGAACGAGGTCCGGGCCGAGCTGTGGCGCTACCGCCGCCAGGGCGGCGAGTGGGTCGGCGAGCGGATCGAAGCGCCGGAGCTGGGCAGCGTCGGCGTCGGGTCCACGGACATCCACACCAACCGGTTCTTCTTCACCTACAGCAGCTTCGACCAGCCGACCACGCTCTACCTGGCCGAAGCCGATGGCTCGGTCCGCCAGGTCCGGCGGGTGCCGGAGATGTTCGACGCGGACGGGCTCCACGTCGAGCAGCACACGGCGACATCGAAGGACGGTACGGTGGTCCCGTTCTTCATCGTCCACGGCGAGGACATGCCCCACGACGGCAGCAATGCAACGCTGCTCCACGGGTACGGCGGCTTCGAGATCTCGCAGACGCCGTCGTACAGCGCGATCGTGGGCAAGGCCTGGCTCGAGCGGGGCAATGTCTATGTGGTGGCGAACATCCGGGGCGGCGGCGAGTTCGGCCCGGCGTGGCACCGGGCGGCGCTCAAGGAGAACCGGCAGCGGGCGTACGACGACTTCCTGGCCGTGGCCGAGTTCCTGATCGACCACGGCGTGACGAGCCCCGACCGCCTGGGCATCCGGGGCGGGAGCAACGGCGGGCTGCTGGTGGGCGTGGCCATGACCCAGCGGCCGGACCTGTTCGACGCCGTCCTGGTCCAGGTCCCGCTCCTGGACATGCGGCGCTACAACAAGCTCCTGGCAGGCGCGAGCTGGATGGCGGAGTACGGCAACCCGGACATCCCCGAGGAGTGGGCCTACATCCGGGAGTACTCGCCGTACCAGAACGTCCACGCCGACGTCGAATACCCGCGGCCTTTCTTCACGACCACCACCCGCGACGACCGCGTCCATCCCGGCCATGCCCGGAAGATGGCGGCGAAGATGATGGACATGGGCCACCCGATCTACTACTTCGAGAACACCGAGGGCGGGCACGGATCCGGCGTCACCCCGGAACAGCGGGCGAAGATGTACGCCCTCACATTCACATACCTGATCCAACAGCTGGAGGAGCAGACCTGAGACCTGAGACTGAGATCTAAGACCTGAGATCTAAGACCTGAGATCTAAGACCTGAGATCTAATACTACTGTGTCACAAAACCATTGACGGGAGGTAGGCGGGGGTGACATAC
>CAYMLW010000455.1:0-3219 GCA_964391035.1 uncultured Gemmatimonadaceae bacterium
GGGCCGCGGCGCGCTCCTCCTCGACCAGACCGAGCGGGTCGGCCTCGTGGCGCCGTTCGCGGAGGTGGGGTTCCGACTGGTCGGGCCGGTCCGCGCCCGGGGCAGCCTGCGCTGGGACGTGTACGGGTTCCGGGCCGATGACGACGCCATCGTCGCCGGCGAGACCGACGACTCGGGTGCCCGGCGCATGTCGCACCTCAGCCCCTCGTTCGGGCTCCTGGCCGATCTCGGGCAGGCCTCCCTGTACGGCAACGTGGCGTCGTCGTTCCAGACGCCGACCACCACCGAGCTGGTCAATCGCCCGTCCGGCGCCGGCGGCCTCAACCCCGACCTCGCGCCCCAGCGCTCCCTCTCGCTCGAGGTGGGGGGCCGGGCCCGGGTGGGTCGCCCGGCGAGCCCCGGGCTCGTGGTCCACGTGGCCGCGTTCCGGACCCGTATCGCCGATGTCCTCATCCCCTTCGAGGTGGCCGACGCGCCGGGCCGGTCGTTCTTCCGCAACGCGGGCTCCGCCGTGCACCGGGGCGCCGAGCTCGATGCCTGGATCGCGCCCGCCGCCCGATTGCTCCAGGGCATCACGATCCGCCTCGGCTATGCCTGGATCGACGCCCGCTACGACGACTTCCAGACCGCCGAAGCCGACCACTCCGGCAACCGCGTCCCCGGCATCGCGCCGCACCGGTGGACCGGAAGCGTGGCGTGGGAGCCGGAGGCCGGGGGTCGCCTCGAGCTCGAGCACCGCCGGGTCGCCCGGTTCCACGTCGACGACGCCAACACGGCCATCTCGCCGGCGTACTCGCTGACCAACCTCCACGCCGCCACGCCGTCCATCACCCTGGCCGGGACGGGCGTCGACGCATTCGTCGAGGTCCGGAACCTCTTCGACCGGGCCCACATCGCCTCCGTCGTGGTCAACGCCTTCGGCGACCGGTACTACGAGCCCGGGCCGGGCCGGGCCGTGGCCGTGGGGATCGCGCTTGACGTCACGACCTGACCCCCTCGAACGTTACCCCCGTAGACAAACCCCGGATCCGGCCGGCGGCCAGAGCCCTCTTGGATCCGACCTGGCGACCGATGCCGCCGACACGGCGCCCCGTTGGCGCTCCGACGGCCTGGCCTGCGGTGACCATGCCATGACAGCTCGCGTCCGCACGATCGCTCTCGCCGTCGTCCTCCTCGCCGGCGTACTCGCCGGCGCACCGTCCGCCGGCGTACTCCCCGTCGGGGCGCTCCCCGCCGCCGCCCAGACCGCCCGCCTCCAGGGCCGGGTCCTCGCCGAGGGCGACAGCGTGCCCATCGCCGGGGCGCTGGTCGAGCTCCTGGACGAGGCCGACGCAACCGCCATCCGGGGCCTCACCGGCCCGGGCGGCGGCTTCGTCCTCCGAGCTCAACCAGGCACCTACCGGGTCTCGGTCGGGATGCTCGGCTACGCCACGACCACCACCGGCTGGGTCGAGTTGCCGGCGGGCGAGAGCGTGACCCTCGAGGTGGTGGTCTCCCTGGACCCGGTCCGGCTCGAGGGGATCCGGGCGTCGACCACCCGCCGCTGCGGCCGGCCCCGGGGCCCCGACCTGGTCCGGGTCTGGGGCGAGGCCCGCAAGGTCCTGGCGGCCGTGGACGTCACCGGCGAGGCCCGGGTCGTGCGCTTCCGGCTCGCCACCCGCGACCGGGACCTCGACCCCGAGTACGGCCGCGTCCTCCACGAGCAGACCCGCGTCCGCCGGTCCTGGAACACCCAATCGTTCCGGAGCGTGCCCGTCGACGAGCTCCTCGGCTCCGGCTTCATCCAGGGCCGGGCCGATACCGCCCTCTACTACGCCCCCGACGCCGACGTCCTCCTCTCCGACACGTTCCTCGACCGCTACTGCTTCTCCGTGGTCGAGGGCGAGGACGACGAGATCGGGCTGGCCTTCGGCCCCGAGACCCGGGACCGGGATCGGCACCAGATCGAGGGCGTGCTCTGGCTCGATCGGGCCGGCCGCGGGCTGCGTCGCCTGGAATACGACTACCTCGATCCGCCCGTCCGGGGCGGCGACCCCGGCGGCGAGGTCCACTACCTGCGCCTGCCCAACGGCGCGTGGATCGTGAGCGAGTGGCTCATCCGCATGCCGCAGCCCGCTATCGTGGACGGCTTCGTCACGGCCCGCCTCGGCGGCATTCGCGAGACCAGCGGGCGCGTGGTCTCGGTCCGGGGGCCCGGCTTCACCCTGCGCCCCGGCCAGGAGTCCGGGAGCGTCGAGGGCCGCGTCGTCGACGAGACGGACCGGCCCTTCGGCCACGTGCTGGTCTATCTCGAGGGCACGCCCCACGCCGACACGACCGCCGCCGACGGCTCGTTCCGCTTCGACGACGTCCCCTCCGGTCGCTACCGGCTCCGCTGGTTCCACCCCTCGATCCGGTCCGACGACGCGTCCCTGTCTGTCGACGTCCCGGCCGACAGCGCCCTCCTGGTCCGGGCCGCGCTCAGGCCGGCCGCCTCCGCAGGCTGCGCGTCCGTCGAGGGAAGCGCCGTGCTCGGCACCGTTTCAGACGACGACGCCGGCGTCCCGATCCCCGGCGTCGAGGTCCGGATCCGCGCCGCCGGCCGGCAGACGCGCACCGGCCCCGACGGCCGGTTCCGGTTCTGCGGTCTCGCGCCCGGAACCTGGGTCGTGGACGCGGGGCTCGCCGGTCACGATCGGGTCTCGACGACCGTCGCCCTCGCCGCCGACACCGCCCTCGACCTCGAGCTGGCCATCCCGCTCCCCCGACTGCCCGAGGACGCCGCCAGCGCGGACGCCGGCCGCTCCGATCTCGGCGGGATCGACGGGCGGATCATCGGCACGGTCTTCGATGGCGTCGAAGGACGCCCGGTCGTCGGCGCCAGGGTCACCCTCGACACCGGGGCCGATTCGGTCGCGGTCCTCACCGACCACCGTGGCCGCTTCCTGGCCCGCGGGCTCGACGCCCGCGTCGTGCCGCTGCGCATCACCCACGTCGGCTTCGACCCGGTCCATGACACCGTCTTCGTCCGGGCCGGCGAGCTCGTGCACCTCGAGGTCCGGGTCGACCCCATCACCCTCGACCCCATCACCGTGACCGCCCGCCGGCGCGGACTCCTCACCGACGTCTACTGGCGCGCCAACCAGGGACTGGGCGGCCTCTTCCTCACCGAGCCCGAGATCCGGGCCCGGATGCCGAGCCGGACCACCGACGCCCTCCGCGCCCGGCCCGGTATCCACC
>CAYMLW010000456.1:0-3217 GCA_964391035.1 uncultured Gemmatimonadaceae bacterium
ATGTCAGCGATCGCGCTGGGCATTCGAGGAGTGGGACGAGTTGTTCAGGACTGCAGTCTGCCATCACGGGCGACCGCACGATGTCGGTACACGCGCCGGGCAGGAACGGAACTGGGAGTTCCACCCCACCAGCGGCCGAGATCCGTGCAGGGAGATTGAAGGGCTGATCGACTGTGCGGATATTTGGAGCGGCCTTTCGACGCTGGGCGAGGGGCAGCCACTATCGGTCACCCCGACGCTGACGCACCTATTCTCCGGCGTCCTCACGCTGGCCGACTGGATCGGTTCCGACGAGAAGCACTTCCCGTTGAAGAACGCACCGGTTGCCGATCCCGTGGACTACTGGCGAATAGCGCGTGACCGGGCACGCGTCGTGTGCAGGGCCAGGGGCCTCGCCGCCCCCCGTCCCGTTCATTCGTTTGTTGATGAAGAGGTCTACCCTGCCCTCTGGCCGGACGTATTCGGAGACGGTGCTGCCCGGCCGACGCCCGTGCAAGCGGCTGTTGCCGCCATGCCGCTACCGGAAGCCGGCTCGCGCGTGCTCATCGAATCCGAGACCGGAAGCGGCAAGACGGAGGCGGTGTTGGCGCTGTACGCCAGGCTCCGCGCAGCGGGGCGTGTGTCCGGTATCATGTTCGCGCTCCCGACGCGATCAACGTCCACGGCCATGTTGGAGCGGGTGAGCCGAACGGTAGCGCATCTTTATCCTGGCGACGTCCGCCCGCCCACTGTGTTGGCCATGGGCGGCGCCGGTGTCCGGGAAACGGAAGAGGGTATCCTGGCGGAGACGGATCCGCGCACGTATCCCGACCACGAAGACCGGGCCATGGCGCGATGGGCCGCCGACCGCCCGAAGACGTACCTCGCCGGCGAGGTCGTGGTCGGCACGGTCGACCAGGCCCTCCTCGCCGCGCTGGCGGTAAAGCACTCGACCCTCCGGCTAGCCCCGCTGAGCCGGCATCTGCTGGTCATTGATGAGGTCCATTCCTATGACCGCTACATGAGCACGGTCCTCCGAATCCTACTTGATGTTCATGCTCAAGGGGGCGGACTCTCTGTGCTCATGTCCGCCACGCTCGCCGATGTCGAACGGAATGAGTACGCGGCTGAATCGGCCGGCGCCGGATCGAAGGAGGCGGCGGAGACCCGGTCGTATCCGCTGGTCGCCGTTCGATCGCCCGGGACCACATTCTGGAAGGAAGCACCGCTCGGATCGGGGCACTCTCCCCTCCCCGCGAAGACTCTCCACTGGCGCTTGAGCAGCGACGAGGACAGCCTTCTTGCCGAGGCCGTTGACGCAGCCACAGCGGGCGCGCGCGTATGCATCCTCAAGAACACTGTGCGCGGTGCTCGCCATGTTCTGGGTCAGATCTCGACCTCGGGCGCCGAACACTTGTGGCACCCGGGGAACTCTCAACCGACCCCTTACCACTCCCGATACATACCGCCGGACCGCAGCACGCTGGACCGAGCCGTGCTCGATGACTTCGGCCGGCGCGGGCAAGGGTCGGACGGATCGATCCTTGTCGCTACACAGGTGGTGGAACAGAGCCTGGACGTCGACTTCGACCTTCTCATCACCGACCTCGCTCCCATCGACATCCTGCTGCAGCGGGTCGGCCGCCTGCATCGGCATCCGGAACGAGTGCGGCCAGACATCGCCCGGTCAGCACGGACCCTCGTTCTTGCCCCGGCCGACGGATTCATGCCTCTCATCGGCGCACGGGGTCGATGCCGGAATGGCTGGGGAACGGTGTATCGCTATCTGGGTCCCCTGGAACTAACTCACCAAGCCATCCTCGACCATCCAAACGTTGAGATTCCCCGTGACAATCGTCGGTTGATCGAAGCCGTCTATCATCCGGATATGGAAGAAGGGCTCGTTCAGGATGCCGAATGGAACAAGCACATCCGGTTGGACATGGAGGGTGGTCGTATCGCCGCTGAAGGACACGCCAGACGCTGCTCTGTGGACTTCAGCGTTCCCTATTGTGACTCCGAAAATGTGGACAGGTATGCGCCGAGCGGCAGTAGCGCCGACCGGGCGATCCGTACGAGGCTCGGGGAAGCCGACGTGTTGGTCCGGATTCCGGCTGGAATTCGAGCCAGGATCGCTTCGTCCGAGCGTCCTATATTCGAGGTTGCGGTGCCCCTGAGGCTCTTCGACACCGCCGAATCCGGAGTCGACCTGAACGACGTGAACGTCATCGACTGGATCGAAGATGCGGACGGAGTGGAGTTCACCGTCCCCGGCGCCGGCCGTGTCCGTTATGACGCGGGAGGCTGGTGGTGGCCGGCGGAGCTGCAGCGGCGCCGTGAATAGTTGGTGACTTCGTAGCCAAGAGACGGTCCGAGAGTACTGCCCCTCCGCCACGTCCCATCCCGCCGTTGAGTCCTCGGCGGCGGCGAGGCTATCGTGGGAGACGGCGGCAGGATAACAGCGGGAGGAGATCCATGGCGGCACGCGACACCGACCTGTACGCGGCCTCCGTGACGCTGGACTCCGACCAGCCGATCCCGGATCACCCGGCGGAGCGCTAAGAGGTCAGTCGCGTCGAGCTGGTGCGGAAGCCGAAGCCGGGCGCCCCCCACGGGGCGGTGGCGATGCTCGTCGCCCCTGCACTGGTCTCGTATGCCCTCGAGCACGGCGGCATGGTCACCACCGACGCGCGGAACGTGCTGTCCGAGGCCGCTCACCCTGCGGAGCCCGGAGGTCGGCTGCCTCCGTAGTGGAACGGGTGGCCACACTGGGACCCTGGGCTCCGTCCCGGGCGCGCCGGACCTGGCCGTTGAGTTCCCTCGCCGTCGAACGGCGCCCACGAGCTCCAGGAGAGGGTCCTCGAGTACTTCGAGGCGGGGCCCGGCAGGTGGGTCGTCCACCCACGAACCCGGGCCGTGGTCGTGCACGCATCGCCGGCGGAGTTCCGGACGCTGACGGTGGATGACCGGATCGACGGGGGCGATGCGCTACCGGGACTCGCCGTACCGGTCGCCGACCTGTTCCGGTTCTGACCGACGGCTCCCCCCCCACCCGTCAATCCGGATCGCCCGGCGTATCCTCCCCTCCCGCGGCCCCCTTCGCGGGCCCGAGCCCCCTCGACGCGCCATCGGCTCGCCCGCCGCCCAGCGCGCGCGCCAGCTCGTCCGTCTCCTCGAGCGCCGCGATGATGCGGTCGAGGGGCAGCGCGGCGTAGCGGCGCATCTGCTCGAGGCGGGC
>CAYMLW010000457.1:0-3212 GCA_964391035.1 uncultured Gemmatimonadaceae bacterium
CTCCTCCACCGCAGGCCGACAGCCACCCGCCGGACGGGCCATGGCGGTGGACGGGCTCAGCCCGGTGTGTAGCTGCCCAGAACGCGGGGGCCGGCGGCGCCGGTGACCTCGGGGACATTGGCGGGTCGGCCGGTGGCATGGGCCCAGGCGAGGAATGCGAAGGAGATGGCTTCCTTGGCCTGGGAGTCGAAGCCGAGGGAATCGTCGGCCCGCACCGGGACCGGATCCAGCGCGTCGCGGATCATGGCGACGAGGGCCCGGTTCCGGGCGCCGCCCCCGGTCACCACCATCTCGCTTCCCTCCCCGATCGGCACCCACTCCCGGACGGCATCGGCGATGCTGCGGGCGGTCAGGGCGGTGAGGGTGGCGATGAGGTCGGCCCAGCTCGCCCGGTCGGCGGGCAGCAGTCGTCCCACGAGTGTCTGGACGTAGAGCTGGCCGAAGGTCTCGCGGCCGGTGGACTTGGGCGGCGGCGCGGCCAGGAAGGGGTCGTCCAGGAGCTCGGCCAGGAGCGACTCGTTCACGGTCCCCCGCCGGGCCCAGTGGCCGTCCCGGTCGAAGAGCTCCTCGCCGTTGGTGGCGAGGGCGACGGCGATGTCGATGAGCGCATTGCCGGGACCGGTGTCGAAGGCGATGAGGGGCTCGTCGGAGCCGGCGGGCGGCAGGCGGGTCAGGTTCGCCATGCCGCCGATGTTCTGGAGGACGCGGACGTGGTCGGTGGTGAAGAGGAGCGCATCGACCCAGGGGACCAGCGGGGCGCCCTCGCCGCCCGCGGCCATGTCCCGGCTCCGGAAGTCGCTGACCACGGGCACGCCGGTCCGCTCGGCGATGGTCCCGGGGTCCCCGAGCTGGAGGGTGTGACCCCGGACACCGTGCCGTGGCGGCTGGTGCCAGAGCGTCTGGCCGTGGGAGCCGACCAGATCGAGCTCCTCGAGGGGCAGGCCCGCGGCCTGGCAGACCTCGATGGTCGCTTCGGCGAACCACGTGCCGAGGCGGGCATGGAGCCGGGCCAGGGCCGCCGCGTCGCCCTGGAGGATGGTCGCGTGGATCTCCTGACGCCGGTCCTCGGTGTACGGGGCGGGCCGGAACTCGAGGAGCCGCCAGTCGGGTCGGGCGTCCGGCGTCGCCGGCTCCTCGATCTCGACCAGCGCCGCGTCGACCCCGTCGAGGGACGTCCCGGACATCAGCCCGACGACCTTCACGCCGACGCCCCGTCTCCCGGTGCGTCCCGCGAGCCCGACGCGCCGGTCCCGCCGCCGGCGTCCTCGCGCCCGCCGGCGCTGGCCTCGACGACCCGGCTGATCACGCCGCCGGCCTCCTCCAGGCGCCGGGTGGCCTCGTCCCGGTCCGCGTCGGTGTAGCCCATGACGATGGCCGTCTTCACGTGGCCGCCGGCCGCCTCGAGGAGCCGGGTCGCGGCGGGGCGGTCGAGGCCCACGGTCTCCATCAGGATCCGCTCGCCCCGGTCCTGCAGCTTCTGGCAGGTGACCTGGAGGTCCACCATGAGGTTGCCGTACACCTTGCCCAGTCTGACCATCGCCGCCGTGGTGATGGTGTTCAGGACCATCTTGGTCGCGGTGCCGGCCTTCATCCGGGTCGAGCCCGTGATGACCTCCGGCCCGACCAGCGACGCGATGACCACGTCGTGGGTCTCGTGCAGCTCCTTCGGCGGGTAGGTGCAGAGGAGGAAGCCCGTGCGGGCGCCGCGCTCCCGCGCCCGGGCGAGTGCGCCGTGGACGTAGGGCGTGGTCCCGCTGGTGGCGATGCCGAGGACGAAGTCGTCGGGCCCCACATCCCGCTCGTCCATGACGGCGGCGCCGTGCTCCGGATAGTCCTCGGCGCCTTCCTGGGCCCGGACGAGAGCATCGTAGCCGCCGGCAATGACGCCCTGGACCTGCCGCGGGTCGGTGCCGTAGGTGGGCGGCATCTCCGCCGAGTCCAGCACGCCGAGCCGGCCACTGGTCCCGGCGCCCACGTAGATCAGGCGGCCGCCCGCCTGGAAGGACGCCACCACGAGATCGATGCAGTGGGCGATCTCGGCCCGCTCCTCGGCCACGGCCTGCGCCACCATGCGGTCCTCCGCATTGATCAGGTCCACGATCTCGAGCGTGGACAGCTGATGGATGCGGGAGCTCCGCGGGTTCCGCTGCTCCGTCAGCCGCGGATCCACGCCGGACCCGGATTTGCTGGTGCCTTCGTCGTTGGAATACATTCGGCGGTCAGAAGTTACCCGGCACATTCCCGCGATGCGAGACTTCCTCGAACAGGCCCGCAGCATCCGCGCCGACCTCGTCGCCATGCGACGCGACATCCACCGGAACCCGGAGCTCTCCTTCCACGAGGAGCGCACCGCAGCCGTCGCCGCGGACGCGGTCGAGGCCGCCGGATACGACGTGCGTCGCGGAGTCGGCGGCCACGGCGTCGTCGCCGAGATCGGGACGGGCGACGGCCCGACCGTCGTGCTCCGGGCGGACATGGACGCGCTGCCCATCACCGAGGCCAATGACGTCGAGTACCGCTCGACCGCGGACGGGGTCATGCACGCCTGCGGCCACGACGCCCACACCGCCATGCTCGTCGGCGCCGCCCGGCTCCTGGCCGACGCCCACGCGACCGAGCCTCTGTCCGGCACCGTCCGGCTCCTCTTCCAGCCCGCGGAGGAGGCGTCCGATGCCGACAACCGGAGCGGCGCCCGGCTCATGATCGACCACGGCGCCATGAACGGCGTCGACGCCGCCTTCGCCCTCCACATCGGCCCCCACCTGCCGGCCGGCAAGGTGTTCACCCGGGAGGGGCCCCTCATGGCCGGGAGCGACACGCTCCGGGCCCGGGTCCTGGGCAGCTCGAGCCACGGCGCCCGCCCCGATGCCGGCCGCGACGCCGTGGTCCTCGCCGCCCACGTGGTGCTGGCCGCACAGAACGCCGTCGCCCGCCGGATCTCGCCCATGAGCTCCGGCGTCCTGACCTTTGGCGCCGTCCGGGGCGGCACCGCCGAGAACGTGATCGCGGAACGCGTCGAGCTGGACGGCACGCTCCGCTACTTCGACCCGGACGTGCGCGCGCGGCTCCGGTCGGCGCTGGACGAGGCGCTGGCGGTGGCCGACGCGCTGGGCGGCGGCCACGAGCTCGACTACCTGGACGGCTACCCCCCGACGGTCAACGACCCGGAGATGACCCGCCTCGCCATGCACGCGGCCCGCGAGCTGCTGGGC
>CAYMLW010000458.1:0-3204 GCA_964391035.1 uncultured Gemmatimonadaceae bacterium
TCTCTGGCGGGCCAGGCGGCGGGCGAAGGGACAGGCGGCGGGCGCGGGGGGCAGGCGAGGGGGACAGGCGAGGGGCACCGCGGGCGCTCCGGCGGGTATGTCCTCCAGTCGAGGTGGACGGGACCGATCCGGGGGCGTGGGAGGATCATGGCAGGAGCGTTGCGGCTGCTGGTGGCGCTGGTTCTGGCCGTGGCCTCGTCGGCCGGGGCGGCGGGCCAGTCGGCGGTGGTCGGCCGGGTCCTGACCGAGGAGGGAGAGCCGATCTCCGGGGCCGCGGTGGCGCTGGTCCGGGACGACGTCGCGGGTCCCGCCACCGGCGCCTCCCGTGATGGCGCGTTCCGGCTGGTGGCTTCGCCGGGGCGCTGGACCCTCCGGGTCATCGCGCTGGGGTACGCGGCCGCCGAGCGGGTGGTGGAGCTGGCGCCGGACGAGGTCGAGGTGGTCGAGGTCCGGCTGGCGGTCGACGCCGTGCCGGTGGGCGGGATCCGGGTGCAGGCCGAGCGGCGACGGGCCCGGTTCGAGGAGGAGGCGGGCGCCACGGTGGCCGAGCTGTCGGTGTCCGACGTGCGACGGCTGCCCGGTCTCGTGGAGGCGGACGTGCTCCGGGCGGTCGAGGTGCTGCCCGGCGTGGTGTCGACCTCGGACTTCTCCGCGGCGTTCAATGTCCGGGGCGGTGCGGCCGACCAGAACCTGATCATGCTGGACGGCGTACCGATCTACAACCCGTTCCACCTGGGCGGGATCTTCGGCGTCTTCAACACGGACATGGTGGGCCGGGCGGAGCTCCTGGCCGGCGGCTTTCCGGCCCGCTACGGCGGCCGGGTCTCGTCGGTGCTGGACGTCCGCTCCGATGCCGGCGATGGCCGCTTCGCGGTCGATGGTGGCGTCTCCCTGCTCTCGTCCCGGGTCGCGGTGGCCGGCGGGCTGCCGAACGAGGTCGCCCGGCGGGCGGGGTTCGAGTCCGTACGGGGCCGGCTCTCGGCGCGGCGCTCGTACTTCGACGTCCTCCTCTCCCCCTTCTTCGACTTCCCGTACCACCTGGCGGACCTCCAGGGCGTCGTGGAGGCGTGGACCGAGCGCGGCGTCTGGACCGTGACGGGCTACACCGGGCGCGACATCCTGGACCTGCGGGCCGTCGAGGACTTCCCGCTCCTCCTCCGGCTCGGCTGGGGCAACGACGTGCTCGGGACCCGGTGGTCGGGGATCGTGGGTCGGACCCTGATCGACGCCCGGGCCTCGGTCTCGGCGTTCGGCACCTCCGTGGTCTTCCCGGACTTCGAAGACTCGGAGTTCCGCAGCGACATCACCGATGCCCGTGCCTCCCTCGGCGTCGAGGTCCCGGTCGGCGCGAGCACTGTCGGGCTCGGCGTGGAGGCCGCCCGGATCGAGTACGACAACCTGGCGGCCTCCGGAGGGACGGTCTTCCGACAGTCGAGGGACAGCGGCTGGCTGGGCGCGTCCTACGCCGAGCTCCACTGGGAGCCCGGCCCCTGGCTCGTCGAGGCCGGCGCCCGCCTCGACGTCTGGGACCCGGAGACCACGGACGCATTCGTCGAGCCGGCGCCCCGCCTGTCGGTGAAGCGGTTCATCGGCAAGGGCGACGCGGCCATCGACCTGTCGGTGGGCCGCTACGCCCAGGCGCTGCACTCGCTGCGGGAAGAGGAGTCGCCCATCGGGATCGACCTCTGGATCACCGCGGGCGAGCGGGCGCCGATGGTGGTCTCGGACCAGATCCAGGTGGGCTACGAGCACTTCTGGGACGGGTGGCAGGGCACGGTGGAGGCGTACTACCGGACCTTCGATGGCGTCGTCACCCGGAGCCCGGCCGACGACCTGAACGACCCCCTCGACGACCTCCTCCACGGGACCGGGACGTCCTACGGGCTCGACCTCATGCTCCGCCGCGAGGCCGGCGCGGGGCCCGTCGACGGCTGGCTCGCGGTGTCGCTCCTCCAGGCGACCCGGACCTTCCCCGACCTCCTCTCGCCCGACACCCTCTCGGTATCGTACCCTCCGATCTACGACCGTCGGGTCGACGTGGACCTGGTGATGCGGTTCCCGCTGCCCTGGGGAATCGACGGCGGCCTCCGCTTCAACTTCGGCAGCGGGCTGCCGTACACCCGGCCGCTGGCCGCGTACCCGTACTACCGCTACAGCGTGGGCGAGGGCCGGTGGGCGCCGGAGTACGAGGAGTCGGACCAGGAGGGGTCGGCGTCCGTCCCGCCGCCGCTGCTGACCGCGGTGGCGCTGAGCGACCGCAACGCCGCGCGCTATCCGCCGTACCACCGGCTGGACCTCAGCCTCCGGAAACGGTTCGCCCGGAGCTGGGGCAGCTACACGCCGTTCCTCAACGTGATCAACGCGTACGACCGGCGTGACAACGTGCTCTTCTACTTCTACGAATACGACGAGACGCCGCCCGTCCGCGCCGGGATCTCCATGCTCCCCGTGCTCCCGACGTTCGGCGTGGAGGTGAGCTTCTGAGCGCCCGGGCTCGACCACGCGATCCGGGACCGGGCTCCCGCCCGGCCGGGCGACCGGCCCGCCGACGGGGCCCCCGCCGCGGGGGCCCCCGCCACCGGCTCCGGGCCGTCGTCCTCGTCGCCCTGGCCGCCCTCGGTCCCGTCACCGCCGGCTGTGAGCTCACGTCCGTCGAGATCGCCGTGCCGGAGACGGTGATCGTGGCCGAGGTGGTGCTCGCGGCGGGACAGCCGGTCCAGCGGGCGCTGCTCTATCCCAGCCTGGCCGGCGGGGAGCCGCTGCCCGCCGCCGAGATCCGGGTCCGGGCCGTCGACGCCGGGCCCGACGCCCCGGGCCTCTCCTACTCGCCCGTAGCCGACAGCCTCTGCCTGGCCATGGACGAGCCGGACCCCCGGATCGGCGGACGGTGCTACACGGCCGAGAGCGGCGACTTCCTCGAGCCCGGCGCCCGCTACCACCTCGAGGTCCGGCTCGACGATGGACGCACGATCACGGGCCGGACCACCGTGCCCGGCGCCTTCGACGTCGTGCGACCCCGGGCGAGCCCGTGCGTGCTCCGGACGCCCGCCCTCGAGCTGGCCTGGACCCGCTCCGAGGGCGCGGGGGCGTACCAGGTCGAGGCCGTGTTCGAGAACCTGGCCGAAGGGCTGGCCGCCCGGGGCGTCGTCGACCCGCCGGACACCCTGCGACTCCTCGGCGTGGCCGTCGGCGCGGCCGACACCA
>CAYMLW010000459.1:0-3203 GCA_964391035.1 uncultured Gemmatimonadaceae bacterium
AAAGGAATATATTCAGCGTTGAAAACTGGATAAAAACACATTGTGATTGAACATGGTAAGAAGAGAAATATTAGAGATTGCTGGACAATGCATCAAGGAAGATAGAGAATTACTCAGACTTCTTGCTAACGAAGAATTTGCTAACAGAAAGATTATGCAAAGCCACCTCCCGCCCACGCCCCGCCAGACCTTCTTCTTCAGCGCAACGCTGCCGAAGGCCATCGTCCAACTCGCGGGCCGGATGCTCCGCGACCCCGCACGGGTCGACGTCGAGCGGAAGCAGGCCCCGGCCGCCGGCGTGCTCCAGGCGCTCTACGAGGTCGAGCAGCGGGCCAAGACCGAGCTCCTGGTCGAGCTACTCGAGCGGGGCGAGGTCGGCAACGCCATCGTCTTCACCCGGACCAAGCACCGGGCGAACCGGCTGGCCCAGAAGCTCGAGAAGCGCGGCGTGGCGGCCGCCCGGATCCACGGCAATCGCAGCCAGAACCAGCGCACCCGGGCCCTCGACGGGTTCCGGGCCGGCCGCTTCCGCGTCATCGTCGCCACCGACGTCCTCGCCCGGGGCATCGACATCGAGGCCCTCGACCACGTCGTGAACTTCGACATCCCCGCCACGGCCGACGACTACATCCACCGCGTCGGCCGCACCGGCCGCGCCGACCTCATCGGCGACGCCTACACCTTCGTCACCCCCGACGACCGCCGGCTCGTCGCCGAGATCGAGCGCAAGGTGGGCGGCCGCATCGAGCGCCGGACCCTCGACGGGTTCGACTACGGGCTGTTCGCGGGGTAAGGCCCACCGGAGCGGGCGGGCTGCGGCGATCGCCAGCCCAAAGACGGCGCGACCCGGGATACCGGCTTGACGGCCGGACCACCCGGCCCCCTGTTGTCGGTAGCGTGCAGCTCCGCTCACGGACCCGAACCGCCACCCGGACACCCATGATCCGCTCGCTCCTCACCCCCGCCCCTCCGCGGCGATCGTCGCCGCGGCGCTCACGACGGCCGCGACGCTCCTCTCTGCGCCCTCGGCCCTCCGCGCCCAGCAGACCGGGCAGGCGGAGAGCTGGGACTACTGGGCGCCCCAGCGGGAGATGGTGCGCCGGGGCCAGCAGGCGATTCTCACCTGCAACGGGCTCTTCACCTCCCACCGCACCCTCGAGCAGGTCTACGAGCGGGAGCTGGCCTTCTTCGTCGATCCGGGCCCCATCGGCGCCCCGGAGGGCGGCGACTACCAGGTGGACCGGGACCGCCGCGCTGTCGCCATCGGCGACCCCCTGACCGGGCCGGTCATGCGGGCCGCGTTCCGCGACGGGATCGGCTGCGTCATCATGGCGCCGGACCAGGACTTCGACGACATCGACGCGCTCCCCGTCCTGCCCGCGCCGCCGCCGGGCGACCCGGACACCATCCCCTGGCCCGACGGCGACCTCGTCGAGGACGCGCCGGCCGCCGCCGGAACCCGGGGCTCTTCCTGGACCGCGGGGCTCGGCGGCGTGCCCGCCGCGCCGGGGATCGACGCCGCCGCGCTCCGGGCCGCGTCCGACTGGGCCTTCGACCGGGAGTCGCCCTACCAGCACACCATCTCGCTGATCGTTGTCCACGACGGCCGGATCGTCCACGAGCGCTACGCCCCGGGCTTCGACATGCGCACCCGGACCCGGACGTGGTCGACGGCCAAGAGCATCGCCGCCACGCTCATCGGGATCCTGGTCGACGACGGCCGGCTGGCGCTGGACGCGCCGCTCGCGCTGGACTGGCTGCCGGAGGCGCGGTCGCCCGAGACCGACCCCCGGGACGCCATCACGCTCCGGCAGGTGCTCCACATGTCCAGCGGGCTCTACCCCATCGACCACGGCGGGCTCGAATACGCCACCGGCTCCGGCCTCGGCTACTGGGCCGGCGCCAGCTCCGTACGCCTCGCCCTCGACCGCGGACTGATCCGGGAGCCCGGCACCCGCTGGGACTACGAGAACTCCGAGACGCTGCTGGCCGTCTACGGGATGAAGGAGGCGCTCTGTGCGGGCGGCGACGACGGGGCGCGCGGACCCGCGACCAGCGATCCCCCCACCCCCGGCATCGCTACCTGCCACGCCTACCACGCTTTCCCGCGCCGGGCGCTCCTCGACCGGATCGGCATGCGCAACACGCTGCTCAGCACCGACCGCTTCGGCGACTTCGTCCTCAGCAGTCAGGTCTACACCAACGCCCGCGACCTCGCCCGCTTCGGGCTGCTGTACGAGCAGGACGGCGTCTGGAGCGGCCAGCGCATCATCAGCCCGCAGTGGATCGACTTCGTCCGCACGCCCGCACCCGCCACCGTCGGCATCGGCAGCTTCTACGGCGCCCAGTTCTGGCTCGTGCCCACCGACCGCGACCACGTCCCCGCCGACGCCTACTCCACCGCCGGCAACCGGGGCCAGTACGTCATCATCGACCCGTCCCACGACCTGGTCATCGTCCGGCGCGGACTGGACTGGGGTCGCCAGGGCTTCGATCGGTGGGACCTGCTCCGGGAGGTGCTGAAGGCCATCGAATAGCCCCGGGGCCGTCTTCCCCCGACCCGGCCACGATCCCCTTACCGGCTGATTCCTCCCGGTGACCGGCTGATCTCCCGTGACCGGCTGATCTCCCCGGAGCGCGCCGGCACGCCGGGACGCCGACCCGAAGACGGGCGCTACGAGTCCGACAGGTCCTGGAACATCAGCGTCGCGATCTCCCACTCGCCCCGCGCGTTGCGCTGCCAGTGCGTCAGGCTGCGGGCCTCGAATCGCCACTCCTCGCCCTCGTTCGTGACCCAGTCGACCGTGAACTCGCCCAGCTCCAGCGCATCCCGGTCGCCGATCGCGTCGACGGAGAGGACCACGTGCGAGTACTCGGAGCGCCGGTGCTGTTCGAAGAGGAAGCCGTAGAACTCGGCGATGGCCTCCCTGCCCCGGCCGATCTGCCCGGTGGGAGAGAGGTTCACTCCTCCCTGGGCGTAGACGGCGGCGGCGCCGTCGGCATCCTCCGCTTCCCAGCGGTCGATGAAGACGGCCCAGCGGCCTTCCAGCGTCTGCCGGATCTCTGGGGCCGCGGGGCCCTCGAGGTTCGAGTGGGTCTTCATGCCCGTACAGCCCGCCAGCACGACGAGGGGCAGGAACAGGCGCATGGGCAGGATCGTGCGAGTCGTCATCGGGTCGCCGCGGTGCAGGGGGGTACGGGAA
>CAYMLW010000460.1:0-3201 GCA_964391035.1 uncultured Gemmatimonadaceae bacterium
CACCATGCCCGTGGCGCTGGTCATGGCGCCGTACCTGGGCGTGGCGCCGGAGGTGGTCCTGTTCGCCGCGCTGGTGACGGCCGGGATGCCGTTCCTCTTCCTGATCGGCGCCGCGCCGAACGCCATCGCCTACACGAGCAACCAGTTCACCACCCAGGAGTTCTTCAAGGCCGGCGTCCCGGCCAGCCTCCTGCTCATGGTCGTGCTGGCACTGTTCGTGTGGGTGATCTGGCCGGCCATGGGCATGCCGGTGCTCAGCTAGGCACCGCTCGCGCCGCGCGCTCGCTGTTCGACCGGGCGCGCTGCGCGTCAGCGCCGATTCGAACACTGCACCGCCACGAGGTGAGCCTTCGCCCGCGAGCGCTCCCCCACCGGCACCCTCGAATCGGCGCTCCGCGCCGTCGCCGAGCGGGCGCCAGCCCGCGAGGCGATTCGAATCCGGCCCAGCCGGGCGGCGGGAGCGAAGCGATCCGCCGCTTCGAATCCCGCGAAGCGGGCCGCCGGAGCGAGGCGACCGGCGGATCGAACCCCGGCGCCGTCAGCCCGCGGTCTGGAGCGGCGCCCGACCCCCCACCATCGAGGCCGCCGTAGCCGCCCGCAGCGCCTGCTCCAGATCGGCGATCAGGTCATCGGTGTCCTCGATGCCCACCGCGTAGCGGACCAGCCCGTCGGTGAAGCCGGCCGATTCCCTCGCCTCTCGCGACATCCCGGCGTGGGTCATGGAGGCCGGGTGCTCGATCAGTGTCTCGACCCCGCCCAGCGAGACGGCCAGGGTGGCGAGCTCGACCCGGTCCATGAGGGCGCGGCCCGCATCGAATCCGCCCTTCAGCTCGAAAGCGATCATCGAGCCGAACCCGCGCATCTGCCGGGCCGCCAGTTCGTGTTGGGGGTGGGACGGCAGCCCGATGTAGCGCACCCGGGCCACCTCCGGCCGGTCCTTGAGCCAGCGGGCGATATCGAGGGCGCTCCGCTGGGCCCGCTCCACACGGATCCCGAGCGTCTTGAGGCCCCGGATCACCAGGTAGGCCTGGTGCGGATCCATGTTGCAGCCCAGGCTCATCATGGCGTCGTGGAGCCGGTCCACCACCTCCGCCTCCTTCGCCGCGAGCACGCCGCCCACCACGTCTGCGTGGCCGTTGATGAACTTGGTCACGGAATGGAGGACGATGTCCGCGCCGAGGGCGATGGGGTTCTGCAGGTACGGGCTCGCGAAGGTGTTGTCCACGGCCAGGAGCGCGCCGTGCTCGTGGGCGATCTCCGCCGCCCCGGCAATGTCCGTGACCTGCATCGTGGGGTTGGCCGGCGTCTCGATGTACACGAGGCGCGTGTTCGGCCGCATGGCGGTTCGGAGGTTGTCCAGCACGGTCGTGTCGACGAACGACGCCTCCACGCCGAAGCGGGAGAAGTGGTTCTCCACCACGCCGCGGCTCGGGCCGTAGACGGAGGCCGTGCTGACCATGTGCTCCCCCTGGCCCAGGAGCGTCATGTAGAGGGTGCTGACCGCCCCCATGCCCGAGCTCGTGGCCACGCCCCCGGCGCCGCCCTCGAGGTCGGCCACCGTTTCCTCCAGCACCCGGATCGTCGGGTTGCCAAGCCGCGTGTAGATGTAACCCTCCCCTTCCCCGGCAAAGAGGGCCGCGCCGTGGGCCGCGTCCCTGAATTCGAAGGTCGAGCTCTGGTAGATCGGCACGTTCACCGCGCCCGTCTCGTCCGGGTGGTAGCGGCCGTGCACCAACTTGCTGTGGATGCCCAGGCCCTCGGTATTCATCATTGCTCCCGTCGTGAAATCGCCGTACGGTCCGTCTTCGGACCCTGATAGTTTAACCCCTGGAAGCGGATCGTGCCCGTCGCCGGACGGGGTCGATCGGAAGGGAGGTCGGAGTGATGGAGTCGTCGTACGAAGTGCATCCGATCGGCGTGGTCCGGTCGCCCCTGAAGAGCCGGGACGAGGCCCCGCGCCAGGGGTGGCTGGGCGCACCGTCGGCGTGGATCGAACTGCGGGACGATGTCCTGGACGGGCTGCTCGGACTCGAGCCCGGCCACGAGCTGGATGTCCTGACGTGGCTGCACCTCTCGGAGCGCGACATCCTCCAGGTCCATCCCCGGGGCGACCACGATGCGCCCCTCCGCGGCGTTTTCACCACCCGGGCCCCGGTGCGGCCGAACCCCATCGGCATCCACCGGGTCAGGGTCCTCACCGTGGAGGGTCACCGGATCCGCGTCGAGCCGCTGGAAGCGGTGGACGGCACGCCCGTGATCGATCTCAAGGCGGGGCTCCAGCAGAAGCGGGACGGCGGCCGCCCGGCTACACCCGGCCCAACGCCCGACGCGTGAGCTCGGCGACCGTGGTGGTGGCGAGATCGCTGTCGCCGTAGAGCCGCAACCTCGACCCGTCGTCCAGGAGCGCGGGTCGCTCCGCCAGCGGCGCGGTGCGGCCCACACCGGCGAGGGCCCACACCGCCAGTCCCCGCACCTGCGGGTCCGGGTGGCCCAGCGCCGCCTCGACCCGGTCGCCGACGAGATCCAGATGGTCGGCGGCCAGCGGACCGAGCCGGCCGATGGCCCAGAGAATGCCCGGGCGGAAGTGCTCGAGGTCCTCGTCGGCCATCTCCCCGAGCAGGTTGACGGTGATCGGGATGAAATCGCCGAACCGCTCGGGACGCCGGCTCACGATCTCGGCCATGCCCTGGGGCGCGAACCAGCAGATCCCACCGGACTCCTCGGTGATCAGCCAGAACAATCGGCGCAGGTAGTTCCGCACCGCGTCGGGCTGGACGTCGGTGAGCCGGTCGGCGCCCCGGCCCAGGGCCTCGATGGCGCGCCAGGCGATCCGGGCCTCGCCGTCGTAGGTCAGCGCGATAAGCGATCCCAGCACCCGGTGATCGGCCGCGGCCAGGCCCGCGATCTCCTCCAGCTCGCCATCGGCCAGCAGTCCCCGGAGGCGACGCTTCAGCACCCGCCCCGTCGGGACCCCCGGCCCTCGCTCCAGCACCTCATCCATGACCACCTCCCATCGACGGTTCCCTGGATGTAGCACAGGGCCGGTACAGGCACAACCGGCCCCCGAGAGGTGGCCGCGAGGATGAGCCGCGAGCCGTGTACCGTGTACCGTGTACCGTGACCGTGTACCGTGACCGTGTACCGTGACCGTGACCGTGACCGTGACCGTGACCGTGACCGTGACCGTGACCGTGACCGTGA
>CAYMLW010000461.1:0-3195 GCA_964391035.1 uncultured Gemmatimonadaceae bacterium
CACGTCGGCCTGGGCCAGGGCCGGGGCGTCGTTGATCCCGTCGCCCACCATGGCCACCTTCTTCCCCTGGCCCTGGAGCGCCTGGACCTGCGCGGCCTTCTGGTCCGGCAGGACCTCGGCCAGCACGCGGTCGATGCCGACCTGGGCGGCGATGGCGCGGGCCGTCCGCTCGTTGTCGCCGGTGATCATGATGACCTCGAGCCCGAGGTCGTGGAGCCGACGGATGGCAGCCACCGAGTCGTCCTTGACCCGGTCGGCCACGGCGATCACGCCGGCCACGGCGCCGTCGATGGCCACGTACATGGGGGTCCTGCCCGCGTCGGAGAGCTCACGGACCGTGCGGTCCAGCGAGCCCACCGGCCAGCCCCGATCCTTCATGAGCTTCCGGTTGCCCAGCGTTACGTCCACACCATCGACGACGGTGGCGATTCCGTGCCCCGCAATGGCCTCGAACGCCGTGGCGTCCGAGAGCTCGAGGCCCCGGGCCCGGGCCCCCTCGACAATGGCCTCGCCCAGCGGATGCTCCGAGCCGCGTTCCGCCGAGGCGGCGTAGCGCAGGACATCATCCTCCCGGAATCCGGGTGCGGCCACGACATCCGTGAGCTCGGGCTGTCCCTTCGTGATGGTGCCCGTCTTGTCGAGTACCACGGCGTCGAGGGTCCGGGCGGTCTGGAGCGCCGTCCCGTTGCGGATCAGCACGCCGTGCTCGGCGGCCTTGCCCACGCCGACCATGATGGACATGGGCGTGGCCAGCCCCAGGGCGCACGGGCAGGCGATGATCAGGACGGTCATGGCGGTCACCAGCGCGTACGTCAGCGCGGGCGTCGGGCCGAACGTGTACCACGCGGCGAACGTCAGCGTCGCCACGATCATGACGGCCGGGACGAAATAGCTGGCCACCACGTCCACCACCCGGGCGATGGGCGGCTTCGAGCCCTGGGCTTCCTGGACCATCTTGACGATCCGGGCGAGGGCCGTGTCCTTGCCGACGTTCGTGGCCCGGAAACGGAAGCTTCCGCTCTTGTTGAGCGTGGCGCCGATGACCTCGTCGTCCGGCCCCTTCTCGACCGGGATGCTCTCGCCCGTGACCATGGATTCGTCCAGGGCGCTGTGGCCCTCGACGATGACCCCGTCCACCGGCACCTTCTCGCCGGGGCGGACCACCACGATGTCGCCGGCCACCACCTCCTCGACGGGGATGTCCACCTCCTGCCCATCGCGGATGACCCGGGCCGTCTTCGCCTGCAGGTCCAGCAGCTTGCGGATCGCGTCGGAGGTCCGGCCCTTCGCCCGGACCTCCAGTGCCTGACCCAGCAGCACGAGCGTGATCACCACGGCGGCCACGTCGAAGAACGGCTCGGCCGTGCCCGCGGGGAACAGCTGCGGGAACGCCACCGCCACCACGCTGTAGAGCCACGCGGCGCCCGTACCCAGGGCGATGAGCGTGTTCATGTCGGCGTTCCGGTGTTTCAGCGCGGACCAACCGCCCGTGAAGAACCGCTTGCCCACGTACGTGAGCACGACCAACGTCAACAGACCGTCGATCCCCCAGATCACCCGAACCCAGTCGTCCGACAGGTCTCTCAGGATCGGGAACCAGTCGGGCCAGGCCGTGATCATCACCGGGATCGAGATGGCGAGTCCGACCCAGAACCGCTTCATGAGGTCGCGATACTCGCGCTTGCGGTCCTCGGCCGCGCTGTCGACGGCTTCCTCCGCCTCCACCTGCCGCGCCTTGTAGCCCTGCCCGGCCACTACGACCCGGAGCGCCTGTACCGAGACTGCCTCCGGATCCATGGCCACCACGGCCGTCTCGGACGGCAGGCTGACCTGCGCTGACCGCACGCCGGGGACCCCGCCCAGGGCGCCCTCGAGGCGGGAGACGCAGCTCGCGCAGTGCATCCCTTCGATCCGGAGCGTGATCTGCTCCTCGGCGTCGTGCCGGGCCGGGACCTCTGTAGGGCTCCCGGCGCCGTGCCTGGTTGTCGTTCCTGCTGGGCTCATGTGTGGCCTCCTTTTCCACTCGGTTCACGACCCGACAACGGCAGTGCGGCGCCGGGACGACTCTATGGTAGGGGGAGGCGCGTGAAGAGGTCGTTAGGCCGGGATTAAGACGAATTCAGGGAACATCATTGTGATGTGATGAATCTCTCTTCATTCCGGTCTCACCACGGTTTCACGAGCGATCGGGCATCCATTGGATCAGAAGTCCACGGAGCTCCGGCGTCGCCGGGGTCCCATTTACACAGGGAGGTAGACATGAGATACCGGGATCCGGTGTGCGGTATGGAGATTCGGTGGGAGGAGGCGGTCGACTACGAGGTGCTCGGCCCCGCCGTCGTCTACTTCTGCTGTGCCGGGTGCGCCGCCCGGTTTCGCGAGGATCCGGCCCGTCATGTGGACGTGGGGGCATGGCTGAACGGGGAGGCGGGGCAGGGAGGAGCGGACTGCGGCGGCGAGCCACTGGAGCTCGGCGCGAGCGAGGCGGCACGGAAGAACCGGAGCCGAGTCGGCGGCCCGCGCATCGGCGACCTGACCCTCGACGAGCTCGAGGCGGTCGTGACCCGTCGCTGGCGCCGGCTCATCGGGGACGAGCGGGGGCTCCTTCGGACGCGGACACTGGCCCGTGGGCTGCTCACCCATGCGCTGGCTGACGAACCCGCCCGCTGCCGCGACATCGATCGGCTCCTGGCCGCGGAAGTAGCCCGGCTCAGGTCGCGCGACATGGACCGGGCACGGATCGCTGAGGAGCTGGCTGTTCTGCCCCGTGCATTCGCCGGCGTCCTTCTGGATGCTTCCACCGGTCCGACCGAGATGGCGAACCTGTACCAAGCGGTCGAGGACAAGCTGAAGGAGATCCGACCGTGGGTTTTCGCGCCTCAGGATGCGTCTTCATGGAGTAGCGGTCCGAACGCACGCGCCTCCTGACGAAAGACTCCCCAACCGGCTGATCCTGGTCGTCGCCCCAGCCTTCTGTTGATCGGAACGCCTGCAGTCGCGGCGGGAACCCTGTCATGGGCCAACTGCGGTCGCCTGCCTGGTTTCTGTGAGGCGTCGGGGAACCCAGTCGTCCCCCGGTTGACACCATGGCGCGTCTCGATGGAGGATCCCACGGTCTTCCCGCCCGTCCCCTTCGGCTGAGCCCGGCTCGGTCGCCTCCGGCCGGAACGCCTCCGGTCAGGTTCCCGGTTCCCC
>CAYMLW010000462.1:0-3190 GCA_964391035.1 uncultured Gemmatimonadaceae bacterium
GACGAGGCGCCGGAAAGCCAGAACAGCGACACGTAGATCGTAGGTCTTAGATCTTGAATCTCTCGACGGAACCCTGAGTACGCCGCGGAGTATGACACAGGCTCTGCACCCGAATCCGCGACGAAGGTAGATAGAGTATGCCCCGCGACAAGATCATCCTCGCCTGCACGCAGTGCGAGGAGCGGAACTACCATACGACGAAGAACAAGCGCCTCCACCCGGAGCGGCAGGAGTGGAAGAAGTACTGCCCGCGGTGCGACGCCCACACGGCTCACAAAGAGACGAAATAGGATCGCATGGCTTCCCTGGCGGAGGTCCGTGAGTTCACGGACGAAACGGTAGACGAGCTCAAGAAGGTCACCTGGCCGGATTGGGACCAGCTGCGCAACTCGACGTTCGTCGTGCTGGTGTTCGTGGTCATCGTCTCGGCCATCATCTGGTTCATGGACAGCGTGGTGTCGGCTATCCTGCGGCTGATCATCGACATCTTCACGGGCTGAGGATGAGCGACGAGGCACGCTGGTACGCGATCCAGACCTACTCGGGGCACGAGAACAAGGTCAAGAAGCTGATCGATATCCGGATCGCCGAGGAGGAGGGCGACGCGCCGGAGGAGAAGGAGATCCAGGAGGCGCTGGTCCCGACCCAGGAAGTCACGGAGATCCGGAAGGGCAAGCGGGTCCAGGTCACGAAACGGCTGTACCCGGGCTACGTGCTGGTGAAGATGGTGTTCGGCCAGCGCACGCAGCACGTGATCAACAATATCCAGGGTGTCATCAAGTTCGTGGGCGGCGGGACCCAGCGTCCGCAGCCGCTTCGCGAGGACGAGGTGGCGAAGATCCTGGGCCTCGAGCCGGAAGTGATCGAGGAGGAGGAGGAAGAGGAAGTCCCCTTCAAGGTGGACCAGGTGGTGGAGGTGACCGAGGGCCCGTTCAAGGAGTTCAGCGGCACGGTCCAGGAGGTCTACCACGACAAGGGGAAGGTGAAGGTCGAGGTGAGCCTGTTCGGTCGCCCGACCAGCGTGGAGCTGGACTACACGCAGCTGAGAGGCTTTTAGGCTGACGGCATACGGCTGACGGCATACGGCTGACGGCATACGGCTGACGGCATACGGCTGACGGCTGACGGCGAGGTTCGAAGGGCGAGGGAGAAGGGCGAGGGAGAAGGACGCGGCTGAGCCGTGGAGGCGGGACCAGGCGATGAGCGCGGCCGAGCCGCGAACGCACTGTCAGCAGACAGCCGCCAGCCGCCAGCCGCGAGGCCCCGGACGGGGCCGAGCACACGGGCTGTGGGAGCTTAGGGCGCTCCCGGGCGCAACCACGGCCGAGTGACTACGGGAGCGAGGACGATTATGGCCAAGAAGCAGATCGGATTCATCAAGCTGCAGATTCCAGCGGGGCAGGCGAACCCCGCACCGCCGGTCGGGCCCGCCCTGGGCCAGCACGGCGTCAACATCATGGAGTTCTGCAAGCAGTTCAACGCGAAGACCCAGAAGCAGAACGGGACCATTATCCCGGTGGAGATCACGGTCTACGCGGACCGTTCGTTCTCCTTCATCACGAAGACGCCCCCCGCGGCCGTGCTGTTGAAGAAGGCGGCGGGCATTCCGTTGGGCTCGGGCGTGCCGCACCGCGAGAAGGTGGGCGTGGTCACGACCGCAGACCTTCGTGAGATCGCCGAGCTCAAGATGCCGGACCTGAACGCGTCCAGCGTGGAGAGCGCGATGCGGATGATCGCGGGCACCGCCCGTTCCATGGGCCTCACGGTGGCGGACTGATGCCGAAGCACGGGAAGAAGTATCGGCACGCGGCGTCGCTGCTGCCGAAGGGAATCAAGTTCGAGGAGCCCGAGCGGGCGCTCGAGCTGGTGAAGGAGTCGGCCTTCGCGAGCTTCGATGAGACCGTCGAGGTCTCGGTCCGACTCGGGGTCGACCCGCGTCACGCGGACCAGATCGTTCGTGGTACGGTCGTGCTCCCGAACGGGACCGGGAAGACGGTCCGGGTGCTCGTGCTCGCGGAGGGCGCGCAGGCGGAGGCCGCGGAGGCGGCCGGCGCGGACTACGTCGGGATGGAGTACATCGAGAAGATCGAGGAAGGCTGGCTCGAGTTCGATGTCGCCGTGGCGGCGCCGAACGTGATGGGCCAGGTCGGGAAGCTCGGCCGGATCCTGGGGCCCCGGGGCCTCATGCCGACGCCGAAGGCCGGCACGGTCACGATGGACGTGGGCACGGCGGTGGAGGAGGTCAAGGCCGGGAAGATCGAGTTCCGGGTCGATCGGACGGGGAACGTCCACGTCCCGATCGGCAAGGTCTCTTTCGAGGTGGACGCGCTGACGGAGAACCTGGCGGCGTTCATGGACGTCATCCTGCGACAGCGGCCGGCCTCGGCGAAGGGGGCGTACGTCCGCAGTGTGACGGTGTCCAGCACGATGGGCCCGGGTGTGGGCATCGACGCGAATCTCTACCGGCGGGTGGCAGCATGAGCAGCGCAGTCGAACGGAAGAGGGCGGTCGTCCAGGCGCTGGCGGAGAAGCTGGGCGAGGCCAAGGCCTTCTACCTGACGGACTTCACCGGGCTGGATGTCCAGAAGATGACGGACCTGCGCGCACGCATGCGTGCGGAGAACGTGGAGTATCTGGTCGTGAAGAACTCGCTGGCACTGCGGGCCATGGAAGGGCTCGACGACGTGCCGGACATGGAGGAGTTCTTCAAGGGACCGACGGGGCTCGTGATCGGCCGGGAGGACGCGGTCACGGCGGCCAGGGTCCTGAGCGAATTCGCCAGGGAACACGACGATCGGCCCTCCGTGAAGGTGGGCATCGTGGAGCGGCGGGCCTTCGACCCCGAAGCCGTGGGGCGCCTGGCCAGGCTGCCGCCACGCGAGCAGCTCCTCGCGGAGCTGGCGGGCGCCATGCAGGCGCCCATGGCCACACTGCTCATGCTCCTGCAGGCCAAGGCCCAGGAGTTCGTGGGTCTGCTCGAGGCGCTTCGCGCCGAGCGGGAGGAAGGCGCGTAGGGGCGCGCCAACGGGGAAGCAAACGGAGCGAAGCGAGGGCGTCGAGCCTGCAGCGGAGGTCTCCGAGGCCGCGACGCGGCACGAGGAAACTCAGACGAGAAGGAAGAAGGCAATGGCAAACCAGGAAGAGCTGCTGGACGCGATCGGCAACATGACCGTCATGGAGCTGGCGGACT
>CAYMLW010000463.1:0-3179 GCA_964391035.1 uncultured Gemmatimonadaceae bacterium
TATGCCGATGCCGCGACCCGGAGGAACGGCGATGCCGGGTCGCTGCGCACCCGGGTGGCCGGCGTGCTGGCCCGGCGCGGCGATTCCGAGGCGGCCGAGTCCATCGTGGCGATGGCCAACGAGGTGGCGGGGATGGGCGCCCGGATCGGCGCCGAGGTGAGCGCCCGGATGGCGGTGGTGGCCGAGGAGATGGCGGTGCGCGGCGAAATCATGGGCGAGCAGCTGGCCCGCGTCGCCGAGGAGGGAGTGGCCATCGGCATGGCCATGGGCGGCCAGAGCGCGAGGGACGTCCCGCAGCACTGCCGGGAGCAGGTCGAGAACCAGCTCGCGGCCCTCAATGCGCTGATCCACATGAGCGCCGACCGGGCCATGCCCGTGCTGGTGCGCGTCATGGAGCGTCGCGACGAGTGCTCCACGCCGCTGCGTCGTCGGGCCGTGTTCCTGGTGGCGGAGCAGGACTCGCCCGAGAGCATCGATGTGCTCCTGACCGCCGCCCGGAACGATCCCGACCTCGAGGTCCGCCGCCAGGTTGTCTTCTGGCTGTCGGAGGTGGACGACCCCCGGGCCGTGCAGGCGCTGGACGCGTTCCTGAGGGAGTCGCCGGACGACCGCATCCGGGAGCGGGCCATCTTCGCGCTGTCGCAGCACGACTCGCCCGAGGCCAGGCGGATCCTGCGCCGGGTGGCCCAGGACGAGAGCACGTCCAACGAGCTCCGGGCCAAGGCGATCTTCTGGCTCGGCACGGAGGGCTCGGCCGAGGACATCGAGTTCCTCAAGGACATGTTCGGCCGGTACCCGGATCAGGGGCTCAACGAGCGGATCCTGTTCACCGTCGGGCAGGCGGAGCGGGACGCCGATGCCCGGTGGCTTCTCTCGATCGCCGAGAACCCGGACACCCCGATCGAGCTGCGCCGTACGGCCATCTTCTGGGCCGCCGAGGCCGGCGCGGCCGCGGCCACGCTGGGCGACCTCTACGGCCGACTCGATGACCGCAAGCTGAAGGAGCGGATCCTGTTCGGGCTTTCGGAGAGCGACCAGCCGGCCGCCATCGACGAGCTGATCGAGATCGTCCGCACCGAGGAGGACGCGGAGCTGAGAAAGAAGGCCATCTTCTGGCTCGGCAACTCCGACGACCCGAGAGCCGCCGACGTCCTCATGGAGGTCCTCATGGAGGGCGGCCAGGGCGACGCCCGGTAGCGTCTTGATCTCCGCCCTGAACGCCGCCTTCCGCCGGTCCGGCGTCGCCCGACGCTGCCCACGCGACACCGGATCCGGCTGCGGTACCGCCCCAGGCCGTACCGCGTTCAGCGACTGCCTCGGCCCCGGCGACCGCCACGGCCCCGATCACCGTGGCCGCTTCGACCATGGTCCCGGCCAACACCGACCAGCGCTGGGTCTTCCCATCCCGGTCCAACGTGTGCGGGACCGGTGACGGCATCGTCATCCGGTCGGGCGACGGCTCCACGTCCTACGTGCACGGGCGCTCCCACACGATCCGACTCGGCGACCGACAGCCCGACGATCCGCCGTGCGAGTCGGGCGTGGTCGTGGTGGACCTCGACGGCCCCGCCGGTGACCGTAGCCGTGTACGCCTGGCCGTGACCTCCGAAGCCCGGGCCATGCGCATCGACGCAGGCTCGGAGTGGCTCGCCGCGGACGCGACGGCCGAGCGACTGCTGGATGAGGCCCGGCGGGTCCTGGACCGGCGCGTCGCCGGTCGGCTGGTCATGGCGGCGGCCCTGGCCGATGCGGTGGTGTGGCCCGGGCTCCTGGAGATGGCCCGGGACCGGGGGCTCCACCAGGGCGCCCGCAAGTCTGCGATCCACTGGCTCGGACGACAGGCCGCCGCGGCGGTGGCGCCGGCCCTGGATGACATGGTCCGGGACCCCACGGAAGCCGACGGGATCCGGGACGCCGCCGTCTTCGCCCTGTCCCAGCTCCCGGACGACCAGGCCGTCCCCCGGCTCATCGAGCTGGTCCGGAGCAGCGGGGACGCCCGGGTCCAGAACAAGGCGCTCTTCTGGCTGGCCGGGTTCGACGACCCCCGGGCCGTCGCCCTGTTCGAGGAGATCCTGGCCGGGCCGAGCGGGTAGGCCGGCGGACCCGGGCCCTGGGATCCTGCCGGGGTGCTGATGGTTCGGTCTCGGCGGGTCCGGCCCCGGCGGAGGCCAGCCCGGGCCGGCGGGTCACGCTTCGAGCAGGATCGCGATGCCGGCTCCTGCCTGCCCCTCGATATCGAGATCGTGATCCCTATCCGGGCAGAATCCGGCCCTCTGTTCGCGTCGGGCCGTCGAGAACGAGATCCTGTCCGCCCGCAGGCCTCTCCTCAGTCAGAGCTCGCGGTGTCACTCGCGATCCCTGACTCCATGATCTCCGCCCGGACTACCAGGATCAGGGCGCCGTCGTAGCCCGGCGCATTCGCGGTGCCGAGGACCACCGAATGCCCGACGGGGATCGTCACCGACGTCTGGAGGATGTCGCCGGCTCCGTGGGCGGAAAGCCAGACGTCGACCGTCGCCGTCGGTGTATCCCCGGCGGCACGCACCTCCGACACACCGCCCTGGATCATGAATGGCCTGTCCGAGCCCGGATCGTTGACCAGCTGCCGGATTGCGGTCCCCTCGATCCCTCCGACCTGGGTCTCCGCCACCAGTTCGTAGCCGTCGAACCGGAAGAGGCGTCGCAGCTCCCGCTCCACCGCGGCGATGGCCGGGTCTGTCTCGGTGGCGCCATTGGCCTGGATGATCTGGTAGTGGAGCATGACGCTGGGCCGCGGCCGGTCGTACCGCTCGAGGACCCGGGCGATCTGGTCCAGGTTGTCCTCGGTCTCCCGGACCGTGACCGCGTCATCCGTGATGGACATCAAGCCCGGGTTCCGCTCGCGGTCGGTGTACACGTAGGGCGCGAGGATCGGCTCGATCTCGTGGCCCCGGAGGTATCGGATCTCGTACGTTCGGGTGGCCAGCGTCTCCCCCTGCTGGCACGCGCCGAGGGCCATGGCGATCGCCACGACCACGAGCACCCCCACCCGGCCGGCCGGCCCCCGAGGCCCACGGCCCTGTCGCCTCTCCGTCCCCGGGCCCACACGTGCTCCCGGGCCGGCCCCGATCCCGTCCCTCGCCGGCCAGCCCCCGTTCGCCGACTGCCGCGAACCGCCCACCGACTGCCATGAACCGTCC
>CAYMLW010000464.1:0-3160 GCA_964391035.1 uncultured Gemmatimonadaceae bacterium
CGGTGTCCACGGGTTCGCACTTCGGTTCGGGCCGGCCGTCGCGGGGCCGACCCGGCCACGAGCTACACGGCCCGGCTCCTGGCCGACCGCAACCTGCGCCTCAAGAAGCTGGGCGAAGAGACCACCGAGCTGGCGGTGGCGTGCGCCGACGAGGACGTCGAACGCGTGCGCGCGGAGGCGGCCGATGTCGTCTATCACACGCTGGTGGCGGCCATGGCCGCGGGCGTCTCGCTGGAAGGCGTGCTGGAAGAGCTGGAGCGGCGGCGGAAGTCGTAGTGGTACCGGCAGGCGTGGTGGCGGTGACGGGCCGGCCGCGGGTCAGCCGACCGGCCTGGACAACAGCCGGAAGGCGACGAGCAGCACGACGCTGCCGACCACCGCGATCCCGAGGGACCGGAGGTCGAACCCGGTGACGCCGCCCCAGTCGAAGAGCGTCCGGCCCAGGAACCCGCCGACCAGCGCCCCGGCGACGCCGATCACGGCGGTCACCAGGCAGCCGCCGACGTCCTTGCCGGGCACGATCAGCTTCGCAATGCCGCCGGCCAGCAGACCGAAGACGATCCAGCTCAGAATGTTCATAGGCTCCAGCCGTTGTGCAGGTGCCGTACCGCGCGATCCCGACAGCGGCTCCTCGTGATCCGTCCGCCCGGAGCCCGGAGCCCGGAGCCCGGCACAGCCCGGGGGCCGGCACAGCCCGGGGGCCGGGGTGTAGCACCGGGCTCGCGCGGTCCGCCGGACCGCCCTAACGTCCGCACCACGTACGTGCCGACGTCATAACGTCTTCACGTCTCGACGTCCAGACGGGAACCGATGCCCGCCACATCGATCAAGCCGGCCCACGAGGAGGAGGCCCTCGGCAAGGCCTACGACGCCCAGCTCATGCGGCGGCTGCTCCGGTACCTGCGGCCGTACCGGTGGAAGGTCGTGCTGGGCGTGGCCATCCTGCTGGTGGTGGCGGGCCTCGAGCTGCTGGGGCCGTACCTGACGAAGGTGGCTTTGGACCGGGCGATCCCCGACGGCGACCTGCCCCTCCTCGGCGTCCTGGCCGGGATCTACCTGGCGGCGCTGGTGCTGACCTTCGGGCTCGGCTACGTCCAGCAGGTACTCACCACCTGGCTCGGGCAGCGGATCATGTTCGATCTGCGACGCCAGATCTTCGGCCACCTTCAGCGCCAGAGCCTGCGCTACTTCGACCGCAACCCCGTCGGCCGACTCATGACCCGCGTCACCAACGACGTCGAGGTGCTGAACCAGCTCTTCAGCTCCGGGATCGTCACCGTCTTCGGGGACGTGTTCACCCTGATCGCCATCATCGCCGTGATGCTGTGGATGGACTGGAAGCTGGCGCTGGTGGCGTTCGCGGTGATGCCGTTCGTGGTCCTCGTCGCCTTCGTCTTCCGGGCCAAGGTCCGGCAGGCCTACCGGGACATCCGGGTCCGGCTGGCCCGCATCAACGCGTTCCTCCAGGAACGGCTCACGGGCGTGGCCGTGCTCCAGCTCTTCGGCCAGGAAGAGCGGATCACGGAGCGGTTCGGCGAGATCAACCGCGACCACCTCGAGGCGCACCTCCGGTCCATCACCTACTACGCCCTCTTCTTCCCGGTCATCGAGCTGCTGACCACCATCGCCCTCGCCGCCATCCTGGTCTACGGCGGTGGCCGGCTCATCGACGCCACCATCTCCGTGGGCGTGGTCACCGCGTTCCTCATGTACGCCCGCCGGTTCTTCCGCCCGATCCAGGACCTGTCGGAAAAGTACAACATGCTCCAGGGCGCCATGGCCTCGAGCGAGCGGATCTTCAAGCTGCTGGACACAGAGCCCTACGTGGCCGAGCCCGCCGAGCCGCTCCGGCTGCCGGAGCCCGGACACGGCGAGATCGAGTTCCGGGACGTATGGTTCGCCTACGGGAAGGACGAGAACGACGAGGGGTGGGACTGGGTCCTGAAGGACGTCAGCTTCGTGGCCCGGCCCGGCGAGCGGATCGCCATCGTCGGCCATACCGGCGCGGGCAAGACCACGCTGATCAACCTCCTCATGCGATTCTACGAGCCCCAGCGCGGCCGGATCCTCTTCGACGGCGTGCCCATCGAACGGGTCGGGCTCCGGGAGCTCCGGGAGCGGATCGGACTCGTCCTCCAGGACGTGTTCCTCTTCAGCCGGAGCGTCGAGTACAACATCCGGCTCGGCCGCGACGACATCGACGACGATCGGATCCGGCAGGCCGCCGCCCGGGTCGGCGCCGACACCCATGTCGCACGGCTGCCCAAGGGCTACGAAGAAGCGCTGGGCGAGCGCGGCACCAGCCTGTCCGTCGGCCAGCGCCAGCTCCTCTCCTTCGCGCGCGCCCTCGCCTTCGATCCGCTGGTCCTGATCCTCGACGAGGCCACCAGCTCCGTCGACTCCGAGCTCGAGCACCAGATCCAGCAGGCCCTCGAAACGCTGCTGGAGGGGCGCACCTCCCTGGTCATCGCCCACCGGCTCTCCACCATCCAGAACGCCGACCGGATCCTCGTCTTCCACCACGGCGAGCTGAGGGAGCGCGGCTCCCACGAGGAGCTGCTGGCGCAGGGGGGGCTGTACGCGCGGCTCCACGAGCTGCAGTTCGTGGCGGCCTGAGTGCGGGAGCCGCGCGGCGCGGCGCTCGCGCCGCGCAAATCGCCGTCTTCGCGGCAACTCGGCCGGCCCGCCCTGCGGTCGGGCCGTCCAAATGGGCTCCTTCGGAGCCAACTCGCGCCTTCGGCGCAACGGCTCGGCCGCAGAGCGGCCGAGCAAACTGGGCCGCCTGCGGCGGCAAACCGCGCCCTTCGGGCGCAAGAGGCTCGGCGCTGTGCGCCGTCGCAGACGGCTCGTCCCCTACGGGGACTCGCAGGGGGCTCGGCTTCGCCTCGCAAGGGGGCGTGCTATGTTCGGGTCCAGCGGATCAGGCGGATGAGGTCCCACTTGAGGTCGCGCAGGATGCGCAGGCCTTCGGCCAGGGCGGCCTCGGGCAGCAGCCGCGCGGCCTCGCCCGCCTTGAGCAGTCGGATGCTCTCGCCGGTGGACGCCAGTGCGTATCCGAAATAGCGCCGCTTGTCGCCCATCGTGAGCGACTCCAGCGCCTCCCCCACGTTCGCCACGTTCGACGACGCCGCCCGCTGCACCTGCTCCCCGTACCCCGGCC
>CAYMLW010000465.1:0-3159 GCA_964391035.1 uncultured Gemmatimonadaceae bacterium
AACCAGACTCCTCAGGGCTACAATCGACCCGTCAAAGGCAAGCCCGACCCCTGGTTCTCCTCAGGGAGCTGCGCCTCCTCGGGCAGGTCGTCTCCGGCATCGCCACCGCATCCCGCCAGCGCCATAGCCGCAATTGTCGCCATGGCCAGTCCCTTCCACTGCCTCGCACGCATAGCGCGTTTCCTCCTCAGATATTGTAGATCGGCACCTGTCGCTTCTCGGGTGCCGGCGAACATACACCCGGCTCCGGAATAGCGTCAACCCGTCGAGCTTCGTTCACGCAAGCCACGAGCCGGACACCTCAGGCGTCCGTTTCCCTGCCACAGGCGATACAGAACCGCCACTCGGCCTCGAGCAGCTCGCCGCAGCCGGGACAGGGCCGCAGCCGCTGGTCGGCACCGCAGCCGGGGCAGTAGCGGGCGTTCCGGCCGGTCGGCAGCTCGAAGCCGCAGGCGGGGCACGTCTCCGGTGTCGCCGTCTCCGACGTCGCCGTCTCCGACGGCCCGGACGAGTCGCCGGGATCGGCGGCGTCGGGGAGCGTGATCCAGACGTCCGAGCCGGCGAACTTGCGGTAGAGCCCGACGGAGGGATGGGGCTGCGCGGCCTCCTTTCGGAGCTCGGCCCGCGCGGCCTCGGGCTCGAGTCGAAGGAGCCCGCGCTCGCCGGCCAGGAGGCGCAGCAGTGCGTGCTCATAGTCGGCGTTCAACTCGACCCCGAGGGTGGACCGCACGGCGCGGTACGGCACGAGCTCCTGGTACAGGTCGGCCACCTTGACCGGACCCTCCGGGGAGCCGCGCTGGCGGAGCGCTTCCACAATGGCCCGGTGGAGCCGGGTAACGACCTCGTCCGTCATGACGACGCCCCCTCGTGCCTGTCCGGCGCTCCGCAGCAGCGGCGCTGCACCGGGTGCGTGCTAGCGTTCGATATGGAGCAGACCGGCGCGCGCGTGCGCGAGAAGGAAGCCTTCGGCGTCGTCGGCCGGGATGCCCACGCCGATCCGCACGCGAGTGTCCTCCGCCCACCGCCGCATGAACTGGTCGATGCTCTCGTCGGACCGCCCGGCCTGGTCCCGGAGCTGCCGGACGATGTCGAGCCAGCTCCCCTCGAACGTGGAACCGTCGGGAAGCCGGACACAGTGCTTGGGCGGCGCCGCGCTGGTGGAGGGCGGCGGCTGCCACCCATCAATGTCCAGTTCCCGATCGAGGACGGACGCTTCGATCTCGGCGAGCATATCGTCGATCACGTCGATGTCGTCCTCGATCTCATCCAGCCGCGCCTCCCAGACCATCAGCTCCGGGTCTTCATCCTCGAGACCGCCCACGGTCTTCTTCAGCTCGAGGAGACGCCACACAGCCAGAGGATCCCAGTGTTCGTCGGGCCCGAGCCGCGCGAGATGGGTGAGAGCCTCCGTGAACTGGCTCCGGTCGTACAGCAGATGCCCGAGATAGACCCGGGCCTCCTGGTGCCCGGGGTTCAGATCCAGGGCGGCCTCGAGCTCCTCGACCGCCCGGTGCTCTTCGCCCATTCGGTGAAGCGTGAATCCCACGGCGGCCACGGCATCCGAATCCCGGGGATCGCTCTCGGCAGCGGCCTCGAAACAGCCCAGGGCCTCCGGTAGCTGCCCGTCCCGGTAGAGGGCACGGCCCATGGTGAGCAGGAGCTCCGGATCATCCCCCGACGGGCCGGCCCGAACGCGGGAAAAAAGGACGGCCGCCTCTTGGTGGCGGCCGAATCGAAGCAGCGTTTCCCCGAGCCCGACGAGCGCCTCGTCGTGCTCGGGATCGAGGACCCGGGCCTTTTCGAAAGCCTGGCGAGCCCAGGCGTACTCCTCTCTGGCCAGACGGGTGTAGCCGAGCCCGACATAGAGCTCGACGGAATGGGGGTACAGCTGGAGGCCTTCCTTCAGGGTCGCGAGTGCTGCGTCGTACTCACCGCGGTCATACTGATCATGCGCACGTTCATCATACTCCTCGGAGCTGAAGAACGGGGTCGGCATAGGCAGTGCCTCCGGGAGCCGGGGTTAGGGTGCGGATCTGGCTGTCAGGAAGGACCGCCACGGCGGTCGTGTCAATCTAACCCCTGCGGTATGCCGATTCCAGTCCCGCGTTCCGTCCGAGGGCGGGGTGATCTGCCCGTGGCCTGACCGATACGTCATTCCGGATAGTCCTGGACGGGGTAGTTCTCCACCGGCTGCGAGATGCCCTGCCAGTCGACGGGGAGCCCCTGGGCCTGCTTCTCCCGGGGCGTCGCGTACCGCTCGAAGGGCACCCCGTACTTCCGATCCAGATAGAAGTTGATGGCGTTGGCCACCGGGCCCGACGCGGTGCTGCCGTGCAGGCCGTGGTAGATGAGCATGACAGCGACGATCTCCGGCTCCTCGCCCTTCGGTCCGCCCACGCCAACGAACCAGGCATGGTCATCGCCCCGGGAATTCTGGGCCGTACCCGTCTTGCCCATTATGTCCCAGCGATCGAGCCGGCTCAGCCACGCCGTACCGCCGGGCGCCAGGACCTGGCGCATCCCGAGGCGAATCTCGGAGAGCTGGTCTCCCGAGATGTCGTATTGCTCGGCTAAGCTCGCCGGCTCCCCGGACTGGACCAATCGCGGCACGACCATGCGCTTGTCGGGACGTGCGAAACCGGTCGCGATCTGCGCCAGTTTGATAGGCGTCATGCCCACGGCGCCCTGCCCGATGGAGAGCGACATGATCTCCGAGGGCTGCGGAGTGTAGCCATAGCGGCCGCGGAACCATTCGGGGTCCCGAGGGAACGTCGGTGAGATCTCGGCGGGCAGGTCGACCCCCGTCCTGTGGCCCAGCCCGAGGGCGGTCCCGGACTCCATGAATTCGGCCAGGCCGAGGCGGATTCCCACCTGGTAGAAGTAGACGTTGCACGAGTTCTTGATTCCCCCCGCCAGAGCGAACCGCTGCCCATGGGTAGTCCAGCAGCGGGCGTACCGTCCCGCATACGACAGCCCGCCGGTGCACGGCTGCGGCATCACTTCGTCCGGCGTGATGACGCCCCGGGCCAGCGCCATGGCCGCGACGGTCATCTTGAACGTGGAACCGGGGGGCTGCGCGTCTCCGACCGCCCGGTTCAGGAGCGGCTTTGTCGGGTCCTCGTTGAGCGCGCGCCACACTTCCGCACTCACGCCGCCGGT
>CAYMLW010000466.1:0-3151 GCA_964391035.1 uncultured Gemmatimonadaceae bacterium
AGGGGACGGTCGATACCATTCCGGGTGACCAGGTCATCCGGGAAGCGTTGGACCGATTGAAGTGACGCCTCTGCGGTTGCAAGATCTCCGCTCCGAGCTGGAGACGGTGCTCGCCTCTGGCATGGCCGAGGCGCCGATCGAGCATGCGACACAGGTTGCCGAGGTCGCATCTCTTGACGTCGTGATCGAGAAAAGCCGGGGCCGTCAGAAGCGCCGTGACGAGATCTTCGAGGGTCTCGGATTCCAGTCCGTGGCGTAATAGGCTCGCGACAGGGCGAAGTCACTGTGACCGGCATCGAGCAGCTCCCGGGCGGCTTCGATCGACCGTTCGGCCATGTCCAGGTGTTGGCGCCACTCCGGACTCACGCGGCCCGGCCTTCCTCTCGGACGTTCCGGAGGAACGTGGTGTCATCGTTCAGCCAGCGGGTCTCCGACATGAAGATGGTGCTGATGGTCAGATCGTGCTCCAGCGAAAGCTCAGCCGTGTCATGGCTGGTCCGCTCGATCTCCTTCCAGCCCGACTCAACCTCGTCCAGCACGATCAGGACATCGAGGTCACTCCCACGCTCCGGTTCGCCACGGGCATAGGACCCGTACAGGTACATCCCACGAAGCCGATCCCCGTAGATGCGCTCCAGGCGGGACCGTAGCTCGGCCAGGATCGCGTTGACTTCGGCGGGCGACTTCGGGTTCAGCCAGGCTTGATCCATCGGTACCCTCCGTGGTGGTGCCCCGGAAGAATACGGCGCTTCCGGTCGGAGTGGGAGGTTCGTGGTGGCCTACCGTGCTCTCGCGACCGCCAGTCCTCGTTCAGCCCATGCTCCCGGGTGTGCAGCCGCTCCTTCCAGCTTCCCTCCAGCGCGATGACGTCCGCCGGGTCCATTTCCGGGGACACCCGCTGGAGGATCGAGAAGGCGAAGCTCGCGGCCCAGCCACGGGAGTACGCGGCGGAGCTCCCGAGGAGCGTCCGGTACGGGACGATGCCGTCGTGGAGGGCGGTCTGCTCCTCGATGAAGGCGAAGGCGGCGAGGCGGATCTGGGCGTCCGTCGTGCGGAAGATCGAAGATCCACCGTTCAGCGGGAAAGCGCCATCACGACGCCCCGTGTCGCGCCAATACCCCGCGTCATTCGTCAGGAAAACCACAGTCCCGCGGTCGAGATGGCCCCGTTGGACAAGCTGTTCGAGCCTCATCAGGTCCGCCTTCACCGGATTCAAGCGGGCGTTTGGAGCACAAACCGGGCTCTTTCCGCTCGGAGCATCTCGAACGGCGTGACGCACTTGATGCCCAGACCGATACAGACGTTGGGGATCTTTACCTTGTGGACGGAATCGGCGGCGACTTCGTGGGTGACCACAGTGTGTTCGATTCACTGACAGCGGGCAGGCTGGTCAGCATGGCCGAGTCCGGCGGGAGAAAGAGCGCCGATCCCTTTTCCTGGGCCCATTCCGCGAGTCGATCTTCGCCTGCTGCCAGCTCATCGCCTACGCGCTCGATGCTGAAGACGCGATCCGCCCGGTTCTCCTGATCGATCCAGTCCCAGAAGGCGGGACAGAAGTCGAACCCGTAGTACAGGTTCTTGGCCTGGATGAAGACGTTGGCATCGAGCAGATACGCCATCAGGCCATTGCGCCCATGGACCTGCCGAGCTCGTGGAAGGTCTCGACTCTGGAAATCCCGAGCATGCGGAGTGCATCGCGGTACAGGGTCTGCCCCTCGAGCGTGCTCTCCACCAGCGCCGTCACGAAGCGTCTGCCCGCCCGCACCGGCTGAGTCCGGTAGAAGTTTCCCCCCGTCCCCCTGGGGAGGGCCAGGATCCTGGCCACCTCGGCGTCGTATTCTTCCCGGAACCGGGCGCGCGTGATCGCGTCCGCTTCGAAGAGACGCCGAAGTGCCACCAGCGTGCTCACCTTGAATCTGCGAGCGAGCCGCTTCATCTCCGCGCTCGGCGCCGCGTCGGGACGGAGCTCGTCTCGAAGAACGTCCATCGGGACCAGCAGCTCGGCCGCCACGCGGTTGCACCAGCGTTCGACTTCCATCTCGGCCGTTTCTCCGGGATCCGGATCGGAAAGAGCAGACCGGCCCAGCCACACGTGGGCGAGCTCGTGGGCCAGAGTGAACATCTGAGCCGCCTTGCTGTCGGCTCCGTTCACGAAGATCAATGGCGCCACATCGTCGGCCATCGTGAATCCCCTGAACTCGTTGGGATCCAGCGCCCGGTGCGTGTTGTTCCGAACCACTCCGCTCACCATGACCAGGATCCCGGCGGCATCGACCTGGCGAATGAACTGCCGCAACGCGTCGGTCCACGTGGATGCGCGGCGCCTGGCTTCGAGGTCGAACCCGATCGTCTGCCGGATCGCCGCGGCGGTTTCCTCAATCGGATCGGACAGGGTGACCGACCCGACGAAGGGCCGCGGGCCCACTCTGGCCGAACGCGCGTAGTCTCGGTACCAGTCCTGGCGAGCCTGGCTCAGGTAGATCGTATCGAGCAGATGCGGACTCGGCGGGCCGGCGCGGCCACGGTCGGAGCGGAAGTCCCGGAGCGGCACCTCCTCGGCTGGCGGTTCGGAGAGAAACAGGTAGCCGACGGGAACCCACACGGCACTGGCGTAACTCTCCAGCTGCTTCAGCGTGGGACCGATCTCGCCGCGCTCCCACTCGTCCAGACGCGGGAACCTGCCGCGAAGCTCGTCAGGCTCTTTGCCAGCCCGCTCCCGAGCCCACCGGATCATCCGCGGGCTTACGTCGACTCTCAGCATGGCTCCCAATCTACAGGCTGGACGTTTCTTCGCGAAGATTCTTACCCCGGCGCAGTGCTATCCCGACCGAGGACTGATCCCCTTCCCTCTCGCCATCTTCACCAACAGCCCCTCACACCCCACCCCGCACACCCGCGCCCGGACGCGCTCCACCTATGCACCACCGCCCCCAGCGACTGGTGGCTCACCCGCTGCCCCAGGTCCAGGCGCGTGCTCCCTACGGCAACCTCCCGTTCCGACAGCTTCGCGCTCTTCAGCCATTCGCGCACCCGCGGGAAGACCAGCGCGTTCAGCTCCGTCTCCACGGCCTTGGCGTACTCGACGGCCGGGCCGGAGAAGTCGACGGCGGGGTCATCCCGGCGGGCGCGGAAGACGGCCTCGGCGGAGGCG
>CAYMLW010000467.1:0-3143 GCA_964391035.1 uncultured Gemmatimonadaceae bacterium
GGCCGGTCATCGAGTTCATGACCTTCAACTTCGCCATGCTGGCCGAGGACCAGGTCTTCAACAGCGCGGCGAAGATGCTGTACATGACGGGCGGCCAGTTCAACTGCCCCATCGTGTTCCGCGGCCCGACGGGCGCGGCGCTCCAGCTCAGCGCCCAGCACTCGCAGGCCCTCGAGCCGGTCTACGCCCATTTCCCCGGCCTCAAGATCGTGACGCCCGGCACGCCGGCCGACGCGAAGGGGCTGCTCAAGGCGAGCATCCGGGACAACGACCCCGTCGCCTTCTTCGAGGGCGAGATGCTGTACGCGCTCAAGGGCGAGGTCCCCGACGACGAGGACTTCGTCATCCCTCTCGGCGTGGCCGAGGTCAAGAAGGAGGGCGACGACGTCACGATCCTGACCCACGGCAAGATGATCCACGTCGCGCTGCAGGCGGCGAGCGAGCTGGCCAGGGACGGGGTGAAGGCGGAGGTGGTGGACCTGCGCACGCTGCGGCCGCTCGACGTGGACACCATCGCCGCGTCGGTGAAGAAGACCAACCGGGCCGTCTACCTCGAGGAGGGGTGGGGCTTCGCCGGGATCGCCGCCAGCATCATCGACCTGGTCCAGGACGAGCTGTTCGACTGGCTCGACGCGCCGGTCGTCCGGGTCAGCCAGGCCGACGTGCCCATGCCCTACGCCAAGCGCCTCGAGAAGCTGGCCAAGCCGTCGAAGGAGCGGGTGGTGGCGGCCTGCAACCGGGTGCTGTATCGGAATGCGTGAGCGTTGGCGTGATCTCGATCTCGAGTCTCGGGCCGAGATCTGAAGTAGCGGACGTAGTCTGAAACGCCGGAGACCTGACATGGCGACGAAGGTACATATGGAAGCGCTCTCTCCGACCATGGAGGAGGGGGAGCTGGTCCAGTGGATGAAGGACGAAGGCGACGAGGTTGCCGAGGGCGATGTCCTGGCCGAGATCGAGACCGACAAGGCCACCATGGAGCTGGTCGCCCGAGGGTCCGGCGTGCTGCGCAAGAGGATCCTGGGCGAGGGCTCCACGGCCGCCGTGGGGACCGTCATCGGCGTGATCGCCGCGGAGGACGAGGACATCGCCGGGCTGCTGGAGGACATGCCCGAGCCATCGGCAGGCGCGTCGGAGGACGGGGCCGGGGCGCTTCCGGGGTCAGCCCGTCAGGGTGAAGGGCAAGAACCTCCCGGGAAGCCGGCGCGGGCGAAGACGAAGCGGACGAGGAACAGGCGGCCGGAGCCGAAGCGGGCGAGGAAGAGGCCCGGGGGCCGGCGGGCGTCGGTGCGGAACCGGGCGGCGCGGCGGATACCGAAGACCGAGCCGGGACTGCCGGAGCCGGTGAATCCCGCGGCGACGGCCGGATCAAGGCCTCGCCGCTGGCCCGGCGGCTGGCGGAGGAGGCGGGACTGCCCCTCGACCGTGTCAGCGGCTCGGGCCCCGGCGGCCGGATCACCAAGGCCGACATCGAGGCGGCCATCGAGGAGGGCGTCCACGAGGAGTCCGCGCGGCCGGCCGCGGCCCAGGCCGGTGCCGCGGCACCCGGTGCGCCAGGCCCCCGCTTCGCCCGGCCCACGTACGAGGGGCCGGAGGTCGAGGAGGTCCCGGTCACCCAGATGCGGAAGACCATCGCCAAGCGACTGGTCACCAGCATCGGGCCCGTCCCGACGTTCTACCTGAACCGGGACGTCGACATGGTCCGGATGATGGCCGCCCGGGAGCGGATGAATGCGAGCCTCGAGAAGGACGGCCTCAAGGTCTCCGTCAACGACCTTGTCCTGAAGGCCACGGCCATGGCGCTGAAGCGGCATCCCGAGGTGAATGCCCAGTGGCACGATGACCACATCAAGCGTTTCCACCGCGTCCACCTGGGCGTGGCCGTGGCCGTCGAGGACGGCCTGATCACGCCCGTCATCCGGGACGCCGACCTGAAGGGCGCGGCACAGATCGGCGCCGAGGTCCGGGAGCTGGCCGGCCGGGCCCGGGAGAAGAAGCTCCAGCCCGACGAGTACACCGGCGCGACGTTCAGCGTGTCGAACCTGGGCATGTTCGGGATCGAGGCGTTCACCGCCATCATCAACCCGCCGGAGGCCGGAATCCTGGCCGTGGGCGCCGTCGAGGACCGGGTCGCCGTCGAGGACGGCGAGGCCGTCATCGGGCCGCGCATGAAGGTGACCATGAGCTGTGACCACCGGGCGGTCGACGGCGCCATGGGCGCTCGCTTCCTCCAGACGCTGGTCGGGTTCCTGGAGGAGCCGGCGATGGTCCTGGTGTAGGCAACCAGCCGGCCCCCGTGACGTCCCTGCTCGTCACATGATCGGCTCGAGCCGCACGACGGGTGTCGGGTTCCCGTTCCGATCGTCGATGGCCACGTAGATGTGACCGTCGGGGCCCTGCACGATGTCGCGAACACGACCGAAATCCTGGAGCAGGGTTTCCTCCCGGTCTACCCGGCGGCCGTCCATGGCGAGTCGCGCGATCTGCTGGCCGGACAGCCCGCCGACGAACATGCTGCCACGCCACCCGGGGAACCGGCTGCCGGTGTAGATCATGAGCCCGGACGTGGCGATGGACGGGACCCAGTAGTGCACCGGCTGCTCCATCCCTTCCCGGTGCGTCGACACGTGGATGGCCGTACCCGAGCCGTAGTTGACGCCGTAGCCGATCACGGGCCAGCCGTAGTTGAGGCCCGGGCGGATGAGGTTCAGCTCGTCGCCGCCCTGAGGGCCGTGCTCGTTGGCCCACAGCTCGCCGGTCTCCGGGTGCATCGCCAGCCCCTGGATGTTGCGGTGGCCGTAGCTCCAGATCTCCGGCCGGGCGCCGGGCACGTCGACGAACGGGTTGTCGTCCGGGACGCGGCCGTCGTCGTGGAGGCGGATGACCACGCCGTGGTGGTTGGAGAGGTCCTGTGCCGGATGGGCCTCCAGGTCACCCCGCGGCGGCGCCTGCCGGTCGCCCACCGAGAAGAACACGTGGCCGCGGCCGTCGAACACGATGCGGGACCCGTAGTGGCCCCGGCCACGGGACTCGGCCTCGAGGAGCTCCTCGACGTCGGTGAGCCGGTCGTTCTCGAATACCCCGCGGATCAGCGCCGTGGTGGACTCGCCGCCGGGCAGCGGCTTCGAGTAGGTGAGGTAGAG
>CAYMLW010000468.1:0-3138 GCA_964391035.1 uncultured Gemmatimonadaceae bacterium
CGGTTCGACGAGGAGCCGGCGCTGCTGGTGCGGGCGCCGGGGCGGGTCAACCTGATCGGCGAGCACACCGACTACAATGACGGCTTCGTCCTCCCCATGGCCATCGACCGGGCGGTCTGGCTGGCGGTGCGACCCCGTGCCGACCGGACCGTCCGGGTCTGGTCGATGGACTTCGAGGAGGAGGCGGCCTTCGGCCTGGACGACCTCGAGCGCGACGAGGGCTGGGCCGAGTACCTCAAGGGGACGGCGTGGTCGTTGGAAGAGGCGGGCCACCGGCTGACGGGGTGGGAGGGCGCCCTGGGCAGCGACGTGCCCATCGGCGCCGGCCTGTCCTCGAGCGCGGCCCTCGAGCTGGCCACGGCCCGGGCGGCCATGGCGGTGGCCGGAGGACCCTGGGACCCGCCGGCGATGGCGCGGCTGGCGCAGCGGGCCGAGAACGAGTGGGTGGGCATGAACTGCGGGATCATGGACCAGATGATCTCGGCGGTGGGCGAGGCGGGCAGCGCCGTCCTGATCGACTGCCGATCGCTGGCGACCCGGCCCGTCCCCCTGCCCACCGGCACGGTGGTCGTCATCCTGGACACGGCCACCCGCCGGGGCCTCGTGGACTCGAAGTACAACGAGCGGCGCCGGCAGTGCGAGGAGGCGGCGCGCCACTTCGGCGCGGACGCGCTCCGGGACGTGACGCCGGAGCAGCTCGCGGGTAGGGCCGGCGAGCTGGAGCCCGTCACGGCACGCCGGGCCCGGCACGTCGTCACCGAGAACGCCCGGACGACGGACGCCGCAGACGCCATGGAGCGAGATGACGCCGGAGAGCTGGGTCGCCTGATGGACGCCAGCCACGCCAGCCTCCGCCACGACTTCGAGGTGTCGAGCGACGCGCTCGACGCGATGGTCGAGATCGCACGGTCGCAGCAAGGCTGCATCGGCGCGCGAATGACCGGCGCCGGGTTCGGCGGGTGCGCCGTCGCGCTGGTGACGGAGACGGACGCGAGGGAGTTCGCGGCCCGGACCAAGGAGGCGTACGATCGTCGGATGGGACTCGACGCGCGGGTGTACGTGACCCGGCCGAGCGCCGGCGCCGGGATCGTGGACGCAGGTGAGGTCGCATGAGGTGGGGAGGAGGGGGCCGGCGGGCAGGCCGTCGGGACAGCCCGCGTCGCCCGGCTGGCCGAGGTGGCACCGGGCGCGGACGGGTCCGGCTCGCTCCGGTCGCAGGCATCCTCGCCGCCATCGCGGGACTCAGCGCCGGTTGCGGCTCCGCGGCCGGGCCCGTCGATTCCGGCCCCGGGTTGCCGGACCCCGGGCCCGTGTTCTACGGACCGGACCGGTTCGTCATGGGCGCGGACCTGTCCTACGTCAACCAGATCCTCGATCACGGCGGCAGCTACGCCGACTCGCTGGGGTACCGCAGCCCCTACGCCATCTTTGCGCACCACGGGGTGAATACGGTCCGGTTACGCCTCTGGCACGACCCCGCGTGGGTGCGGGAGGTGTACGAGGACCCCGACGTGCCGCTGTACAGCGGCCTCGAAGACGTGATCCGGGCGGGCCGGGCAGCGAAGGCCGAGGGTATGCATCTGTTCCTCGATTTCCACTACTCCGACACCTGGGCCGATCCCGGCCGACAGAACGTGCCGGACGCCTGGAAGGACATCACCGACCTCGACATCCTGGTCGACTCCGTGTACGCCTACACCGCCGCCACGCTCCGGGCCATGGAGGCCGAAGGGCTGCTTCCGGAGCTCGTGCAGGTGGGCAACGAGATCAACTGCGGGATGCTGTCCACGAATACCGAGCCCGGATTCCCCGACCTGAACGTCTGCCACGGGAACCGGGCCGCCCAGGGACGCGTGCTCAACGCCGGGATCCGGGCCGTGCGGGACGCCGCACCCGGGACACGGATCATCCTGCACATCGCCCAGCCCGAGAACGTCGTCCCCTTCTTCGACGGCATCACCGACGCTGGCGGCGTCGAGGACTTCGATATCATCGGGTTCTCCTACTACTCCCTCTGGTCCGAGGAGCCGCTGTCCGCCATCGATCACCACGTCGAGACCTGGCGCCAGCGCTACGGCAAGGACGTGATGCTCGTCGAGACCGCCTACCCGTGGACCCTCGGTGACGCCGACCAGTACGGCAACATCTACGGCGAAGCCGGCCTCGTGACCGGCTACCCGGCTTCCCCAGCGGGACAGCGCGACTTCATGGCCGAGCTGGTCCGGCAGGTGATCGACGGCGGCGGGATCGGCGTCGTCTACTGGGAGCCCGCGTGGATCACGTCCACCATGAAGGACCTCTGGGGCACAGGTTCCTCCTGGGACAACAACACCCTCTTCGACGCCCGGGGGCGCGTCCACCAGGGCATGGCCTTCTACACCCTGCCCTACGAGCTCCGATAGGGACGGCGCACCAACAGGGACGGCGCACCAGTCGCCAGTTCTGACCCGAACCGCCATGCCTATTGCCACGGTTGGGACACGGCCGCTGCCTGTCGTCCCGGCGCCTCCCTCGGCAGAGCCGGTTCCCCGGGCATGTCGGGATGCGACGAAACGGGAGACTGGTCCGCCGTCCTGACTGTCCACGGGCCTGGATCCATCGTCCTTGATATACATAGCACCTCCATGCATACTGGTGCTATGTACGAGCGCGATGAGACCCGACCGCCACGGAGACGGCGATGCAGGTAGACAAGGACCTGGTCGCCGCATCCGCGTCGCCCCTCGTCCTGGCCATTCTGCGAGACGAGGGCGAGAGCTACGGCTACGCGATCATCAAGCGTGTGGCGGAGCTGTCGGGGGATCGGTTGCAGTGGACGGACGGGATGCTGTACCCGGTGCTGCACCGTCTCGAGCGGCGGGGCTACGTGGAGGCGAGCTGGGGGAAGTCGGAGTCGGGGCGTCGGCGGAAGTACTACTGCCTGACGGCGGAGGGAATGGAGGAGTTGGCGCGGCACCAGCGGCAGTGGGAGGTGGTGGACTCGACGTTACGCGCGGTCTGGTTCGAGGGCCTCGGGCCAGCGCTGCAGGGGATCTAGAGCCATGACGGAGCGGGGTACGCGGATGCTGGAAGATCGAATCGGGGAGTGGCGGGTGTTCGTGCGGCAGCGCCAGGCGATCCGGCGGGTGGGTGTAGAGG
>CAYMLW010000469.1:0-3132 GCA_964391035.1 uncultured Gemmatimonadaceae bacterium
ATGCCGGGCTCCAGCTTCTGCGTCACCGTCACGTAGTACTCCTGCAGGACCTGGAGGCTGAGGCGGCCCGACCCGGTGTCCCAGAGGTGCGCCATCCATTCCGCGGCGCGCCGCTGCTTGTCGGGGTCCGCCGAATCCCGCAGGTAGACCAGGACGTTCGTGTCGACGAAGACCGGCGGGGTCACGCCCCGGACCCGCGCTCGTGGAGATCGCCGCGGGACGGCAGTGGATCGCCGACGCCCCGGAGCTGGCGCGGCTCCCGGGTCATGAACCGGGCTCTCGCCGCCTCGTAGCCCTCCGCCCGCCGCCGTCGCTCCGCCAGGACCTCGCCCAGGAACCGGGACACGCTGACATCCCGCTTCGCGGCTTCCACCCGCACCCAGCGCGCCGTGTCCTCGTCCATGGAGACCGTCACGTTCCGTTTCATGGCACGAATCTCGTGATGCACGAATATCGTGTCAAGGCGGGCTGGAAGCTCGTGCCCGGGCCACCCGTCCACCACGGGCATCAGCAGGTCCACCAGCACGAGGTGCGGCCGATGGTCGCGGGGCCGCCTCCGGCGCCGCATCGGCCGAATCGGCCTCGCGCACGTCGTAGCCGACGTGGGCCAGCGCTGTCTTGTGGATGGTGCGGGCGTTGTCGTCGTCGTCGACGACGAGGATGCGCGCGGATTCCGGTGCGTGTGAAGCGCCCATGGTCAACTTCTGGCGATGTCCGGGGCAATTTCTGCGGACCGCGGCGGTGGCCGGGGCAGGGGAAGGGGCCGGTACACACAGAGGCGAGGGCGACCACATCGAGCCGGTGCTGTCGCCCTCGATCTCGTGGTGCGGGACGTGGTCCCGGAGGCCTGACCCGAGGGGAAGGCCGACCCGGGGACGCCGGTGACGGCGTGGCTGCTGGTCCTCCGGCGAAAACCGGGGTCACCAGAGGTCGGCCGGCGGAATCTGTCCCATCCCGCCATTCCGCTGCCCCGCTCCGCACGGCATGGTAGGCGCGGGCACGGCGGCGGGCCCGCGGTGGGCGGGCCGTCGGGTGCCCGGGAACGGACACGTCCAGGGAGGCCAGCCATGGGAGCGATCCAGCGCCCGCCGAGGCCGCGCACCGACTTCTCGTACGTCTCGACCGCCAGGCTGATCTCGTCCGTCGCGGAATGCGGGTCCCGGCCGAACGTCCGGCTGATGGAGGAGTTGCTGGCCCGGGGCGAGGAGTGGGAGCCCGGCCTGGTGGCGGGGCTGAACGTGGCGCTCGCCGATCGGGCCGAGGGGGCGGAGCGGTCGTCGAACCCGCTCTGGCTGGGCGTGGTGGCGGGGGAGATGCGAGCGGTCCGGGCCGTGCCTGCCCTGCTCCGGATGCTGCGTGCCGCTCCCGAGCACGACGAGCTGGGGTGTCTGGTGGCGGCGGTGGCGCTGGCCAGGATCGGCGGGCCGGCGGTCGACGGTGTCGCCGAGCTGGCCCGGGACGGCGAGTGGTGGCAGCGGATCTGGGCCTACACGTCGCTGGGCTGGAACCCGGACCCTCGAGCGGGGGAGGTCCTGATGACGGCTCTGTCCGAGGAGGAGGCTCTGCTGGACGCGGTGGTGAACGCCGTGGCGGACCGGGGCGACGCCAGCGTGATCCCGGCGCTGCTCGAGGCCCTGGGCACCTGCGAGCCCGACCTGCGCGTCGAGTTCGAGGGCGCGATTCGCACGCTCCACCACGGCGACCCGGACCGGCCGATCGACCGGGACTGGCGGCTCCGCTACCGGCCGAGCCCCGACACCGGCGTGGTGGACCTCGGATGGACCGGCTGGGCCGTCATCGTGCGGGAGGACGATGGCCGACGACCCGGGCTGGTCGTGCCGCCGCCCCCGGTCCGGGGCCTCGACGAGATCCTGGCCGGCGGCGGGCTGCCCTTCGGCGTGCGAACGGACCCGGACGGCAACCCGGTCTGCGACTGCTGCCAGGCCCCGATGTGGGTCAACACCGGAATCCGGGTCTGCCCCGCCACCGCCATGACGGTCGCCTGGATCCAGCACCGGTGGCTGACCCGGGCCCGGGACCAAGCGCGCCTCGACGACCTCTTCGACCTCCTGGAGTTGCTCGAGGACGAGTGCGAGGCGCTGTGGGAAGAGCGCCCTCGCCCCAGGACGCCCTGGGACCAGGACGAGGTCGATCGCTCCACCGAGGTGCACTGGGCCTGGCGGGGGGTGTGGTGGCTGATCGAGGAGGGCATCGACGATGTGGAGACGGGCGGCGAGCGCATCCGGAAAGAAGCGACGCGGCTGGTCGGGCTCGAAGCGCTGACGACCCGGGCCCGGGGCGGCGGCGGCGGGGGACCGTCGCTGAATTGACGGCCCGACCCGGGTGCGCGACACCAGGAAGGAGGTTGACATGTCGTGAGCATGCTTCCATGTTCTACACATGGGAATGATCCAGATTCGGAACGTGCCTGACCCGCTGCACCGGGAGCTGAAGGCCCGGGCGGCGCGGGCGGGGATGACGCTGTCGGACTACCTGCTGGACGTGGTCCGGCGAGCGGTGGAGCGGCCGGAGCCGGGGGAGCTGCTGGCCCGGATCCGGGAGCGGGGTCCGGTGTACCTGGCGGAGTCGGCGGCGGAGGCGGTGCGGGCGGAGCGGGCGGAGCGGGAGTCGCGGTGATCGTAGTGGACGCCTCGGCGGTGCTCGAGGTGCTGCTGCAGACCGACCTGGGCCGGGCGCTGGAGGGGCGCCTGTTCGGCGGCGAGGTGCTGAACGCGCCGCATCTGCTGGACCTGGAGGTGGCGCAGGTGCTCCGCCGGCACGTGCTCAGGGGGGCGCTGTCACCGACCCGGGCGGAAGCGGCGCTCCGGGACTTCACCGATCTCCGCATCGAGCGCTACGCCCACCACCTCTTCCTCGCCCGGATCTGGGAGCTGCGTGTCAACGTCACGGCGTACGACGCCGTCTACCTGGCGCTGGCCGAGGCGCTGGACGCGCCGCTGCTGACGGCGGACCGGAAGCTGGCGGAGGCACCGGGGCATGCCGCGAGGGTGGAGCTGCCGGGGGCCGGTCCGTCGGACCGCTGAGCCGCTGCGTCCAGCCCGCCGGGCGCCGGTCGGGTTCTCGAACGCGCCCACCAACTTCGCCGCGCGCGCGTACCGCTCCCGCGTCGCC
>CAYMLW010000470.1:0-3118 GCA_964391035.1 uncultured Gemmatimonadaceae bacterium
GCCTGGATGGCCCGAGGGTGTGGTATGGTCTTCGATCATTCAGCCCGACTGCGAAGGAACGATGAGCCAGCACGTCTTTTCCGGGGATCGGCTGAAGCGTCGCGGAATCCGTCGGAAAACGCAACGCCGGACGGGCACCACCGGGCCGCCGCCGTGGGCCGCCGCCGCGGGCCTGTCTGCGGGGCCGCTACCCGGTACGAGCCGCGGCCGCGACCTCCTCCGGACGCCCCCCTTCGCCCGTCTCCCACGGCAGCCTCGCCCGCCCGAAGTGCCCGTAGTTCGTGGTCCGGCGGAAGATCGGCTGACGGAGTCCGAAGCGCTCGATGATGGCGGCGGGCCGGAAGTCGTGGCCGGCGACGAGCTCGTGGGCCGCGTCGTCGTCGCCCGTGCCGAAGGTGTCGACGGCCATGGCCAGGGGTCGGGGTCGGCCGATGGCGTAGGCGACCTGCACCTCGGCGCGCCGGGCGACCCCGGCCTCCACCACCTGCCGGGCGAGCCAGCGGGTGAAGTAGGCGCCGCTGCGGTCGACCTTGGTGGCGTCCTTGCCGCTGAACGCGCCGCCGCCGTGGCGGGCCAGCCCGCCGTAGGTGTCGACGATGATCTTGCGACCGGTCAGTCCCGCGTCCTGCGACGGCCCGCCCTCGGTCCACTCACCGGCGGGGTTCAGGACCAGCCCGATGGCCGGGTCCCACCAGTCGCCGAGCGTGGCGGGAATGAGCTCCTCCCGGAGATGGGCACGCACCTCCTCCAGAGCTCCCGGGGCGTGCTGGGTCGAGACCAGGACGGTGGCGACGCGGGCCGGGCGGCCGGCATCGTAGTCGACCGAGACCTGGGTCTTCCCGTCCGGCCGGAACGGGGCCGCACCGGTGCGGCGGGCCTCGGTCAGCGCCCGGGACAGGCGGTGGGCGAGAACGACGGGGAGCGGGAGGAGCTCGGGGGTCTCCGCCGTCGCATAACCGAACATGAGGCCCTGGTCCCCGGCACCGAGGTCCTCGCCGATCACGGCCCGGGCGATCTCACCGGACTGGGCGGTAAGCAGGCAGTGGATCCGGAGTCGGTCGGCGTCGAAGGGGTCGGCGGGGTCGGCGTACCCGATGGCGCGGACGGCCTCCCGGACGACGGGCTCGAGGTCCAGCGACCCGAGGGGCCCGCCGTTCCCGGCCGAGGCATCGACGGCGCCGCCGGACGCCGGGACGGGCACGCCGCCGACGGACAGCTCGTGGCCGGGCACGGTGACCTCGCCGGCCAGGACGACGTCGCCGCCCTTGACCAGCGTCTCGACGGCCACGCGGGCGCCGGGGTCCGCGGCGAGGCAGGCATCGAGGATGGAATCGGAGATGAAGTCGGCGACCTTGTCGGGGTGGCCCTCGGTGACCGATTCGGACGTGTAGATCATTGCGACCTCCCAGTGGAGTCGTGATGGCCGTGGGAGGGTCGCGGTACGAAAAAGACCCGCGATCCTGAGCGATCGCAGGCCTTCCGCGTATCGCCCTTTAGTCCCTGTTCGCCCCCTCGTGGGGCCGGGCCGGCCAAGTAGGCTGGTCGCTGTCTCGCGACCTAAATGCTACCCGTGGGACGGAGGATACGGCGGCCGGGGGCGCGCGGCAAGTGGGTGCCCTCGTCGGGGTCGGTCGGGGCGACGTTCCCCTGCGGTGCTCCGTGCTCGCGGGTACGGGTTCGGTTCCCCTCCCGATTTCGTCGCATCCGGCTATTCCCCTGTCGTGCTGGCTCGACAACCTTTCGAAACAAGCGTGACACGGAGGGCTCGGAAGGAACGGAGACAACGGAGTGACATCATCGGTCGTGGAGCTTCCGACGGACGGGATCACGCGGGAGATCATCGGCGGGGCCATCGACGTGCACCGCGATCTCGGGCCAGGGCTGGAGGTGGCCGAACCCGGACGCCGCGGCTCGAACCGTAGGACCTGGCCAGTTCGACTGATCCACCCCCCGGGTCCCGCTCCTACCGTCGCCCCTTCGCGTCAGGGTACAGCTCGCCCACCGGGTCGCTCTGCCAGTACTCGTGGGTCTCGACGTCCATGAGCGTGAGCACCCCGTCCCAGCCGGCGCCCTGGTCGAGGTTCCAGACGTCGAGGACCCGCCGGGGCTCGGGCCCGTCGGTGGGCGTGTGCCCGATGTAGACCTCGTCGAAGTCGGTGAGGGGCGCGGTGTCGGGCCCTTCCCGGGCCTCCCGCATCACCGCTCCAAACCAGAGCTCCCGACCCATGCGCAGCACGTACTCGTCCTGCTCCTCTGGCGGCCGGTCGGGGTCCCAGCCGGCATGGGTGAACAGGCGACGTCGGCCATCATCGCCCGTCTCGATGAGGTACGACCGGGTGCTGCGCAGGAGAGCGATGTGCTCGGCGGGGACCGTGTCGGCCAGCTCTCGGACGGCCTTCGGGGTCGACGGCGGCTCCCGGCCCGCCCGCCGGGCGTACGAGGCGACGGTCCCTTCCCCGCCCTCGCCGTGCCAGCCGATGATCGCCTCGCCCGTCCGCATCCACCGGGCGGCCCAGACGTCGTGGTTGCCGAGGACGACGGTGAGGTGCTCGAGATCGAGGATGCGGTCGAAGCAGCGGTCGACCTCGGGCCAGCCGTCGCATATGTCGCCCAGGGAGATCAGGCGGTCGGCGGCGAGGTCGAAGCCGGAGCGATCGAGGACCTGGTCGAGGGCGCGGGCCGCGCCGTGGAGGTCGCCGAGAACGAACGTTCGTTGGGCCATGGGCGGAGGCTAGCGGCGTGGGCGTCCAGCGTCCAGCGTCCGGGGTCCGGCGTCCAGCGTCCAGCGGCCAGCGTCCAGCGTCCAGCGTCCGGCGTCCAGCGTCCAGCGTCCAGCGTCCGGCGTCCGGCGTCCGGCGTCCGGCGTCCGGTTGCGCCGCGGGGGATCCGGGCGCTAGGCTCCGGCGAACAGGCCTCGACCACCCTCGTCGGGAACTCCCATGAACCGATCCCCGGTCCGCAGCCATTCGCTCGGAGCATCCACGTCGTTCCGGGCGCTCGTCGCCACGACCCGGCGCGCCGGCAAGGTCTTGGTGCTCCTCCTGCTCGTCGCCTCCGCCGCCCGGACGCCGGCCCCGGCGCAGACGCCGGCCACCGCGCCGCGCGAGGGCGGCATCAG
>CAYMLW010000471.1:0-3114 GCA_964391035.1 uncultured Gemmatimonadaceae bacterium
CGATGCGCCACCGTCTGTGGCCTCCTTCCTCCAGCGCCTCGGCCGTACCGGGCGGAGGGAGGGCACGACCGCCAATGCGCTGTTCCTTGCCACCCGGGAGGACGCGTTCCTTCAGACCCTGGGGCTGCTGAGAGCGTGGGACGATGGCTTCGTGGAACCCCTCGAGCCGCCCCCGTTGCCTCTCCACCTGGTGGTTCAGCAACTCCTCGCGCTGGTGCTGCAGGAGGGAGGCGTAGGCCGGCGCACATGGACTGAGTGGTACGGCGAGCCGTTCGTCTTCGGTGCAGAGGTGGCCGCAGGGTTGGACGAGGTCACGGAATCGCTCCTCGAGAACCGGTTCCTGTTCGACGACCAGGGCATCCTGGGAATCGGCGACGAAGGTCGACGCACGTTCGGTGGCCGGAACTTCATGGACCTCATGGCCGTTTTCACCGAGCCACCGGTACTGAAGGTCGTCGCGGGCAGGACAGAGATCGGACAGGTGCCTGTGCGCCTTCTGACCCTGGAAACCCCCGACGGTCACATCCTTTTGCTGGGTGGCCGCGACTGGCACGTGGTGAACGTCGATTGGCGGCGCGGGGTCGTCGAAGTGGAGCCCGCCGAGCGTCGGGGCAAGGTGCGCTGGTTCGGCGAGGGACGTGGGCTGTCGTTTGAAGTGTGCCAGGGTATCCGCAGGGTCCTGGCAGGTGAAGACCCGGGCCGAGTGTCGTTGAGTCGGCGCGCCGTCGACCGCTTCGAGAAGCTGCGGGACGAGCACTTCTGGGCACCCGCTCACCCGGAGACGGTGGTTGTGCGCGAAGTCGATGGCGGCCAGCACTGGTGGACGTTTGCCGGCGCGGCTGCGAACACCTGGCTCAGCATAGGTCTTGGCGACCTCAGCGACCAGACCGCCCCGGGGGACCTCTACATCCGCCTCTCCCCGGAGACGGATCCCAGCGACCTGAGCCCACGCCTGGCGGAGCTCGAACCGGCAGAGCTGGATCTCAGCGACCAGATTGCCGCCGGAGCGGTCGACCGCCTCAAGTTCGCGGAGGCACTGCCGGATCGATTCGCCCGGGAGGTGGTGGAGCGACGGCTGCGGGTGGATTCGGTGGTCCGGGAGGTTGCTGCCCGCGAAGTGCAAATCCGCAGCATCGGCGGCTAGGAAACCCGACGGCCTGCCAAAGGAACAAGCTCAAGTCAGAGAATCTGCTTGGCGGCCACCGTGGCCCGAGGGAAGAGATGACGGTGGCCGCGCTCGTGTGCGGGATTGTCACACGGTCTACCTACATTCGAGTTGCCGTTCGCGGAATAGCCGCTCACTGTATCACAATGCCGTGCTGACCCCACGGCTCCTCAGACGGGAGCAGAATATGAGTGGACGCCGACTTCTTATCCTGACGGCCGTGATCGTCGTACTCGGCTTGGTCGGGTTCTTCGCCTGGAGAGCGTACTACCGGGGCACTCCCCAGTACGCACTCGCCCAGATCGAACAGTCGATCCGTGAGCACGACCGGTTCGCCTTTCAGACCTTCGTCGACCTGGATCGTCTGGTTCTGGCCCTGGTCGACCAAGTGGTGGGACAGGCGCTGGTCGAATCGGTGACGGATCCGGAGAGCGACGGGTGGGAAGCTCTCGGTGCGGCCATGGGTAGCGCTATGGCCAACCAGATGAAGCCTGCGCTTTCGACGGCCCTGCGTGGGGCGGTGCTCGAAGCGGTGGAAACGGGTCGCTTCGACGGCATCTTCGCGCCGTCGGAGTCGGATCGCGAGATCAACCTCGCGCTGTTCCAGCAGACGACGGGCGCTGATGCAGAGGCGTTCGCCGGGGTTGCCGGCGTCGACCGTCTCGGCGATGCCGCCAGGGTGGGTCTGCGTTTCAGGCACCCCGAGCTGGACACGACGCTCGTGCTCCACATGCGGATGGAACAGACCGGGGAACGGTGGCAGGTGGTCGCGCCGGACGATCTCGACCGGTACCTGAAGGTCCTGGGCGAGTTGCGGGAAACCCGGGTGGCCGCGGCGAACCGTGAGATCGGAGAGGAGACTCGACAGCTTGTGGAGCTGGGCGATTCCGCAGGGTTAGCTCGTCGTCGCCGACCGGGTCAAGGAGGTTCAAGGCGACGTGGTGAATCGGCCGGTCGGTGGCGTTGCGCACTTCTCGGCTGAGCAGCAGATACCGGTCCTGAGCGAGCCGCCGTTCCTTTCGCTCCCCTCCACTGGCCGTGCACGAACCGGAGGCACTATGGACGTGTCGATCGAGTCGGATCCAGGCGTAATGCAGGGGAAGCCCGTGAACGCGGGTACACGGATCACGGTGGAGAGCATTCTCGAGAAGCTCGCCGCGGGAGAAAACATCGATCAGATCCTGGCTGCACACCCCCGGCTCACGCAGGAGGCGATGCGCGCCGCCCTGGGCTTCGCCGTTGAGGCACTCCGGGCCGACGTGACCTACCCCGTCCCTGACGAAGCGGCTTGAAGCTCCTGTGTGACGAAGGAGTCGAGCGGCAGGTTGTAGAACGGCTGCGGGAGGACGTCGAGGCGGCCGCCTGAGCTTCGCGGCTACCGCACCATCCCGGTGGGGTCAACGTGGCCTCCCGCGCCTTCGGCGCTCCGGCCCTCGACCCCACCAGGGGAAGGAAGAAGGACTTCACACAACAGAAGGGGTCAGACCACTTCTACAGAAAAAAGTTGACACAACTGTCGAACCCGATCCGACGATCAAGAAGAAGCAATGAAAGCTTGGTTGAATAAGATGTCGGAACAGGTCGAAGGACTGGAGATGTAAAGCTGAATGGCGCCCCGCCACCTCCTAACCGTCTGGAACCCTCCTCCGCCGAGGACGCCCTCGACGCCCACCTGCGCGTCGTCCTCCGCTGGGCGGAACGCAGCCGCGACGATAGAGATGAGACCACCGAGGATGACGTCTACGACGTGCGTCGCCTGGTGGCCGAGGACACGCCGGGCGTGATCGACGAGCTGCGTCGCCTGAAGAACACCCGGTACCACGACCGCCCCGTGTCGCTCTACGGCGGGATGGTGGAGCTGCCGCTGATCGTGACCGCGACGACGGCGCCAAGGTGGTTCGCCGACCGCGACCTCCTGACCAGCGGCCGCCTCTGGGCCGAGCGCGACG
>CAYMLW010000472.1:0-3080 GCA_964391035.1 uncultured Gemmatimonadaceae bacterium
GGCGTCACGTTCGCCAACCCGGTCCTCCTGGCCGGCGGCACCGCCGGCTACGGCCGCGAGCTCGACCGGGTCCTTCCCCTCGACCGGCTCGGCGGACTCGTCACCAAGGCCGTCACCCCCGAGCCGCGGGCCGGCAACCCGCCGCTCCGGACCGCCGAGTTCGCCGCCGGGATGCTCAACTCCGTCGGGCTCGCCAATGTCGGAATGGAGGCGTTCAGGACCGAGAAGCTGCCCTGGCTCCGGGACCGGCTGCGCTCGGCCCGGGTGCTGGTGAACGTGGCCGGGAAGGTGGTCGAGGACTACGTCGCCGTGATCGACGGGCTCGACGACCAGGACGGGTTCCTGGGCTACGAGCTGAACGTCTCGTGCCCGAACGTGAAGGAGGGCGGCGCCGTGTTCTGCGCACGTCGCGACCTGCTGGACGAGGTGGTCTCGGCGGCCCGGTCCCGGACCGAGCGGCCGCTGGTCGTGAAGCTCGCGCCGAACCTGCCGGACATCGGGGCGACCGCGGCCACCGCCGTCGACGCGGGCGCGGACGGCCTGACGCTGATCAACACGTTCCCCGGGCTGCTCTTCGACCTCGAGAGCCGCCGCTCGCTGCTGGGCGCCGGGACCGGCGGTGTGAGCGGCCCGGCGGTCCTGCCCATGGGCGTGCACGCCGTCTGGCAGGCGTCCCGCACGGTCGACGTGCCGCTGATCGGCGTGGGCGGGATCCGGACGGCCGAGGACGCGGTGCAGTACCTGCTCGCCGGAGCGTCCCTCGTGGAGATCGGGACCGCCACCTTCGCGGACCCCCGGGCCGCGGAGCGTGTACTCGATGGACTCGGCCGCTACTGTGACCGGCACGGCGTCCCGGTGGCCGACCTCGTCGGCGCCGGGACCGTGGAGAGATCATGAACAAGCTGATCATCGCGCTGGACCTGCCGGCCGCCGAGGATGCCCTGTCGCTCCTCGACCGGCTCGACGGCGCCGACCACGTGAAGGTCGGCAGCCAGCTGTTCACCCGAGCCGGACCGGACTTCATCCGGGAGCTCAAGGCCCGGGGCCTCGATGTCTTTCTCGACCTCAAGTTCCACGACATCCCCCGTACCGTGGCCCGGGCCGTGGAGTCTGCCGCCGCCCTCGGAATCGACATGCTCACCCTCCACGCGTCCGGCGGCCGCGCCATGATGGAGGCGGCCAGGGACGCCGTCGGCATGGACGGCCCGACCCTCGTGGCCGTCACCCTCCTCACCTCCTTCAGCGGCGCCGATGTCGAGGAGGTCTGGGGCAAGGAGCTCCGGTCCATACGCGACGACGTCGCACGGCTGGCCGCCCTCGCCGAGGACGCCGGCCTCGACGGCGTCGTCGCCTCCGTCCTCGAGGCCGAGGCGGTCAAGCGTCGGCACGGCCAGCGCTTCCTCGTCGTCACGCCCGGGATCCGGCTGGCTGGCGACGAGACCGGCGACCAGACCCGCGTCGCGACGCCCGCCGGGGCCATCCGCGCGGGCGCCGACTACCTCGTGGTCGGCCGCTCGATCCACGGCGCCGACGACCCCGCGGCCGCGCTGGCCCGGATCCGCGCCGACATCGCCGGGGCGGCGGCGGACTGATGCGACGCCCGCTCGTCCCGGTCCTCGGCCTGACCCTCGGCCTCGCCAGCGGGCTCGCCCCCGCCCCGGCGGCCGCCCAGCGCTTCGACGACGCCGCCAGCGTGGCCCGGGCCGTGGAAGCGCGCTGGCAGCAGGGGGACGCGGGCGGCGTCGTCGCCCTCGGGGCCGATGCGGGGCTCGATCTCGAGATCGAGGGCCTCTCGTTCGGCCAGCTCGGCGGGCGCCGGGCCGCCGCGGCGCTCCGCAGCCTCTTCCGGGGCGGCGAGACCGTGGACGTCCAGGCCGGTCGGCTGAGCCACGTGGCCGGCGCCGATGACCGGGCATTCGTCGAGCTGGACTGGCTGGTCCGGCCCGTGGGCTCGATGGCCGTGGAGCGGACCACCGTGTTCCTCGGGCTGGTCCGGGAGCCGGCGGGCTGGAGGGTGTCACAGATTCGCGTGTTCCCATGAGGGCATGGCCTCAGGAGGCGGGCGCCCCGCAGGGGTCGGTCCCCCAGGAGGGTGATACCAGCGGGTTCCGGGAGGGGCTGCGGGAGGCTGCGGACACCGTGCGGTCGCAGCTCGGGCAGGTCACGAGCCTCGACTGGAGCGAGCTGATCAGCTGGCCGGAGCTGGTGGGGAAGGGGATCCAGATCGCCGTCATCCTGCTGGTGGCGATCCTCCTCTACCAGGTCCTCAAGTTCTTCACGAAGCGGCTCCAGCGGGAGATCGACGAGCCCGACCTGGTCCGGAAGCGGATCCGGGAGCAGCGCGCCTTCACCGTGGCCAGCCTGCTCAACAACGTCGGTCGGATCGTGATCTTCGGCCTGGCGTTCCTGTCGGTTCTCGGCACCTTCATCGAGATCGGGCCGCTTCTGGCCGGTGTGGGCGTCCTCGGCCTGGCCGTCTCGTTCGGCGCCCAGTCGCTGGTCAAGGACCTGATCTCCGGCGCGTTCATGCTCGTCGAGGGCCAGTTCGCCGTGGGCGACGTGGTCCGGGTCAGGGACGCCGCCGGGCTCGTCGAGAAGATCACGCTGCGCACCACCGTGCTCCGGGACATCAACGGCGTGGTCCACGTGATCCCGAACGGGACCATCGAGACGTTGAGCAACCTGACCAAGAGCTGGTCCCGGGCGGTGCTCGAGATCGGCGTGGCCTACAAGGAGGACGTGGACCGGGTCATGGAGGTCATGCTCGACGAAGCCATCGAGATGTCGAAGGACCCGGACTGGGAGCCGCTCATCGTCGAGGAGCCCACCGTCCCCGGCGTCGAGCGGTTCGACGACTCCGCCGTCACCATCCGCGTCATGTTCAAGACTTTCCCGCTCAAGCAGTGGGACGTGGCCCGCCAGTACCGACGCCGGATCAAGTACCGGTTCGACGCCGAGGGCATCGAGATCCCGTTCCCGCACCGCACCCTCTACTGGGGCGAGGACCAGCCCGGGCTGGAAAGGCTCATCGAAATGGCCCGCGGCGCAGCGGACGACGGGGATCGGTAGCCGGGGATCGG
>CAYMLW010000473.1:0-3069 GCA_964391035.1 uncultured Gemmatimonadaceae bacterium
CGCCAACGGTCTCATCCAGTTGCTGCTGTTCTCCGGGGCTGCCGGGCTCGGCAACAGCGCAGCCACCTCGGTCGAGTGCGCGTACGGCGACGATTGCAGCGCGGCTGGGGGCTGGTACCTGGCGGCGATAGGGATCTGGATCTGGAGCCAGGTGGACGCCTACAAGAGCGCACAGGCTCACAACGAGAGACTCGCCCGGGGATACGCACTGCTGCCGAAGCCGCGGATACACGTGCAGTCGAATGACCTGGGTACACGGAAGACGTTGGACCTTTCCTTAATCGAATGGAGGTTCTAGCACTGCCATGAGCCACCGTGGCCAGGTCGGCTGCGCGGATCCTCGTGCCCCGGATCTCCCAGGGGCGCCCACGGAAGGCGGTTTGCACGTCTGATCCGCTGGAAGGAGAAGAAGGGAGGGCGGTAGGTGGGAAACGGTGCGACAGCCAGCAGGCTGCCCGAGGTAGGTAGACCTGCCTTGACAGAGAAGTACGCGCCCGTGTTGCGCGCGCTGGGTGCCCTTGCTGTGATCCCGGTCCTTCTCAGCTGTGGCAGCGACCTCAGAACCGCAACCGAACCGCCCACACCCATCCCAACCACGGTGACGGTGACGCCCGGTAATCTTTCCTTCGATGCTCTCGGCGACCAGGAACAGTTGTCGGCCGCGGTGCGAGATCAGTATGGCGATGCCATGCCGAGCGAGCCCGTGTCCTGGGGTTCGTCGAACAGCTCGGTCGTCCAGGTGTCCTCAGGAGGGTTGGCCACGTCGCGAGGCAACGGAACCGCGACAATCATGGGCAGCGCGGGGGGCGCCGCTGGAACCGCAACGGCTGCAGTTCAGCAGGTGGCGCGCTCGCTCACGATCGCCACTCCAAGGTACAACCTGGAACCCAGCGACACGCTTCGAATCGCAGCCGAGGCTTCAGACGCAAACGGGCACGAGCTGGCATCCGCGCATGTCGACTGGACCAGCTCCGATGAGTCCGTGGCGACCGTCTCCAGCAGCGGGTTGGTGACCGGGATAGAGCAAGGTGTTGCTGTCGTAGCAGCAGCACTGACGAGTGGCTTGCGGGATTCCGTCGCGCTTTCAGTCGCTCCCCAGTACACAGAGGTCGACCCCGGTCACAGCGCCGTCGATACCACCAATGAGGCGGGCACGGGCGCGGTGTACACCAACTCATTCGGTGGACGCCGCATCGAGGTAGATGTGGAAGATGATCGCGGAGACCCGTTGACGGGAGCAGTTCTCGAGTACTCGGAAGTGGAGAACCGGTCTCTGGTCTACGTCGATCCTCCTGACACAGACCTCGTCGGGGCCATCTTCTATGGCCACCCAGATAGCATAGATGCGTGGCTGGGGGCTGCTGCGGAGGGTCCACCGTTCGCTTCAGATGGCGATTTCAGCGGCCACTCTTGGCGAGCCGCTCTCAAGGAAGGTGGCATGGCTTTCCACGAGTATGCCGAGCTACTGGATCAGTTCGTTTGGGACTTCGCAGCTGCCGAATCGAACGAGTGCCTCACGTACGAGGAGGCAGCGGCGCTGGCCAAAGCCCACGCTGGACTACCCCTTCAGACCGCCACGTTGTTCCTGTCGGCGGCTGGAGCGCCATTAATCGAGTACGTGACCAAAGGCTTCTCGCTAGCTGATCGTTGGGCCGACCTTGACGTCAGCGACATCGCTTGGTTCTTCATCAACGGGCTCGACGAATACCTTGGCCTACCCCTCGACCACACACTGACGACCCGTGTTCGGGTCACCACGGACTTCATAGACCCCAGGGACTTCGGAGCGAAATACCGGAATGCTGCAATGGCGCTCCGATTCGATCCTGACGATGACTACTGCCGTGGACGTATTCCATCGCAGCTGAATGAGGTCACTGGAACTCTGACGGGAAGCCCTGGCGGCACAGTGACGGCTTCGGTTCAGGTCGTCAGTGACTGGGGGAACGGCGTTGAAGGGGTCCCCGTGGCATTCGATGTCGCGTCAGGGAGTGGTCAGCTTTCCGCATCATCGGCCACTTCAGACGAAGACGGCCTGGCCAGCGTCGAGTGGACGCTTCCGCAGACTAGGGGCACCTATGAACTGACCGTCTCGGCATACCACGAAGAAACTCCGTTGGCGGGATCACCGCTCACTCTGATCGCCAACGTCGCCAACCCGACTGTAGAGATCACGACAACATCCCTCCCGGACGGGATCGTGAGCACGAGCTATTCCGCGAGTCTCCACGCCACCGGCGGGACCGGCACGTACACTTGGACGATCAACAGCAGTAGCCTTCCTCCCGGGCTCGGCCTGTCCGGCAACATGATCAGCGGTATGCCGACAACGGCCGGGACCTGGTCTTTCCGGGTGACGGTGGAGAGCGGGGGCGCCACCGATTCCCGGACCCTCTCGATTCAGGTCGCCAACCCTAGCCTCGAAATCACGACGACGTCTCTCCCGGACGGCTCTGTTGGCGCGAGCTATTCCGCGAGTCTCCAGGCCACTGGCGGGAGCGGTTCGTACTCCTGGTCGACCAGCAGCGGCAGCCTGCCGCCCGGGCTCGACCTGTCAGGCAACACCATCGGTGGTACGCCCACGGTGGCCGGGAGTTGGGACTTCCAGGTGACCGTTGGTAGCGGGGGCGACACGGACTCCCGAACCCTCTCGATTCAGGTCCGGGACGGCGGTGGAGAAGGGGAGAAGATCTTGTTCACGACTCTGTCCGGCAATCAATGGGACATTCACTCAATCAACGAGGATGGTTCAGGTGAACAAGCCGTCATCGCGACATCCCTGAGCGAAGGAGCACCCTCGTTGTCTCCCGACCGGACGACAATCGTGTACACAGCAGCGGGCTCCGACGCTCGTAGTTCGCGAGTCTACACGGCAAACAGGGACGGATCGAATCGAGTTCAGTTGACCACCGCTGACTATTGTTACAGACCCGGTTTCTCCCCGGACGGAGATCGGATCGCGTATTCAGCCGAGTACGTGGATGCGTGGGACGCCATCTTTGTCATGAATTCGGATGGGTGTGGCTACTTTCGGACGACGGCTAAGTGGTTGTGATTGGGGGGTTTGGA
>CAYMLW010000474.1:0-3046 GCA_964391035.1 uncultured Gemmatimonadaceae bacterium
GCCGAAGCCGTAGTCCTCGATGTAGACGCGCTGGTTCAGCTTCGCGACCGCGTCGTAGTACTCCCAGAGGTTGGGCTCGTCCCGCTCGAAGGTCATGATGACGCGACCGGCCGCGTAGGCGGCGCCGGAGCGCTCCAGCGTGGCGACGCCCTCCTCCAGCCATCCGGGTACCGGCACGCAGTCGGCGTCGGTGAAAGCGAGGACCTCGCCGCGGGAGACCTCGACGCCCCGGTTCCGGGCCACGTAGGAGTCCTGGATGTCGGTGACCTCCTCGACGCGGATCCTGCCCGGATGGCGACGTACGAACCCCTCGACCACACCCAGGGTGTCGTCGCCGGAGCCGTTGTCGACCACCACGATCTCGTGGCGGGAGGCCGGGTAGGTCTGGCCGACGAGCGCCTCGAGGGCCCGGCGGATGCCGTCGGGGTCGCGGTACACCGGGATGATGACCGAGACGAAGGGCCTCGGGCCGGGACCGTCGTCGCCCTCGTCGCCGCGTCGGTCCGGCGAGACCCGGTCAGAAAGCATTCCGCACGGAGAGGGCTACGCGTTCCACCTCCGCGCGGGTCATGGTCCCGTACAGCGGGAGCGCGAGCCCGTTCGCGGACGCGTCCTCGGTGACCGGCAGCCGGCCATCGTAGCGGTCCGTCAGGTGTGCATAGGCGCGCTGGCGATGGATCGCGGGGAAGAAGTAGCGCTTGCTCTCGATGCCCTCGGCCTCGAGCCGCTCGATGACCGTCTCCCGGGTGACCGGCGCATCGGCACCGACACGAAGGTAGAAGTAGTTGCCGGTGGTCGTGACGTCCGGCGGGATCTCCTGGAAGGTGACCCCGGGCAGACCGTCCAGCAGCTCTCGATACCAGCCGCACCGCTCGACGCGCTGATCGATCAGCTCGTCCATCCGCTCCAGGTTCTTGAGCGCCACCGCCGCGTGGACCTCGCTCGGCCGACCACTCAGGCCGATGCCCACGATATCGCCCGTGTCCGGGTCCTTGCCGGAGACCCGGAGCGACCGGACCCGGGCGGCCAGGTCGGCATCGTCGGTCGTCACCAGCCCGCCCTCGAGGGCCGAGACCACCTTCGTCGGGCTCATGCTGAAGCACTCGGCCCGGCCGAACCCGCCCGACCGACGGCCCGCGTAGCGGCTGCCGAGCCCCTGCGCCGAGTCGTGCAGGATCACCAGGCCGTGGCGGCGGCCCAGCTCCTCGAACGCCTCCATCTCCGGCGGCACGCCGAACACGTTCACCGGCATGATCGCCCTGGTCCGGGGCGTGATCGCCGCCTCCGCCGCCGCCGGATCGAGGGTCATCCGGCCCGGCGTGATGTCGGCGAACACCGGCTCGATACCGTTCCAGACCAGGGCGCCGGCCGTGGCCGTCCACGAGAACGACGGGATGACCACCTCGCCCTCGAGGCCCAGCGCCCGGACCGCGAGCAGGAGCGCCGTCATCCCGTGGTTCACCATCACGGCGTGCTCGACGCCCAGCTCCGACTCGACCGCCTCTTCGAAGCGGCGTGTGACCGGACCGGTGGTCACGATGCGCCGCCGCCAGATCTCGTCCAGCAGCGGCTCCAGCTCGTCCCGGGTCGGCAGGTCCGTTTCCACCAGGCGGATCTTGCTCACGCCGCTCACCCGGTGCCGTCCGAGACCGGGTCCACGTCCTGACCCTCTTCTCCCTTGAAGTGGTCGGCCGTCGCCCGTCCGGGCTGGCTCACGCCGCGACCCGCCAGCACCACCCACGGTGTCAACAACAGGATCTTCATATCCAGCCAGATGCTCCAGTGGTTCACGTACCAGATGTCGTGTCGGAACTTCTCCGCCCACGACAGCGCGTTGCGTCCGTTGATCTGGGCCCATCCCGTGATGCCGGGCCGCACCTCGTGGCGCCGGGCCTGTTCCGGCGTGTACAGCTCGAGGTACTCCGGGAGCAGCGGCCGCGGCCCGACCAGGCTCATGTCCCCCTTCAGGACATTGAACAGCTCCGGCAGCTCGTCGAGGCTCCGCCGCCGCAGGAACCGCCCGAGCCCCGTGAGGCGATCAGCGTCCGGCAGCAGGCGCCCCTCCGCGTCCCGGCGATCCGTCATCGTCCGGAACTTGTACAGCGCGAACGGGCGACCCTGCCAGCCCGCCCGACGCTGGCGGAACAGCACGGGACTGCCCATGGTCAGACGTACGGCCACGGCGATGGCGGCCATCGGGATCGCCACGACCGCCAGGCCGACACCCGCGCCCAGCAGGTCCAGCCCCCGCTTCGCCAGCGCCCCGATCCCCCTCGGCCCGGCCCGGCTCATGCCCCCGCGTACCCGTCGGCGTACCGCTGCGCGCCGGGAACCGGCACCCTCGGGATCCGTCGCATCCGGTCTCTGGTGGTCATCTGCGGCGTATCGCTCTCGGGTCCACCCGAACTCCCGTCCCGCGAGGGCCCACCGCCAGTCGGCCAGCGCTGCGAGTCCAGAGCCGGATCGGCCGGTGGCCGACCCGGTCCCTCGCATGGGAACCACGCCCTGCGATCCACGGTAAGCAAATAGCTGTGAATGATACCCATGAGGTCGGGCACGGGCAAGAATCGCCCGGGCCCCGAGCCGGGCGCCCGGGGTACCCGACCGCCTGCGCCGGAGGCCGATCCTCCGGGGCGCCGCTGTGGCCTTGAACCCCCGTTTGGCCCCCGGTATCTTTCTCTGTTCAGCGTCGACACCGTACGGCCGAGCCCGGCGTGCGAACTCACATCAGGAATCGCGAACATCATGAAGTTCTGGCTTCGTTACGCCCTGCCCTCTCGCTGGATCCCTCTGGCGCTCTCCGCGCTTCTGCTGGCGGTGCCCGTGGAGGGCCGGGCCCAGATCCCGCCGGAGGTTCAGGAGCGGCTCCAGGCGCTGGGCCTCGGCAACCTGACACCGGCGGAGATCCGGACGCAGCTCTCGAATCTGGGGTACGACCCCGCGGTCCTGGATCCGTACCTGACCGGCGAGACGTCCGTCGAGGGCCAGGGGCTGACCGGACGGGCCCAGACGGCGTTGACGGCGCTCCGGACACCCACGGGCATGG
>CAYMLW010000475.1:0-3027 GCA_964391035.1 uncultured Gemmatimonadaceae bacterium
CGACGACGAACGTCGCCGGGGTCCGCGTCCCCATACTCGAGGACGTGATCTTCGACGAGCCGAGCTACAGCCTGTTCGGGACGCCGCCCTGGGTGGACCGGGCGCTGACGGACCTGCGGGAGGCGAACCGGCACCGGGCGGAGGCGGCGGTCCTCGCGGAGCGGCGGGCCCTCCTGCAGCGTGAGCTGACCCGGGTGGTGCAGCGGGTGAACCTGTTCGAGAAGGTGAAGATCCCGGAAGCGCGCGACAACATCCAGCGGATCCGGATCCACCTGGGGGACCAGATGGCGGCGGCGGTGGGCCGGTCGAAGATCGCGAAGGCGCGGTTGACAAGCGTGGAGTCGGAGTCGGAACGGGAGGAGGTGGCTCCGTGATCGTGCCCATGGTGAAGGCGTACGCGGCGTGCCGGGCCGAGGACCGGGAAGCGCTGCTCCGGCGGCTGCGTCGCATGGGCGTGCTCCACGTGGTGCCGGTGGACCCGACGGCGGTCGAGGAACGCGGCGAGGACCGGGACGAGACGATCCGGGAGGTGGACGCGGCGCTCCAGCTCCTGCAGACCGTCGAGCCCCGGGGGCCGAAGCCGACGGTGAGTCCGGCCGAGGCGGTCGAGTCGGCGCTGGCGATCGGGCGGGAAGGGGAGGAGGCGCGGGCCCGCTTCGACACCTTGTACCGGGGGGCGGACCGGCTCCGCTTCTGGGGCGAAGTCCAGGTCTCGAAGCTCGAGGCCCTGGAGCAGGCGGGGCTGCCCCTCGACCTGGTGATCGTGCCGGAGCAGGAGGTCTCACGCCTGAAGGGACGGGTCGTGCAGCCGCTGCGTTCGCTCCCCCGGAACCAGGAGCTTGTGGCGGTCGTGGACCTCGACGGCGAGAGCCTCTCGTCCCGCGCGGAGGTCCTGGCCCGGCCGAAACGGGACCGGAGTGAGATCCTGGCGGAGGCGGCGGAGATCCAGCGTCGCCTCGATGTCGGCCGGAACCGGCTGGCGGAGCTGGCGTGGCTGGTCCCGGAGCTGGAGGCGGAGCGTCGCCGGCGCGAGGAGGCGATGCAGTGGAGCGACGTGCTGCAGAGCGGCCTCTCGGAGGGCCCGCTCTTCGCGGTGCAGAGCTGGCTGCCGGCGGATCGGGTCGCGGCGCTGCGCGCGGAGCTCGAGCCGCTGAAGCTCGCCGTCGCGCTGCGGATCGTCGAGCCCGAGGAGGACGAGGAGCCGCCAACGCTGGTCCGTTACCCCCGATGGGTCCGACCCATCCAGGGGCTCTTCCGGATCCTGCGCATGGTCCCCGGTTACCGGGAGGAGGACGCCAGCAGCGTCTTCATGATCGCGCTGCCGCTGTTCGCGGGGATGATCATCGGCGACGCCGGCTACGGCCTGCTCTTCATCCTCGTCCCCCTTCTCGGCGGTCGGATCCGCGAGGCCCTCGACCGCGACGTCCGCACCATGATGATCCTCTTCGGCGCGGCCGCCGTGGTCTGGGGCGGGATCAGCGGTATCTGGTTCGGGATGACGCCCCCGGAGATGATCGACGCCGGCGGCTTCGCAGCCCTGCTCGGCGAGGCGCTGTACGCCGTGCAGCTCATGCGCGGCAGTGAACGGGCGACATGGATGCTGCTGATCAAGATCTGCTTCTTCATCGGCTCCGCGCACCTGATCGTCGCCCACTTCCGTCGCTTGCTCGCCTTCTACCCCGATGGCCGGGCGTTGGCGGAGGCCGGGTGGGTGGTGATCCTGACCTCCATGCTCGGCGTCATCTGGATCCTCTTCTTCGGGGCGGGCGGCGAGCTGCCGGCCGGCTTCGGGCGGGCCGCCGGTTCCGGCCTCGCCGTCGGGCTAGTGCTGGTCGCCGGTTTCAGTGCGCCCCACCCGTCGCCGTTCCGCCGGATCGGGGCCGGGCTCGTGGGCAGCCTGCTGCCGCTGCTGGGTACGTTCAGCGACACGCTGAGTTACATCCGGCTGATGGCGGTGGGGCTCGCGAGCTACTACCTGGGGTCGACGTTCAACGTGCTGGCGGGGCAGGTGGTGGACGCCGGTTCGTGGATCGGGGCCGTGCTCATCCTCGTGGCCGGGCACTCCCTGAACATCGGGCTCATCATCATCGCGATCTTCGCCCACGGCGTCCGTCTGAACGTGCTGGAATTCTCAAGCAACGCCGGTATCCGCTGGACCGGATATCCGTACCGGCCATTCTCCGACCGCATGGCAAAGGAAGGCTAGATGATCGAGTTCACCGGTCAGCTCGCGCTGGGCCTCGTGCTGGCACTCGCCACCATCGGGAGCGCCATTGGTATCGGGACCGTGGGACAGGCGGCCGCGGGCGCGTGGGCCCGAGAGGCCCGTGCCGGGAAGCCGCTCAGCTTCACCTACGTCATCCTCATCGGGCTGCCCCTGTCCCAGACCATCTACGGCGCGATCCTCATGCTCATCGGCCTCAGGGACCGGGTGTACGCGCCCGAGCTGCTCATGGACAACGCCGGCGCCCTCCTCGGCATCGGCCTGGCCGGCGGCATCGCCCAGCTCTTCAGCGCCTGGTACCAGGGACGGATCGGCGCGGCGGCGTGTCGGGCCCTCTCCGAGGGCGGCGGCGAGGGCGTCGCCTTCATGATCATCGCCATGGGCATCGCGGAGACCGTCGGGCTGTTCGCGTTCGTGTTCCTGTTGATGGTGCTGCCGTAGCGGGCCGGTGCGGGATCATGGGACGGTGCACCAGTCGCCCGTTTTGACCCGATCCGCTATCGAGCGAGTGCCCCGCGGGTACGGCCCGTGGACGTCCCCTCGACGTTCCGGATGGGACGTGGACGGGTAACCGGATGCCAGGCAACGAGTTACGCCCATTCTCCCGGATCCGGCCCTCGGCTGACGTCGCTGGCCGGGTTTCCACATCCCGATGCGCGGATGAGTCAAAACGCAAGAGTGGTGCGACGTCCGTGTCTTCGCATCCCACCCCGGCTCCAGCGGTTGTGGAGCCGCCATAGCCTCCGCTATCATCGCGGAGCACCCACACGGGCCCGTAGCTCAGCTGGTCAGAGCACCCGACT
>CAYMLW010000476.1:0-3018 GCA_964391035.1 uncultured Gemmatimonadaceae bacterium
GGGTCAGAATGCATTTCTGGGCCCCGAGCCCCGATACGTGTTTGGTGCAGAGCTCGCTCTGACAACCAGGAAACCGAAACCAAGCCAGAGCCCCCGCCCGAGCTGCTCAACAAGGCCGTTGCTCCGCAACGGGGTGGGGGTTCTGCGCGCCCTTGACACCCGGGGCCTCATACGTGTTACGCGCCGTGCGCGCCTGTCCCGACGAGTCCTTTCGTCCTAACTCCGCTCGCATCCCCGCCCGCGACCTTTCCCAAGGAGGTCAGCGCACGCCTCCACGCTTCTGCCCGCCGGGGTGCCGGCGTCACCTGGACCCGACCCAGAATCTCTGCTTCTGCGCGCATGGCGCGTAACTAGTGCGTTCCCGAACCTGGGTTCGGGAAGGATGTTGATGCTAATTGGTTTCCCGATGGTTGGTTCGGCAAGGATGCCTTTCGGTTAGGTAGGTAGTACGGTTTGCGGTTTGGCGCATGGCCGCGAGCACCGCACCGGCCACTGCCGCCATCCCACCGTTCCAGCCTCGCCCCGGGCCCGCCCAACCACTTCAATCGCCTCTCCGCTGTCTTCGCAGGTGCCGGATCGTGATCCACCAGACGATCACGATCACGACCCAGGGCGCCAGGATCCACCAGACGGAGTCGCCTCGGTCGGGGAGCCGGTCGACGATGGGGGCGAGTACGAATGGGTCGATCACGGCCAGGGAGACGAAGAGGAACGCGGCTGCCCAGCTGAGTGTCTTCGGCCATCCGTGCTTGCGGATGTACACCGTGTTGTTGATCCGGTCGAGCATGAGGATGGCGCCTCCGGGCGGGCTCCGCCCCTGTCGGTCCCGGGAGCGGGGGTGGACGCGAGCCGTGGGATGCAGCTGCGGGTCGTCTTCCGGTGGTCCCCGGCCGTGGGGTCGCTGTGAGTGTGTGTACCGCTGTCTTGTCGTAGTCAGCCGGAGGCTTCAGAGGGCGGCGTCGAGGGGGTTGGTGATGCGACGGAGGTCGCCCTGGCTGACGTGTGTATAGATCTCGGTCGTCTTGGGACTGCTGTGACCGAGCAATGACTGAATATGACGCAGATTGACGCCGCTTTCAAGGAGATGCGTCGCGAAGCTGTGTCGGAGGGTGTGGACGGTGGCGGGCTTGGTGATGCCGGCGCGGGCGCGTGCCTGGTGGAAGGCCTTCTGGACGGAGCGGGTGGTGAGGTGCCGCCCGGGGCGTTGGCCGGGGAAGATCCAGTCGTCGGGGTCGGCGTCGCGGAGGAAGGGCTCCAGGGCCCGCGCGGCGGTGTCGGCGAGGAGGGTGTAGCGGTCCTTGCCGCCCTTGCCGGCCCGGACGTGGATGAGGCCGCGTTCGACATCGATGTCGCCGGCCTTCAGGCGGACGACTTCGCCGACGCGGAGGCCGGCGGAGTAGGCCAGGATCAGTGCGAGCCGGTGCTTCGGGTTCCGGGCCGCGTCGATGATGCGGCGGACCTCGCCGGGGGAGAGGACATCGGGGAGCGGGCGTACGCGTTTGGGTCGTCGGATGCCCTCGATGGAGGTCTCCACGCCCAGGGTCCGGGCGGCGAACCGGATGGCGCTGATGGCCTGGTTGTGGTAGGAGGTGGACACGCCACGCGCGTGGAGGGCGAGGAGGTAGGATCGGATGCGGTCGGGGTCGAGGTCCTCGTCGCCGTCGGGCTCGTGCTCGAGAAAGCGTCGCAGGTGGCCGAGGTAGTTCTTGCGGGTTCGGGGTGCGTAGCCCTGGAGCCGGAGCTCCTCGGAGACGCGGCGAAGGAGAGACGCGCCGTGGGTGGCCCCGGCCGCGTCGTCGATCGAGTCGGTGTCGGCAGGGGTGGCGCCGGTGTGGGCGTCCGCAGCGTGGTCGGCAGGCGGGGCGGGCTGGACGAGGGGGAGCAGGCTCGGGTCGACGTCGAAGGAGGCGTCGGGGCAGCGGAGGACGGTGTCCATGGCCTGGCCGGTGCGCGGCACGGTCCAGACCCGGCGGTCCGGGTCCCAGTGCCGGCCGGGGACGGTCCGAACGAGGTCGACCAGGGGCCGGTGGTAGCGACGGCAGCGGACCTCGATGCCGGTGTCCACGTCACGGAGTCCGATGGATATGCCCATGGCTCATGCTGGATCGATGCATGGGGCAGGTCCATGGCGGGTTGGGACGACGTCGGCCGGGGGGATGGTCCGGTCCGGGTCGGATCCCCGGAGGCGGCAGTGGCGGTGGGACCCGGGCTGGGGCTAGCTCGCCGGGGTCACCTCCCGTTTGGCGAACTGTGCGGTGGGTCGCATGGTGGCGGGGGTGCGCATGGCTTCGAGGACGGCGACGAAGCGGCGGTCGAAGGCGTCGCGTCGCTCGATCCAGTAGGCGCAGCCGCCGGGCTGGGTGCCGTAGAGCTCGAGGATGGGGAGGTTGCCCTCCCAGAGATCGGCGGGGACGGAGCCGTCGAGGTGGTGGAGGTAGATGTTCTCGAAGAGCTTGAAGAAGCTGTACATGGAGTGGGCGAAGCGGGCGCGCTCGACGCGGTCGAGGCTGTCGAGGTCGGCGGCGCCGCGCTGGAAGATGTCGCCGAGGATGGGGTCGCCCATGACGACGTAGTTCCACTCCTGGAGCTGGCGGAATACGGAGTCCCGCGTGGAGGTCTGGAGCGCCTGGCGACCGGCGCGGACCTGGAGCGACACGTAGATGAGGGAGATCAGGACGGCGGTGCCGCCGAGGAGCTCACCGGTGGCTCCGAAGGCTTCCCAGTTCATGGCTTCTCACCTCGTGCGGGATGGGTTGCGAGGTCGCGTCCAACGGGCTCCGCCGCGTGCCACGGGTTCCGGAGCCGTCCGGGGTGGCGTCGGGGCTGGATCACGGCCTCTCCAGCGCCTCGTACACCAGCGACTGGAACCGGTTCTCGATGGGGTACGTGCGGCCGGGGGAGAGCTGGGTCCAGACCATGGCGATGAGGTCGTGGGCGGGGTCGACCCAGAAGTAGGTGCCGAGGTAGCCGGACCAGCGGAAGGTGCCGACAGCCGGTTGGGGCGGGACGCATCCGCCG
>CAYMLW010000477.1:0-3016 GCA_964391035.1 uncultured Gemmatimonadaceae bacterium
GCACCACCACACCCCGCCGCCGGACCTGGGCCTCGCCGCGCGCGCCGCCTCACCGGCCGCCGGACTCCGCAGCGCCTACAGGCCCTGCCGCCGTCTACCGTCGCCGCCGGCCCACGGCCACGCCCCTGTACCCTATCGTCCAGCACCACCTCGAGACGTTCCTGGCCCGGGCCGCCGAGGCCGATCCGTGGGGCGAGGGCGTGGCGGGCTGGGTCGAGGAGGACTTCCGGGCCTACCTCCGCTGCGGGATCCTGGCCCACGGCTTCGCCCGCATCCGCTGTGACGACTGCGCCGCCGAGCGCCTCGTCGCCTTCTCCTGCAAGGGCCGCGGCGTCTGCCCCTCCTGCAACGCCCGCCGGATGGTGGAGGTCGCCCCCCACGTCAATGATCACGTCCTGCCCCCGCTCCCGATCCGCCAGTACCGGGAGCGGGCGGGCGGCTACCGGACGGACGAGCGGATCGACCAGTCGAAGCGGGAGGGCCGCGAGTGATCGTGGTGGACGCCATCGTCGTCGCCTACATGGTGTTCAGGGGCGCCGCCACGTCGTGGTGGTCGCGCTCCACCCGCGTCACTCTTTCTCGGCCGCCTCCAGCACCTGGTCCAGGATCGGCCCGAGATCGTCGTCTGCTGCCAATCTTCGGACGAGCTCCAGGTCGATGTACTCACGGGAGATACGGAGCATGGACGCGATATCGCGCAGATGCTTGTCCGAGGCCCCGTGCCGGTAGGAGCTGAGCTTCTTGACGATCAGCTCCTCGGGGGGTGAGCACCACGCTTCCGTGCCGGGCAGAACCGCGCGACGCAGACGGCGCCGGATCTGGGACTCGTCCACCGCATCGCCGGCGACGAAGAAATCCACCTTCATCCCGACCCCCGGGTGGATGACGTTGAACTGGGCCTTCGAGCGCAGCGCCACCTCCGCGGCCTCCGCGGAGAGGTAGAATTCGGGGGCTGAGAAGACGCCCTCCAGCGCGTCGAGCCCTGATCTGTCGAGGGCGACCACTACGTCGATGTCCAGCGTCGCCCGCGGCTCTCCGTACGACATGGCCGCGATGGACCCCACGAGGGCGTACTCGAGGTCCAGGCTCTCGAGCCGACGGATGACGTCCGCGAGAAACTCAGATGCGTGCACCGAGCATCCGTTCCGACACGGCCTTCGCAATCGCCTCGTCCGTCCACTCCGGATGCGACTCGCGGATCGTGGCGCGGAGACGATCTCGGATCATGTCCGTCGCCGACAACCCCGCCGCGACCCGCTGCGCGGGCGTCATGCCGCGGTAGACCCGCACGAGAGCGGCGTCCACTCTCTCGACACGGACGGTCCTGGCTGGACGTTTGAGCATAGGAACAGTGTCTGCTCGTGGGATCCGTACGGCAAGTCCGGTCTCTCTTCCAGGTTTGGCGCCCGGGCCCAGGCGCGTCAGACCGCCGAGGGGCTCCGGCCGCCCGGTGCCCGCGCCCCCCTGAGGAGTCCGGCGGTGCTCAGGTCCTCGTCCAGGTCCGGCCAGAGGAGCCTATGTTCGGCGAGCCCGGCTGGCACACCGGCAAGGTCCGGCTCCACCGCGAGCAGGGGAGGGTCGAGAAGGAGGAGTGGGGCGACGTCTGAGCCGCGAGGGCCGCGACGCGCGCTTCACTCCTTCCCCGTCGTCAGCGACCGCTGACGAGGTCGGATCCTACCGCGCGGGCTGCGCGGGCTCCGAGATCCGCTCGACGGTCTTCTCGACCTCCTCGGCCTTGCCTTCCGGCGTCTCGACGGCGAGGTCGGCCTGGGCGATGATGCCCACGATCCGGTCCTCATCCATCACCGGCACCCGCCGAACCTGGCCGGCCTTCATCCGCTCCATGACCGTGTTCAGGTCGTCGTCCGGCTTGACCGTGTACAGGTTGTCCCGGGTCATGACGTCCGCGACCCGTCCGTCGCCGCTACGCCCTTCCGCCACGTGCCGGATCGCGATATCCCGATCCGTGATCACGCCCTGGAGGCGGGTCCCCTTGGAATCGGCCACCACGGGGAGAATCCCCACGTCGAGATCGCGCATCCGTTCCGCGGCGTGCTGAACCGTCGCATCCGCCGTCAGGCACTCCGGGTCCGGCGTCATCAGCTCGCGTGCTCTCATATGCTCCTCCTGCTGTGGTTCGAGGGTCCTGTCAGCAACCATTGAGTGTGCAATCAACGTGCCCAGGATCAGCGTGTAAGTGATTTCCGGACATATGCTTAGCTGTTATGTGGTCCGGACGGACGGGAGCACGACGGGATCACGCGGACGGTGCACCATCATTGCAGTTTGACCCGTTCCGCCATGCCGCAGCCTCCGCCGGCCGAGGAGGAACCGGCGGGAACCGCATGGTGGAATGAGTCAAGTCGGGATAATGGTGCACCGTCCGCGGGGTGTCCCAGTCCTCGCTTTCGCGCTCGGCCTCGGCGTCGGGTGCGTCTACGAGCCGCCCGAGAGTGGTTCCGCGAGGGGGGCACGGCCGAGGGCGAGCCGTGGTGCCCCGACGGCTCACCCGTCCTGATCGTCCGCAACCACTCCGGCGTCCGCCTCGAGATCATCGAGACGCGATCGGGCTCCGGCGGACGCAATACGGTGGTGGCCTACGCCGGCCCTGGCACCACGGAGGTCAGCATCCGACGGGATCCGGACTACCACTATTCGGCCCGACCGGTCGGCGGAGAGACGACGGCCGCAGCCGAGACCCGCCCCCGCGCCCGAGACCGCCAGATCGACTTCAGCCGGGAGTGTCGGCGCTAGGACGCCAGCCGCCAACCGCCGGGCGGGATGGTCCGGAACCCGCCAACGGCCGTGCGGGATGGGCCGGAAACCGTCGACCGCCGTGCGAGCGATCTACACGAAGTTCACAGTCATTCCCCTGTGATCTCCGTTCCTCTGCGGCTCCGTGTGGGCCGTTCTCCGTGCCCCCGGTGTGCCGCTGTGCCCGTACCTCCGTGTGGCCTAGAACCAATACTCTTGCATTAGTGGTCTTCCGGCCTCATGTTGGAATCCCTGGAGGGGT
>CAYMLW010000478.1:0-3010 GCA_964391035.1 uncultured Gemmatimonadaceae bacterium
CCGGTACACCCCACCCATCGGTGGCGGCCGGAGCGTCGCGGTGCGGGCGGCGTGGACCCGGAGCGAGACGGGATTCCGGGACGACTTCTATCAGCGACTCGGCCTCGACATCCACCTGCGCTTCCGGAGCCCGTAGCCGGGATCCCGGACGCCCAACGGGTGAGTGGCCGTCAGTCGCCGACGGCGGCGCGCCAGTCCTCGTACGCCGCAGCACCCTTTTCCGTCACCTCTTCCCGACCGGTGAGGGAGATCGTGCCGCCGCCGCCGTCGATGACCACGAGGGTGGGGATCCAGCGGATCTCGTAGCGCTCGACCAGGGCCATGGCCCTGTCGCCCCGCCAGGGGAGCGCCAGCCAACCCATGCCAGCGCTCACCATGTAGTCGAACATCTCCGGCGCGTTCCGGTCCGAGCTCACGTAGACCACCTCGAAAGGCCGACCGGCCTCGTGGATCTCCTCGTAGGCGGCCACCAGGAGCGGGGTGAACTGGCTGCACGCTGGACAGCCGCTGGCCCCGAAGTAGATGCCGATGACCGGCACGCCTTCGAGGGCTTCCAGCCCCACCTCGCTCCCGTCGGCCCGGTACAGCCGGTCGCCGAACAGCTCTTCCAGCGACGCCGGCGGCAGTTCCGTGGGCGAGTCGTCGCCGCACGCCACGGCGAGGGCACACGCCGCCATGGCGCCCAGCAGACGGTATGATCGGGCCCCGCTTCGGATCCGACGCATGAGGGAGGATGGTTGCCTGCGCGCGCCGGGGCAATGGGCCTGCGCGCTCGCGCGGTCGGCGGGTGCGCCGGGACCAACCGCGTGGTGTTCACTGTCAGGAGGGCGTGGTTCCCCCGAGGGCGCGGCTCCGCGAGCCTGCCCGGAGTCGGTGCCGAGAGACGAACCCGGATTCACCCCGCGAAGCCGGCCCTGCCGCCCACCCGGACCCGGCGAGCGTTAGCGCCGGAGCGGGGAACCACGCCCGACCCACGCCCGACCCCCGACCCCCGACCCCGGGATCAGCCGAACAGCAACCGCACGGTCCACACGGCGATGACCATGGCCGCGAAGTCGGCGGTCAGCCCGGCGGCCACGGCGTGCCGGGTCTTCCGGATGTTCACCGCGCCGAAGTAGACGGCGATGACGTAGAAGGTGGTCTCGGTGGAGCCGAACATGGTGGCCGCCATCTTCACCAGGATCGAGTCCTCGCCGTACTGATTGATCATGTCGACCACGAGGCCCGCCGAGCCCGACCCGGTCAGCGGCCGGACGATGGCCATGGGCAGCACCTCGGCCGGGAATCCGATCAGCGCCAGGACCGGATCCAACCCGTCCGCCAACGCCTCCATCGCGCCGCTGGCCCGGAACATCCCGATGGCGAAGAGGATCGCCACCAGGTACGGGATGATGCGGACGGCCACCTCGAACCCCTCCTTCGCCCCCTCCACGAAGGTCTCGTATACGGGCACCTTCTTGTACAGGCCGTAGAGCGGGAACCCCACCACGATCACGGGGATCACGAAGTACGACAGCAGCCCGATGACCTCGCGGAGAGTTTCCATCAGCGACCTCCCCGGGCCGGCATGCCGGCTCGCCTGTCCCTGCGCGCCCCGCTCATGATCCCGCCTCCTCCGCCGGCGACGCCGCCGCCGCGATCCGGTTCGGGTCGCTGGCCCGGTTCCACGGCAGCCGGCCGTAGAGCTTGGTCGCCACGATGGCGATGATCAGCGACAGCCCCGTCGTGATGATGATCGCGAAGATGAGCTGGTTGATCTGGAGCCCGAGCAGCGCCAGGAGGAGGACCGGCGGGACGAGCTGCACGCTGGCCGTGTTGATGGCCAGGAGCATGACCATCGGGTCCGTCGCCGTGTCGTCACTCGGGTTCAGCTCCTGGAGCTCCTCCATCGCCTTGATGCCGAACGGCGTGGCCGCGTTCCCCAGCCCGAAGATGTTGGCCGTCATGTTCAGCGCGATCATGCCCAGCGCCGGATGATCCTCCGGCACCCCGGGGAACAGCGGCCGCAGGATCGGACGAACCAGCTTCACCAGCGAGTGGATCAGCCCCGCCTCCTCGCCGATCTTCAGCAGCCCAAGGAAGAGCGCCAGCACGCCGATCAGCCCGAGCGCGATCTCGGCCGCCGTCTCCGCGAAGTCCAGCGCCGCCCCGGCGATGGCGTTCATCTTCACGAACCGGACCCGCTCGAAGCGGACCGCCGCCCTCACGGTCGGGACCGCCTGCTCGACCCCGGCGACATCGCCCGGGGCACCCTCCACACCCTCGACGGCGCCTTCGGTGGCATCCTCCGCACCCTCGGCGGCGCCTTCGGTGGCATCCTCCGCACCCTCGGCGGCACCCTCGACGGCCGGGCCGCCCGCCGGCTCCACGGAAGGCGGCGAGAACTCCACCAGCGCGCCCTGGAGCTCCTCGTCCCGGGACTGGGACACCCCCTGGATCGTGGCCAGCGGCTCCGGCAGCTCGGCGCCCGCGTCGAAACGGAGCTGGACCCCCTCCTGCGTCTGCCGCAGGTACCCCTCGTACGCGGCGGCGGGCGCGCTTTCCGTGTCGTAGAACTCCCGGTACAGCTCCGGGTCGATCCGGATCCGGACGTCCACGCGTCGGGCGTCCGGGTCGTAGCCCTCCGGGAAGGCCATCTCCACCGGCAGCGCGTCACCGTTCCGGTACGTATCCTGTCGGACGTCCCGGAAGTCGTAGAAGCCCGCGAAGAGCAGGCTCGAGACGATGAGGCCCGCCCAGATGTAGTTCAGCATGACGGACGGGGGGTGGGATTGGGTCGGAAATGGCTCGAGGTCATGGCTCGCATTAGTAGGGGCGTCGCCTCCCCTCTCGCAAGGCACGGGCGGCGGGTCGAGCGTGGAAGTCGGCGCCGGAACGTGAGTCGGCTCGAGATGGACCCCGTCGGGACGGAGCCTGGCCTCGCCCGGAACCGTCTGATGGGAGGGGGTGCTCCGGCGCCGGCGCGACTCCGCGAGCCCGCCCGTGGACTGGGCTCAGCGACGGCCCCGAA
>CAYMLW010000479.1:0-2995 GCA_964391035.1 uncultured Gemmatimonadaceae bacterium
ATGACCAGCACGGTGTACGAGTACGACCGGGCGCCCGCCGACCGGCTCGCCCTCGGCTACGACTGGGTGAACGACGACCCCGTGGACCCGGACCCGCTCGACGGCCGCTGGGTGAGCGTCCCCCTCGAGCACCACGGCGCGTACGGTGCCATGGGCGGCCTCATCACCTCGATCGACGACTTCGCCCGGTACGTGGCGCTCCACCTGAGCGCCTGGCCCCCGCGCAGCGATCCCGACCACGGCCCGCTCCGCCGGGCCTCGCTCCGGGAGATGCACCAGCCCTGGCGGTTCGCCTCCCTCGACGCCGGCGACTGCCCGACGGCCAGCGCCTACGCCTACGGCCTCCGCTGGAGCACGGACTGCCGCGACCGGGTGACCCTCGGGCACAGCGGCGGGCTGCCCGGCTTCGGCAGCAACTGGACCATGCTGCCTCACTACGGGCTCGCCGTGGTGTCGTTCGACAACCGGACCTACGGATCCACCGGCGGCGTCAACCAGGCCGTCCTCGACACCATCGTGGCGCTGGCCGGCCTCGAGCCCCGCCGCCTGCCGGTCCCGGAGATCCTGGAACGTCGGAAGAACGAGCTGGTGGCCGTCCTGCGCAGCCCCGGGAGCGCCGTGGAGTCGGGCGTCTTCGCCGGGAACTTCTTCATGGACAACCGGCCCGGCGCCTGGGTGACCCGCACGCGGCGGCTCTTCGAGGAGTGCGGCGAGATCCTCGCCGTCGGCGACGTGGCCCCGCTCAATCGGCTTCGAGGCACGTTCGTGCTCGAGTGCGAGCGGCAGGACCTCGAGGTCTTTTTCACCCTGTCCCCCGAGACGGTGCCGTTGATCCAACAGCTGCGGATGCGGAGGGTCACGCCTCCATCCACCCGGTCCGATCCACTGGCGATCGACCCGCCGGCGCTCGATCCACTGGCGATCGGGGAGACGTTCGACCTCCGGTCCGCCGTCCTCGGTGAGGAGCGCCGCATCAACGTGTATCTGCCGGACGCGTACCACGCCGAGGGAGACCCGCGGCTTCCGGTCCTCTACATGCCCGACGGCGGCATACACGAGGACTTCCTCCACATCGCCGGACGGGTCCAGATCTCGGCCCTGAACGGCACCATGCGGCCCTTCATCCTGGTGGGCATCGAGAACACGGAGCGACGTCGGGACCTCACCGGCCCCACCTCCTCGGCGCGGGACCGCCAGATCGCGCCCCGGGTCGGCGGCTCGGCGGACTTCCGGACCTTTATCCGGGACGAGCTGATGCCGGCCGTGAATGCCCGGTACCGCACCACCGGCGAGACCGCCATCGTGGGCGAGTCCCTCGCCGGCCTCTTCGTGGTCGAGACGCTCCTGCTCGAGCCCGCAATGTTCGATACATACCTGGCCATCGACCCCAGCCTCTGGTGGGACGACGAACGCCTGCTGCACACCGCACTCGAGCTCCCGGATCGGAACGCGGCCGACCCGCGCAGGCTGTTCCTGGCGGCGAGCGCCACGGAGGGCATCGCGCAGCCGACGGCACGCCTGGCCACCATCCTGGCGGACGCTCCCGGGATCGAGACCGTCCACCTCGAACTCCCGGCGGAGACCCACGCCACCATCTACCATCCCGCCGCACTGCAAGGGTTCAGGACCATGTTCGGCGGCAAGCCCCGGGGGCCCCAATGAAGGACTCCGCCCTTCCGTTTTCCGCTCTCCGTCTTTCCGCTCTCCGTCTTTCCGCTTTCCGTTTTCCGCTTTCCGTCTTTCCGCTTGCCGTCTTTCCGCTTTCCGTTTTCCGCTTTCCGGCCCTTCCATCGGCCGGAAGACTCGCGGCCGGAGGGATCCTGTCGTCCGTGATCCGTCGGGCCTCGGCGACCGCGCTACTCGCCATCCTCGCCACCGGCTGCGCCACGGCGCCCGAGCCCGCCCTCCCCACCGCGCCCCCCGGCGCCCTCGGCTTCTCCCCCGCCGGCCTCGACCGCCTCGAGGCCAGCCTCGAGGCCTTCGTCGACTCCGGCCAGGTCGGCGGCATCTACGGCGTGATCGTCCGCCACGGCCGGATCGCCTGGGAGATGACCCACGGCTTCCGCGACATCGCCGCCCGCGATCCCCTCGCCCGCGACGACATCTTCCACATCTACTCCATGACCAAGCCCGTCGTGGCCGTCGGGCTCCTGATCCTCGTCGACGACGACGTCCTCGACCTCGACGACCCCGTCGCCCGCTGGATCCCGGCCTTCGCCCGGACCCCGGTCTTCGCCGGTGGCACCGCCGACGACCCGGTGCTCGCGGAGCCCGCGTCGCCGGTCACCCTCCGCATGCTCCTCAACCACACCGCCGGGCTCTCCTACGGCCTCACCCGGAACGCCGCCGACACCATCTTCACCCGCGCCGATCTCTACGACGCCGCCCGCCCCCTCCCCGACTTCGCCGACGGCCTCGCCGGCCTCCCGCTCCTCCACGGGCCCGGCCGCATGTGGCGCTACGGCTCCGGCCTCGACATCGCCGGCCGCGTCATCGAGGTCGCCTCGGGCCGCCCCCTGGACGCCTTCCTCGAGGAACGCCTCTTCGACCCCCTCGGCATGGACGACACCGGCTTCCGCATCCGGCCCGGCACCCGCCACCGCGTCGTCACCCCCTACGCGCCCGGCGAGGACGCCGGCCTCGAGCCGCTGCCGACCACCAACCGGCTCATGGCCATGTTCGAGCCCCACGCCCGCTTCCTCTGGGGCAGCGGTGGCCTCCTCTCCACCCCCGACGACTTCCTCCGCTTCGCCCGCATGCTCGAAAACGGCGGTGAGCTGGACGGGACCCGGATCCTGCGCGAGGAGACCGTCGCCTCGATGACCCAGAACACCCTCCCGCCCGAGCTGACCCCCGTGGCCTATCCCGCCGTACCCGACTCGACCTACGGCTTCGGCCTGGGCGTGGCCGTGAAGGTGAGGTGCTACCACTCCCGGACCGACCCCGCCGACGCCGAGCTGCCGCCCGGCGGATGCGTCCCGCCCCAACCGGCTGT
>CAYMLW010000480.1:0-2970 GCA_964391035.1 uncultured Gemmatimonadaceae bacterium
TCATCCTGTTCACGCGGGCGAACGTGCTGCGGCAGGAGCAGGTGCGGGCGGTGGTCGTGCTCCGCGCCGACGAGGTCGGGAAGGCTCTCCTGGGGGACGTGGCCGGAGCCTGACGGGGCCGGAGGAGACGGGGTGCGCGGCTGCGTCGTCGTCAGATGGAGGCCCGGCGCAGCCGGAGGACCGACCGTGCAGCGGTGCAAGTCTTCGGCCACGCGGCGTCGAGGGGTGGGCTCCGGACCGAGGGCTCTTCACTGTCGGCGTGGCGAGGGTATGTTTGACCGTCGAGGGAGGGGAACCGGACCGGAGGGATCGATGCGGATTCTGGTCGTGGAGGATGATCGAAAGGTCGCGAGCTTCCTGGAGAGGGGGCTGCGGGAGGAGGGGTATTCGGTGGACGTGGCCCACGATGGGGATGCTGGCAGCCTCAAGGCGAACGTCTACGACTACGACCTCGCGATCCTCGACGTCATGCTCCCCGGCAAGACCGGATACGAGATCGTCCGGGATCTGCGGAAGGGGCAGAGGACGGTGCCGGTGTTGCTCCTGACGGCCCGGGACTCGAAGGAGGACGTGGTCCGGGGCCTGGACGTGGGTGCCGACGACTACCTGACGAAGCCGTTCAGCTTCGATGAGCTGCTGGCGCGTGTGCGGGCGCTGCTCCGCCGTGGCGGCTCGGCGCGGGAGGAGCGTCTCCTCTACGCCGATGTCGAGCTGGACCGGCTCAAGCACACGGCCCGACGGAGCGGTGGAGACCTCGACCTCACGCCGAAGGAGTTCCAGCTCCTCGAGTTCTTCCTGATGCGGCCCGAGGAGGTGATCCGGCGCACGGAGCTGCTGGAGAAGGTATGGGACCTGAGCTTCGACCCGATGAGCAACGTGGTGGATGTGCACGTCGGGAACCTGCGGAAGAAGCTGCGCGCCCGGGGGGACGCCCTCATCCACACGGTCCGAGGCGTGGGCTACATCCTCCGTTCCAGGTACGGGAGCGACGACTGATGCGCTCGCTGCGGCTGAGCCTGGCCGTCCGCGCCGCGGTGGGGATGACCGTGGCGCTGGCCATCATGTCGCTGGCCGTGGTCCTGGCCATGCGGGACTTCCTCGATCGGGAGCTGGACTCGAACCTGATCAACGTGGCGTCGATCCAGGCCGCCGCGGTAACCGACGACCCCACCGGCGCCATGCGCTTCCACGAGTGGAACCTGACGCCGGAGGAGGCGACCCAGATCCGGGATCTCAACCGATTCGCCCAGATCTGGAGCGCCGGGGGCGAGAGCCTGGTCCGGTCCCAGTTCAGCACCGAGGACCTGCCCCTCGACACGGCGGCGCTGGACCGGGCGTCCGCCGGCAACCTGGCCATGGTCGACCAGGAATACCTGGCGATGCCGATCCGGTCCCTCTATTACCCCCTCGAGCGACTAGGCGCTCTCCACGCGCACCACGTCCTCCAGGTCGCGGCGCCCCTCGAGGGGCGCAACGAGATCCTGGCGTCTCTCGTGCGGTTTCTCGCGCTCCTGACGGCCGGGTTCGGCCTCATCACTTTCGGCGGTGGCTGGTGGCTGGCCGGTCGCGTGGTCCGGCCTGTCCACGAGATCATCGACCAGGCCGAGTCGATCCAGGCGAGGACGCTCGACCGGCGGATCGATGCCGGATCGGAGGCGCGGGAGTACGAGCGGCTGGTCGGCGTCCTGAACACGATGCTGGCGCGTCTGGACCGGGCCTTCGAGGCCCAGCGCCGCTTCACCGCCGATGCCAGTCACGAGCTGCGGGGTCCGCTCACGGCGCTGCGGGGCGAGGTCGAGCTGGCGCTGCGCAGGGGACGGTCCGGGGACGAGTACCGCAGGGTCCTGAACAGCAACCTCCAGGAGATCGAGCGGCTCTCACGGCTCGCGGAGGACCTCCTGACGCTGGCCCGATCGGACGCGGGCGTGATGCAGCCGCGACTCGAGCGGACGGACCTCCGGCATCGGGCGGAGCGGGTTCTGGAGCGACTGGCGGGAGAGGCCCGATCGAAGCGCCTGGAGCTGGAGCTGGACGTGGCCGGCGATGGTGAAGCCGTGGTCGATCCCGGCCTCATCGATCGGCTCCTGTGGAACCTGGTCGACAACGCCGTGAAGTTCACGCCGGCCGGCGGGCAGGTGCGGGTGTCCATCACCGGCGACGAGGCCACCCTCGAGATCCGGGTGGCCGACACCGGCCCCGGGCTCCCGGCCGGAGCGCTGGACCGGGTATTCGAGCGGTTCTACCGGGCGGACACGTCCCGAACCCACGGCGACGGCGTCGGCGGTACCGGGCTGGGCCTGTCCATCGTCCGGGCGATCGTCGACGTACACGACGGCTCGGTCTCGGCGAGCAACCGGCCCGGGGGTGGCGCGGAGATCGTCGTCGAGCTGCCCAGGACCGGCTGAGCCGGCGCCCCGCCCGAGATCCCGCACCGTCGAGGGCCGGGAGCGTTACGGAGTGCGGCTGCGTTACCCGCAGGAGCTCCGGGACCAGCCGGACAAGCTGGCGGAGCTGCTGATCCCTGTGGCCGCCCGGCGGAACGCCAGGAGCGCGGTCGGCATGGTCGGGGCCGGAATCGGCATGGCGGGCATGGACATGGGCCCCCGGTGGGACCATGGCCCGGGTACACGATCCAGTGGTCCGGCCAGTACGAGTACATGCAGCGGGCGAAGCAGAAGCTCCAGCACGTGGTGCCCGCCACGCTCCTGATCATCTTCCTGCTCCGCTGCGCCCATGGTGGGCGGCATGGTGTCCTCCGCGTTCCTGACGCTGCTGGTGATTCCGGCCATCTACTCACTGTGGAGGGAATGGCAGAACCGGCGGCCGGCCGGGCAGCTGACGGCGCGTCAGCGTCCCTATCTCACCGGCCAACCTCGAATCGGCGCTCCGCGCCGTCGACGAGCGCGCGGAAGCGGGCGAGGCGATCGAATCCGGCGCAGCCGGGCCGCCGGAGCGGAGCGACCGGCGGAT
>CAYMLW010000481.1:0-2960 GCA_964391035.1 uncultured Gemmatimonadaceae bacterium
GCCGCGTGCTCGAGCTGGGCGGCAGCGAGTACATGGTCCGCGGACTCGGCTACCTGGGATCGGTGGCGGACATCGAAGCCGTGGCCGTGGGGACCGGGCCGGGCGGGACCCCCGTCACCGTGGGGGATGTGGCCCGCGTGGGCGTCGGCCCGGAGATCCGCCGCGGGATCGCCGACCTCGCGTACCGCGCTGATGACGGCCGCATCGTCCAGGGGGAGGTGACCAGCGGGTTCGTGGTCATGCGGTTCGGCGAGAACCCGCTCGAGGTGATCGAGCGGGTGAAGGAGAAGATGGCCCAGATCCAGGCGTCGCTGCCGGAGGGAGTCGAGATCATCGTCGGCTACGACCGCAGCGAGCTCATCCATCGGGCCATCCGAACGCTCGAGCACAAGCTGATCGAGGAGAGCCTGATCGTGGCGCTGGTCACCATCCTCTTCCTCCTCCACGCCCGTTCCGCGTTCGTGGCCATCGTCACCCTGCCCATCGGGGTGCTCATGAGCTTCCTGGTCATGCGCTGGATGGGCGTGAACGCCAACATCATGAGCCTGGGCGGGATCGCCATCGCCCTGGGCGCCATGGTGGATGCGGCTATCGTGATGATCGAGAACATGCACAAGCACATGGAGCGGAACGAGAAGGAGGGCGGCCACCGGAGCTCGTGGCAGATGGCCATCGATGCGGCCCGGGAGGTCGGGCCGGCCCTCTTCTTCAGCCTGCTCATCATCACGTTCAGCTTCCTGCCGATCTTTGCCCTGGGCGCACAGGAGGGGCGGCTCTTCAAGCCGCTCGCGTTGACCAAGACGCTGGCCATGGCGGCCGCGGCGCTGCTGGCCATCACCCTGGTGCCCGTGGCCATGGGCGCGTTCATCCGGGGCCGCGTCCGGCCCGAGAAGGCGAATCCGATCAACCGCTGGACGAGCGGCGCGTATCGACCGGTCATCGACTTCGTCCTCGGCCACCGGGCGTGGGTGGTCGGCGCGGCCGCGGCCGTCCTGCTGGTTTCGTTCATCCCGTTTCAGCGGCTCGGGAGCGAGTTCATGCCACCGCTCATCGAGGGGTCGGTGATGGACATGCCGTCGGTGTTCCCCGGGATCGGCACCGCCCAGGCCAGGCGGCTCATGGAGCAACGGGACTCGGCCATGGCCTCGATCCCCGAGGTCGAGATGGTGCTCGGCAAGGTGGGACGGGCCAACACCGCAACCGACGCGGCACCCATGTCCATGCTCGAGTCGGTGGCCATCCTTCGCCCCGAGGAGGAGTGGCGCCCGGGGGTGGACTACGACTCGATCGTGGCGGAGTTCGACGCGAGAGTGCGGTCGCCTGGCGTCGCCAACATGTGGTCCATGCCGATCAAGAACCGGCTCGACATGCTGGCCACGGGGATCAAGACGCCCGTCGGCATCAAGGTCTTCGGGCCGGACCTCGCCACGCTGGAGCGGATCGGCAAGGAGATCGAGGGGCTCCTGCCGCACGTGGAGGGCACCGCGTCCGCTTTCGCGGAGCGCGCCATCGGCGGCCGCTACCTCGAGGTGGTCGCGAATCGGCGGGAGGCCGCACGGTACGGGCTTACCATGCGCGACGTGCAGCACACCGTCATGACGGCCGTGGGCGGCATGAACGTGACGCAGACCGTGGAGGGCCGCGAGCGGTACAGCGTGAACGTACGGTACGCCCGGGAGCTCCGGAACAGCCCGGAATCCATCGGGCGGATCCTCGTGGCGACGCCCGCGGGCGCCCAGATCCCGCTGGCCCAGCTCGCCGACATCCGGTTCGCGGGCGGACCGCCCATGGTGAAGAGCGAGAACGCGCTCCTGAACAGCATCGTCTACGTGGACGTGCGGGGCCGCGACATCGGCGGCTACGTCGAGGAGGCCCGGGCCTTCCTGCGCCGGAACCTCGAGCTGCCCACCGGCTACCGGCTCGAGTGGTCGGGGCAGTACGAGGCCATGCAACGGGCCAACCGTACCCTGCGTGTCGTTATCCCCATCACACTCGCGGTGATCTTCCTGCTCCTCTACATCAACTTCCGGAGCGTGGCCGAAACCGCGATCGTGATGGCCAGCCTCCCGTTCGCCCTCGTGGGCGGCGTTTGGCTGCTGTGGGCCCTCGGCTACAACCTGAGTGTGGCCGTGTGGGTCGGACTCATTGCACTGGCGGGCGTGGCCGCCGAGATCGCCGTGGTCCTGCTGGTCTACCTCGACCAGGCCTTCGAACGGCACCGGCGCCAGGGGCGCCTCAGGAACCGCAACGAGCTGCTTGACGCGGTCCGCGAGGGCGCCGGCGGACGGGTCCGCCCGGTCCTCATGACCGCCACCGCCGTTACGGCCGGGCTCCTGCCCATCCTCTGGGGCGGCGGTACCGGCGCCACCGTCATGAAGCGGATCGCGGCCCCCATGGTGGGCGGCATGGTCTCTGCCACAATCCTCACACTGGTGGTGGTACCGGCGCTCTACAGCGCGTGGCGGGAATGGCAGCTTCGCGGAGAGTGGAGTGCGGGGCCCGACCGGTCCGTCGAGCGCCTGGAAGAGGCGGTACCAACCAGGGAGGGAGCCTGATGCGACGACTGAAGGAGTTCACGCTCATTCTGGCAACGACTGTGTTTCTGATCGGGTGCGGAGGGGCCCCGGAGAACGGCGGCGGGGCCGATTCACCGGCAGACGCCCGGTCCGCCGATCCCCCATCCAGCGGTATGCGCGGCATGATGGACCGGATGGGCATGATGGGCGGGATGGACCGAATGGGCATGATAGAGATGATGCGGAACGTGCCCGATGGGGTTCGGGCGGACGAGTTGCCGGACCCGGACTCTCCAGGCGCGCGGGTCCTGGCTCGCTATTGCTCGCAATGCCACGGTATCCCCACCCCCCGGCGGCTCTCGGCCGAGGAGTGGCCGCCCACGGTCCGGCGGATGCTCGTGCGCATGGAGCGGATGGCCCGCATGCCCATGGGCCCCATGGGGA
>CAYMLW010000482.1:0-2952 GCA_964391035.1 uncultured Gemmatimonadaceae bacterium
GAGGAGGCCGTCCGCGCCGCGCTGGAGCACCCTCGAGGGGTGGACCGGGCCATGGTCGACAGCGCGCTGGTCCGGAAGTTCCTGGACCGGTTGGTCGGCTACCGCGCCTCGAAGATGGCCAGCTCGGTCCTGCCGGGCCGCGGCCATTCCATGGGGCGGGTACAGACGCCGACCCTCGGGTTCGTCGTGGACCGGGAGCTCGAGCGGGAGGCCCACGTCCCGATCCCCTACTTCGAGGTCCACGCCCGGGCCGAGGGGATCGAGCTGGAGGTCCGCTTCCATGAGCCCGGGGATGACGACGCCTGGCGCGACGAGGCCGGCAAGACCGACCCCACCCGCACCTTCGACGGCGAGCGGGCGAGACGGGCCGTCGCAGTGCTCGCCCGGGCGGGTCGGGTCACGGTCACATCGGCCGAGTCCAGGACCCGGCGGCGGACGCCCTACCCGCCCTTCTCCACCGACGCGCTGCTCCAGGCGACGGGCTCCCGCTTCGGCTGGTCGCCCCGCAAGACGTCGGCGCTGGCGTCGATGCTCTACGAGGCGGGCCACATCACGTACATCCGGACGGACTCGACCCGGCTGGCGAAATCGGCCGTGGACCGGGCCCGGGCCGCGGTGCGGGAGGAGTACGGAGAGGGCCACCTGGGCGCGGGGGCCCGGGCGAACGTGGCCACCGGTCCCGTCCAGGACGCCCACGAAGCGATCCGCCCGACCCGCCTGGAGGTCCGGGAGCCCGCCATCGACGATTCCGATGCCCGCCGGCTTTACCGGCTGATCCGGGCCCAGACGCTGGCCAGCCAGATGGCGCCGGCCGAGCGGACCATCGTCGGGATCGAGGCCGCGTGCGACGACCTGGACCGCCCCCTCACCGGCAGCGTTTCGTGGCGGACGTTCGCAGGGTGGGAGGCGGCCTACGCAGAATTCATGGGCGACGTCGCCACCGCCCCGCCCGACGTCCCCCTCGAGGCCGGCGTCGTCTGGGTCCTCGACCCGGCGGACCCGGCGGACCCGGCGGACCCGGCCGGGGACCGGGGCGCGAACCCGCGGCTGATCGAAGACGAGACGAAGCCGCCGTCGCGCTACCGTGCCCATACGCTGATCCGGGCGATGAAGGAGGCCGGGATCGGGCGGCCGTCGACCTACAGCCGCACGGTGGAGAAGCTGGAGGAGCGGAACTACGTGGTGGTCGAGGACGGGAGCCTGGTCCCGACCGAGGAAGGTCGGGGCATCTGGCTCGAGGTCGCGCCGCTCTACGCCGAGGAGTCGACGGAGGACCGGGGCGAGACGGAGCTCTTCGACCCCGAGTTCACCGCCCTGATGGAGGAGCGGCTCGACCTGATCGAGCGGGGCGAGGCGCCGGCGCCGGAGAGCTGGGAGGAGTGGCGCGACCAGGTCCGGGAGCTCCACAACGTCGCGCTGGAACGGCGGAAATCCGGCGGTATCCTCCCCGGCACCCGCCACCGGCTCGAACAGCTGCTGGCCAACGCGCGGGACCACGAGCGGCCGGCCGACAGCCTGGCCGCGCTCACGGAGATCGAGGCCCGCAACCTCATCCGGGAGCTCCGGGACCAGGGCGTGAAGCCCGCCCCCTCGACCAAGCAGGTCGACTACATCGAGCGACTCGTCCGGGACCTCGAGCTCACCGAGGAAGAGCTGGGCGAGGAGACCGGGATCGCCGACCTCGCGGCCATCCGGACCAGCGACCAGGCCAGCCGCGTGATCGACGAGCTCCGACGGCTCCACGACGAGCGCAGGCCGCCGAGCGCCGGCCAGCGCCGGTTCATCGCCAGCCTGATCGATGAGGCCGGGATCACGGAGGAGGCGGCCGCGGGGCTCGTGGGCACCGCGTCGCTGGACGAGCTCACCGGCGGACGGGACGGCACCGCCAGCGCCCTGATCGACGCCCTCCAGGAGAAGGTCGGGGCCGGGAAGGAGTAGGCGCGGCGGTCCCGGGGAGGGGCGCGGTCGCGTGGCTGCGGGCGCGTACGCCCGGGGCTGCGGGCGCGTACGCTCGGGGCTGCGGGCGCGTACGCCGGGGCTACTCCCCCAGGTACCGCCCGAGTGTCCGCTCCCACGCGGCGGAGCCGGTGTACTCGAGCAGCGCCCGGTTGAGCGCCTCACGGTGGGGGCTGTCCTCCGGCAACGCGAGGCCGTAGTGCTGGGACTCGAAGACGCCGGGGAGGACGGTGACCTGGTCGCGTCCCTCGTCGCGGATCCGCCAGCGGAGGAGGGGCGCGTCGTAGACGACGGCGTCCACGTCACCGATGGCCAGCCCTTCGAGGGCGTCGCTCACCGTCGGGAAGGCGACGGCCCGGAGGTCCCGGGCATCGAGCCAGGCGGCGGACGTCGAGGGCCGGACCGTGCCGATGGCGTGGCCCGGGAGGTCGCCGGGTCCCTGGATCGGCCCCTGGAGCCCGCCCAGCGTGAGCGAGCTGGCGATGGCGGCGGTGAAGCTCGAGATCATGATCAGCGCCGCGAACATCCAGACGAGGGTGACGAGGCGGCCGCCGGGAGTGCGGGGCGCCTTATCGCCGTAGCCGACCGTGGTCATGGTCACGGCGCTGAACCAGAACCCCTGGAGGATGCCCCTGAAGGCACTGTCATCGGCGAACTCCTCGTTGCGCCGGTGCTCGAAGACCCAGACCAGGAAGCCGATCAGGAGGAGGATCCCCGCCCAGAGCGCCACGACCTTGAGGAAGTCGGCGGAAAGGAACTGCCGGAGGACGCCGCCCACGCGTTGTCGCCGCCCTCGCTGCGGACGGCGAGAGCGAGGCCGGTGGAGTGGAAGGGGTGGGTGAAGTCGAGTCGCCCCTCCCGCTCCGCGGTCAGGGTGATGGCGCCCGCAGCCACGTCGACCTCTGCGGCGACGGTCGCCTCGAGCAGCGCGTCCAGGCCGTCGAAAGCCCGCAGCTCCCACTCCAGCCCCGTCTCGCGGGCGATGGCGTCGACCAG
>CAYMLW010000483.1:0-2942 GCA_964391035.1 uncultured Gemmatimonadaceae bacterium
TGCGATCAGGAAACGGCTGATCCTCGAAGTAGAGCTCGAGAGCCTCGCGGAGGTTCTTCAGTGCGTCCTCGACGCTCTCGCCTTGGCTCGTGACTTCGACTTCCAGGCAGCGGGCGACGTACCAGGGCGGCTCGTGGGTGACGGCAGCGGTGAATCGCATGTCGAGAAGTCTACGGCCGGCTGGTCTCGTCCGTGGGCCTCGGCCGGATGGGAGCCACGTTGGGAGCCATTCGGTGCGGATGTGGGGGTGGACCGCGATGGACGCCGGTGGACCGGAAGGCCCGTCGTTCCGGCTTTCGGGGACTCCCGTGGACCTCGCTGGACGCCTCGTGGGGATCCACGGATCAGAGGGTTGGGGGTTCGAGTCCCTCCGGGCGTGCTGCTGAAGCCCTTGGTTCTCAAGGGCTTCAGTTCGATGGGAGGTCCCGGACCTTCTGACGTTTGGGAGCCAATCTGCTGCGGTCCGCTCACAGCAGATCGACGAACACCTTCACTGTGAGGCTGACGCGGTGATCACCTATTCAGCGGCATTTCCCCCTTTGTGTCAGGGTTGGGGTGGGGGTAGCGGGCCCGGGGAGTGGCTCTCATTTCCCCTGCCTCCCTCGGTGAGGGATGGCTTGTTGCGCGGGTCTGCTCTCCCCGGGCCCGTCCCGTGATGACCTGGCTTGATAGAAGGATGGAGCACCTTGGCTGGTGTCACCCTGAACAAAGGGATGCCGGTCATCTCGGCCACTCCCGAACTTAAGACTCAGGAGGGCATCTGATGACCATTCAACACCCCATCGTGGTGGGTGTCGACACCCACGCCGACACGCTCTCTGCTGCTGGTGTGGACCGCAACGGTGTGCTGGTGTGGGAACAGACCGTTCCCAACAGCCCTGCGGGGATCACCCAGCTTCTCGAGACCCACCCTCTGGATGGCGAAGTGTGGGCGATCGAAGGGACCGGCAGCCACGGGCGGTCCCTCTGCGACAGGCTCCTGGCAGAAGGCTCCCGAGTTCGGGAAGTCCCCACCCGGCTCACAGCCCAGCTTCGGACACGTTCAGGATTCGCGAAATCGGATCCCATCGACGCTACCGTCATCGCCCGCTACGGCCACAGTGAACCCCTCGCCACCCCCAAACGTCACCCCACCACTGAAGCGCTCCGAGTGCTCCTGGGATGCAGAGAATCCCTGGTCACCGCCCAAGTGCGGGCCGTCAACCGTCTCGTCGCCGCCCTGCGGGAACTCGACCCTGCAGTGGCGCGCTCCATGGGACGGATCAGAAGCCGCCGCCACTTCACCCAGCTCACGGCCCTCGTCAACCCCCACGGTCCTGGAGATCCCCACCGCCAGGCCCTCACCGACGTGATCCGCCTCGACGCAGCCGGCTGTCTCCAACGGCTGGAACACATCAAAGAGCTCCAAGTCCGAATCCAACAACTCCTCCCCAACGCCGGGCGAGCCCTCATGGCCATCCACGGGATCGGGCTCATCGGCGCCGCCACCATCCTGGCGGCCACCGGTGAGATCACACGCTTCCCCACCGAGGGCCACTACGGCCGCTACGCCGGCACCGCCCCCCTCGACGCCTCCTCCGGCAACAACACCCGCCAACGCCTCAACCGCTACGGCAACCGCACCCTCAACCGGGTCATCCACACCGCCATCATCACCCAGCTCCGTCAAGGCGGCGAAGCCGCCACCTACACCACCCGCCGCATCAGCGAAGGAAAAACCAAGAACGAGGCCATCCGCGCCGCCAAACGACACCTCACCCGACGCATCCACACCACCCTCAAGAACAACCCATTGACATAGGAGGACCCGCCCCATACACCACGTCCGTGGACGCCACCGGCCTTCGCTTGGGAACGACATGGGCGACCGTGCTTCCCAAGGCGTTTCTGGAGACTGATCGTGTGCCCAGACTCAAGAGGCGCGGCGGATTTGGTGGTTGGTCCGCGTTGAACTGGCGGGTCGGTTGGAGTGGGTTCAGAGCAGGCTGGTGAGGATGGCGATGGCTCGGCCGCCGTGGTCGAAGCGCTCGGCGGGGCGGCGCCAATGCGTCATTGCCCGCCACCACTTGAGCCGGCCGATGGCGTGTTCGACGGGCATACGCATCGAGGACACGACCCGGTTGTAGAGCCGGTTCTCCATGGAGCGTTCCTTGCCCCGAGGCTTCTTGGTGCCGGTCACCGCCAAGGGCCCGATCTCCGATTCGAGGCTCTCGTAGGCTCGATCCCCCATCACCCACACCCCCATGGCGGCAACAGCCCCAAGGGTGGCGAGCAGTTCGCTCTGGGAGCGCAGCATCCGGAGGTCATGGGTGCGGCCCTCTCCGGAGGCGTTGGCGGCGAACCACAGTGGTCGACGCCGATCGTCGCCCACCACCGAGGCCTTCACGACATGGGCCTTGGTCTTGCCCGACCACGCCGCCTTCTGCGCCTCATAGCCGCTGGGCTGGGACCGGCGGGTCTCGGTCCCATCCACAGCGATCCGCTCCACGTCGTTGGCTTCCACGTAGCCAACGAGGTCTTCGACGGTGCGGATCGGCTCGGCGACACCTGGGGGCTGGAACCCGTGAGCGACCAGGAGATCCTCCACACTGTCGCGCCAGCGGCGGATCGTGCGTTCGTGCACCCCAAACAGCTCCCCGGCCGCCCGCACGCTCAGACCCTGCCGCCACATCGTCATCGTGGCGAACAACTGCACCCAAAACGGTGTCGGCTTCCGCCCCGCTCCCGGGGCTCGTTTGCGGCCGGGACGGTTCTCGGACTCCCAGCGCCGTTGCTGCCACACCGGAGCCAACCGCTCCACCAACACCGCGAACTCCTCAGGGCTTGCACCGCACAGATCACGAGAGGGCGTCAGCTTCGACCAACGGAACGTGGTATCCATCCCCGCACGCTACGACCCTCGGTCACAGATCGCGAGCACCTACTCCGCCGCAAGTCTTCAG
>CAYMLW010000484.1:0-2940 GCA_964391035.1 uncultured Gemmatimonadaceae bacterium
TTTCACCCCTGTGCGGGGCGTTCACAAAACCTTGCATGTTCCTCACGTTGATACGGATTCCTTGTCCTGTCGCGAGGCCCCTCTTGACCGGGGATCAGGTTTCGACCTCCGGGTCTCGGGCGACGGTGTGTCACGCGAGAGCCGGAGCTCTCCCCCTGCGTTCCGGTGCCCGAGGAGACTCGGGACGATTTCAAGTCTCAAGGCTCAGGATTCAAGTGTCAACAAAACCACCTTGAAACCCGATTCCTGGCGCTTGATCCCTGTTCCTATGGTCGTCGGCTGGACTCCTCCGCATTCAGCATGCGGGCGAGCTCCACGCGTCGGACCTTGCCGCTCCCCGTCAGGGGGAACGCGTCGAAGAAGCGGACCAGGTCCGGGACCTTGAAGTCCGCCAGCGCGCCCCGGCACCATTCCTTGATTTCCTCGCCGGTGATGATCGCGCCCTCGACCGGCACGATGCACGCGCATACCACTTCACCGAGAACTTCGTGCGGCACACCTACGACGGCCACATCCATGACGGCCGGGTGAGCGTGCAGTCGGTCCTCGACCTCACGGGGATACACATTGAATCCCCCGCGGATGATGAGCTCCTTGCGGCGCCCGACAATGTGGAGGAAGCCCTCCTCGTCGAGCATGCCGAGATCGCCGGTCAGGAAGTACCCGTCCTCGTCGAAGGCCTGGGCCGTATCCCGCGGCTGGCGATAGTAGCCCTTCATCACTCCGGGACCTCGTACCCCGATCTCGCCCAAACTTTCCTCCGGCAGTACCGTGCCGTCGAAATCGAGGATGCGGAGATCCACGCCTTTCAGAGGCCGACCGACCGTGTGCACCTGCTTCTCTTCCGGATCGTTCGGCCGCGTGATTGAAACAGCTGAAGCCGTTTCTGTCAAGGAATACGCAACACAAACGTCCGGACAGAGGTCGCTGCGGATGCGACGCACCAGCTCATCGCCGATCGGCGCGCCGGCCACGATCCCGGTCCGTAGAGAGGAGAGATCGTAGTCGTTGACCTCCAGCTCCCGCAACTCCGTGATGAAGACCGTGGGCACGCCGTAGTGGACGGTTGCCCGATGCCGCTGGATCAGGGCGAGGGCGCTGCGGGGCTCGAACTGCTCCTGTAGCACGAGGGTCGCGCCGGCGGCCAGCGTGCCGAGGATGCCGGGCCCGAGGCCGAAAACGTGGAATACGGTGGTGACGCCGAATACGACGTCGTCCGAAGTGAGCCTTATGGCGTCGACGGTGGCGGCGGCGGTCTCCAGCATGCTGGCATGGGTCAGGGCCACGCCCTTGGGCTTGCCCATGGTACCGGAGGTGTAGAGGATCGCAAAGGTGTCCTCTGGCGCGACGCCGACGGCCGGCAGGTCGCGACTCTGCCCGCTGGAGACGAGATCCTCGAACTGATAGATCCGGTCGTCGTACCAGAGGTCGGCCTCGCCCACGGTCAGGAGGTACTGGAGCTCGGGCAGAGAGGTGAGGAATCCCTCGAACAGCTCGAGGTAATCGACGCCGCCGAAGTCCTCGGCCGTCACCACGGCTGCGGCCTCGCTGTGCCGGAGCATGTACTGGAGCTCCGGGACCGTGTAGCGAGGGTTGAGGGGCACGATCACGGCGCCGAGCTTCGCCACGGCGAACATGGAAACGACGAACTCGGGCCAGTTGGGCAGGTCGAGGGCGATGCGGTCGCCGGCCTCGATCCCGAGCCCGCGGAGCGATGCGGCCAGGGCTTCGGCCTGCTCGTTGACCTGGCGATACGTGAACTGGCGGTCGGCGGCCACGATGAAGACGCGATCCGGGTCCTCTGCGACCCGGGCGTCCAGCGCCTGTGCAACCGTCTGCCCTTTCACGCGCTCAGCGAGCGCCATCGCCCCTCCGTCCAGGGTCCGCCGATCGCTCCGTGGGGAGCGAGATCCCACCGAAAAACCGACGAAAGATACGAGCGGGGCCGAACAGCGTCAAACGTCCTTGCGACGGTCAGATACGGGGACCAGACGCTCCAGAGCGGCGTGCACATCGCTGTCGGCCACCGCGTGGGTCCAGCCGCCGTCGGCGTTCCTGGCCGGCACGCCGATCCGGTCGATCAGGGCGTACCGGACCCGTCCCTCCCGGGCCTTCTTGTCGCGGCGGGCGGCGTCGATCACGTCGCCGGGGTCCAGGTGGCGCGGCAGCCGGATCGGCAGGCCGAACACCTGGAGCAGCCCTTGGAGCCGGTCGGCCGTATCGGGGGCGGTGATCCCCAGCTGGATCCCGATCTCCGCCTCCGCCAGAACGCCCATGGCCACGGCCTGGCCATGGGGCACGGCGTAGCCGGTCACCCACTCGATACCATGGCCCACCGTGTGGCCGAAGTTGAGGATGGCCCGTTCTCCCGACTCCCGTGCGTCCCGGTCCACCACGGCGGTCTTGATCCGGATCGAACCGGCGACGAGGCGGTCCACGGCAGTCGCCTCGCCCCGGAGCACGGCCTCCGCCGACGTCTCGAGGTCGGCGAAGTAGTCGGCGTCGGCGATGGCGGCGTGCTTGACGGCCTCGGCAAGGCCCGCACGCAGCTCCCGCTCCGGCAGCGTGGCGAGGAGGCCCGGGTCGACCACCACGAGGACCGGGTCGTGAAACGCGCCCGCCAGGTTCTTGCCGGCCCGCAGGTCGACGCCCGTCTTGCCGCCGATGGCGGCGTCGATCATGGCCAGAAGCGACGTGGGGACCTGGATCAACCGGATCCCGCGGGCATAGCTGGCCGCCGCGAAGCCCGCCAGGTCGCCGGTCACGCCTCCACCCACCGCCACCACGCAGCCGTCCCGGCCAAGGCCGAGCTCCCCGAAGCTCTCCACCAGATCCTGCCAGCGGCGCAGCGTCTTGCTCGACTCCCCCGCCGGGAAGGTGAAGAGCTCGGCCCTGGGACCCGTCGCCCGGATCGCGTCCCGGATGTCCTTACCGTAGAGC
>CAYMLW010000485.1:0-2939 GCA_964391035.1 uncultured Gemmatimonadaceae bacterium
GGCAGGTGAGCGTAGTGACGAAAGGCGGGAGCATCGACTTCCGCGCGTCGTTCCGGACGAGCGTCGAGAACGACGCGCTCACGGCGAGCAACCTGGTCGGGACGGAGATCGGCAGCGAGGTCTCGGACCGGTACCAGATCGAGGGTGAGGTCTCGGGCGCCATCGTCGAGGACCGGCTCTTCTACTACGTGGGCGGCGAGCGGGTCGATGGCGCCGCCCGGGCGCTGAACCACCTGGGCAGCATCGACGGCCGGTACGCGCCCATGCTCGAGGAACGCGAGGAGAGCAAGGTCTTCGGCAAGCTGACGTGGGTGACGGGCACCGGCGGGCAGGCCGAGCTGTCGGCCGGCTACCTCGACACCCGCGTCGACAACTACGAGGTGAGCGGCTACCAGGCCGAGGGGGCGACCGAGCGCTACACGGCCCCCACGACCTTCGCCAACCTGGCCTGGCACGGCAGCCTCGGGACGTGGCTGTCCCTCGAGGGACGGCTGAACCATTTCCGTCGTGACGAGCGGCGGGAGCCCTACGGCTCGGTCGACGACCCCGGCATCCGCTTCTTCGCCATCACGCCCCCGTACACCGACTTCGGCAATGCCCCGTTCCGGCTGCGGAGCGCGCCATCCAGCACGTCGGGCCGCCTCTCGGCCACCGGCCACTTCGACTTCCTCGGCCAGTCCCAGAGCGTGACGGTGGGCGCCGAGTACACCCGGGGCGGCTACCTCGACGAGCGGACCCGGAATGGCGGGATGACCTGGCTCCCGGTCCGGTCCGGCCACTTCGATGAGACCGACCCGTCCACCTGGCGGCACCTGAACAGCCGCTTCACTCCCGCCGCGTGGGGCGGCGAGGTCTACCTGGACGCGGACGTGTCGAACGCCGCGCTGTTCGCCCAGACCGCGCTGGCGTTGGGGTCACGGGTGGTCATCACGCCGGGGCTCCGCTGGGGCTCCTGGCATGGCTGGCTCAACCCTCGGGATGGCGACCGGTTCCAGGCCGTGTCGGACCAGGCGCTGGACCCGCGGATCGGGGTCATCGTCGAGCTCGATGACGCCGGCAGCTACGCCATGAAGGCGCACTGGGGTCGGTACCACCAGCACCTACTGACCCAGATGTTCGACCGGGCGGCGGGCGGGAATGTCTTCACCAACGAGGAGATCTGGTACTACCGGGGCGACCCGCCGACCGATCCGTTCGCGACCTTCACGGAGGCGGAGCGCGACGCGCTGGCGGAGCAGGGGATCTTCGAGCACCGGTCGACCGAGATCCTGAACGAGACCGGCCCCGTCCTCGACTACCAGCAGCCGTACATCGACCAGTGGCTCGTCGGCTTCGAGAAGCAGTTCGGGGCCAGCGCCAAGATCGAGCTCCTCTACACCCGCCGGACCAACCACGACATGGTCGCCCTGGTCGACCGGAACCGGGCCGACAACTACGCCCGGTTCGAGCGGGTCCAGATCCTCGACGCCGCCGGCATGCCGCTCCCCTACGCCGGCGGGACCGTGGTCCTCCAGGAGCTGTACGTCCCGAACTACCGGATCCGGGAGCAGCTCGCGTTCTGCGCCTACGACGGCCTGACCTGCGCCGAGCAGCAGATGATGCCGCCCGGTTTCGCCCTCGCCGACACCACCTGGCTGACCTGGAACCCCGACTACGTCCTCACCACGGCGCCCGACGCCAGGCGCGTCTTCGGCCAGTTCCAGGCGACGATCGACGTAGTCCGGCCCACCTGGGGCGGGTCCTTCTCCGTCGCCCTGACCGAGCTCGAGGGCAACCTCGACAACGTCAGCGGCTATGCCGACCCCGACGAGTACAATGCCGGCCCGTACGTCCGGGTGAACGAGCACGTCAACTCCTACGGCACGCTCCCCAACTTCTCGGAGCGGGAGCTCAAGGTCTCCGCGTGGACGCTCCTGCCCCTGAACATCCGTGGCGGGCTCTTCTTCACCTACCGGAGCGGCGACCACTTCTCGCCCATGTTCCGGATGTCCGGCCTCGGCTTCTACAAGTTCCGGGCGAACTACGCGCCCGCGGGACCGTCCAGTCCGCGGCCCCGACCGGGCGACCCGTCACAGCCCGGGACCGGCGACAACCTCGACTACAGGATGATGAACGCCCTCGAGGGCCACGAGATCTTCGTCGGGCCCCGGGGCCTGCCCATGCTCGAGACCCGGGTCAACTGGGACATCCGGCTCTCCCGACCCATCGCCATCCGGGGCATGGACCTCGACCTCGGCATCGACCTGTTCAACGTCTTCGGCTCCGAGGCCATCACCGAGGTCAACGAGATGGTCAACAACGGCCGCAACTACTACGCGTTCCTCGATGACAGCGGCCGCACCACGGGCACGCCGTGGTACCGGATCCCGGACAACCAGTACTACCGGGCCGTCCTGGAGCGGGTGAAGCCGCGGACGCTGCGGCTGACGGTGACCGCGAGGTATTGACCTGCTACTTCGGACCACGTTTCCAATCTCTGTTCCCTCCCGTATCCGTATGGGCCTGTCCCGTTCTGCCGACGAGGTACCCCTGGACCGAGGCCGGACCCCTCGCCGCGCCCGGTCCACGCATGTCACGATGGGACTGTTCGGAATTCGGAAACGCGGTCCGGGGTTCATGCTCGCCGCCGCCCTCGTCGCCGTCCCCGCCCCGACCCCGGCCCAACAGCCGGCCCCGGCGGACACCCTCCCCGGCGACACCCTCCCCGGAGCGCCGGGAGCCATGCCCCTCGATCCCGTCCGCGTCACCGTACTCCGCACGCCGCTCCCGCCGTCCCGGGTCCCGTATGCCGTGACCGTGGAACGGAGCACGCCGGGCGCGACGGGGCTCAGTCTTGCCGACGTCATCGGCAGGGTGCCCGGCGTGCACGTCGATGCTCGCTACTCCTTCTCGGAGGGAGACCGGATCGCCGTCCGCGGTCACGGCGCGCGGGCCCAGTT
>CAYMLW010000486.1:0-2923 GCA_964391035.1 uncultured Gemmatimonadaceae bacterium
GTCTCCTCCGATATCATTGTCAGCATCTTCTCCCCGCACGGGCCCCTCCACGACGGCGCCGTCCTGGTCAACGGCGACACGCTCATCGCGGCCGGTGTGATCCTGCCACTCACGCAGTTCCCGGTCGCGGACCGCAGTCTGGGCACGCGTCACCGGGCCGCGATCGGCCTCTCGGAGGAGACCGACGCGATGGTCATCGTGGTCAGCGAGGAGACCGCGCAGGTGTCGATCGCACAGCGCGGTCGGCTCGAGCGGAACACCTCCCCGGAGCGACTCCGGGCCGCCCTTTCCGGGGCCACGGGCCCGCGTTCGGTGCCCGAATGAGTCGCGTTGACACGTTTCGGCGTGACGGGTACATTGCCCCGGATTCGGGCCAAGACGTGAATCGAGCACGGCTTGCCCGCAGTCGCGGCTCTCGGCTCGACATGGGAACGAAATGAACGATCAGGCAGCTCAAGGCGCCCAGGACGCTTTCAACCTCATGACCCTGTTCGCGGACGGCGGGGCGATGATGTACCCGCTCGTCATCGCGTCGCTTCTCGCGTTCGGCGTGATCATCGCCAAGCTGTGGACGCTCTGGGTGGCGCACCGCGAGTCGCGGCGACTCCTGGACGAAGTCGAGACCCTCGGGAAGGAGGGACGGATCGATCAGGCGCTGGAGCTCGCCGAAGGCCGACCCGGCCCCGTCGCCGCGATCCTCCATGCCGGGCTCCGGCGGGTGAAGGAGCGGGCCGCGTCGGGCGCGGACGTCGAGAAGGCGGTCCAGACCACCGGCGTGATCGAGCTCGGCTTCCTGGAGCGGGGCCTCGTGGTCCTGGCCACCATCGCCAATGTGGCGCCGCTCATGGGCTTCCTCGGGACCGTCGCCGGGATGATCTCGGCTTTCGGCGCCATCGCCGAGGCCGGGCAGGTGGATGCCACGCTCGTCGCCGGCGGGATCAAGATCGCGCTGATCACCACGGCCACCGGCCTGATCATCGCCGTCCCGGTCAACATCGCCTACAACTTCTTCGTGACGCGGATCGACAAGCTGATCGTCGACATGGAGGAGGGCACCGGCCGGGTGCTGGACATGGTCTGGAGCCTGGAGGGGAACATGGCGCCGGCCACGGCCGGGGGAACCGCCGCCGCGCGGCCGGTTATGAGTACGCGGGACGCGGCCGAGTCCATCCACGACACCGAAACAGAGAAGCGGCCGCGCACGGACCCCCCGGAGCACGCGCCCGAGGACACGCAGCTCGACTGAGGACGAAGCAGACATGGCCATCCTGAAGAAGAAGAAGCGGCCCGAAGGCGAGATCCCGACCTCGTCCATGGCCGACATCGCGTTCCTGCTCCTGATCTTCTTTCTCGTCACCACGATCTTCGACGAGGAGAAGGGGTTGAGCATCGTGCTGCCGGAGGGTGGCAGCGAGGTGGAGGTGTCGCAGCGGAACGTGCTCCACCTGACCGTCCAGCCGAACGGGATCGTCGAGGTCAAGCGCGGCGAGAGCCCTCAGGTCCAGCAGATCACGGCCGCGGAGGTCGGCTCCATCTGGCGGCTGGAAGTGGGCCAGAACCCGAACCTGATCGCCGCCGTGAAGACGGCACCGAATGCCCCGTACCGCTACATGATCGATGTCCTGGACCAGCTCCAGGCCGTGGGCGCGGAACGTGTGAACCTGGCACTCCTGGAAGAGTAGACAATGATTGGTGGCGGTGGACTCGAGCGGAAGTCGAAGGCGAACAGCGACATCCCGTCGTCGTCGCTGGCGGACATGGCGTTCCTGCTGCTCATCTTCTTCATGGTGAGCACCACCTTCCCGCAGGAACGGCCCATGCGTATGCCGTGGCCCGAGGCGGAGGCGACGGAGAAGTTGGACGAGCAGCGGAAGAACATCCTGCACATCTTCGTCACGGAGGATGGCCAGATCTTCATCAACGACCGGAATATCCCGCCCGACCAGGTTTCGAGTATCGTGGCGCCGCGCTACGCCGAGAACCGGGAGCTGTTGATCTCACTCCGTGCCGATCGGAACACTCCGTACAGCACGATTTATAACCTACAGGAGGAGTTGCAGGAGGCGGGCGCCCTGCGCCTGACCTTCTATACGGACCTCGAGGAACGCCTGACGCGGGCGCGGAGGTAGGGGCCATGGCAGCGAACAACGAAGGCTCGGCCGGCTACGAAACGGCCAATGACCGGTGGAAGCGGGGCTTCAACGACTGGTTCTGGATCGCCCTGATCCTCGCGACGCTCCTCCACGCCGGGCTTTTCTTCGCGTCACCGACCTTCGGCACCGACGACTACAGCTTCTCGGCGGCCGAGATCGAATCCATCGAGCTGCCGGACGAGATCGAGATCCCGCCGCCGCCGGAGGCCATTGCCCGGCCCGCTACCCCGGTCATCGCCGACGCGGCGATCGAGGAGGACGTCACGATCGCGCCGACCACCTTCGAAGAGAACCCCATCGAGAACCTGCCGCCGCCGCCCAGCAGCGACGACCAGGACCTCTCCGCCGCGCCGACCTTCACGCCCATGACGGTGGCGCCCAGGCTCCAGAACAACCGGGAGATCCAGCGGGCGCTCCAGCGGTACTACCCGCCGCTGCTCCGGGATGCCGGGATCGGCGGTACGGTCAACGTCTGGTTCTTCATCGACGAGAACGGCCGGGTCCAGCGGACGCAGATCAAGGAGACCAGCGGCTACGACGCCTTCGACCAGGCCGCGCTGCAGGTGGCGGACCTCATGAACTTCTCGCCCGCCTACAACCGCGACCAGAAGGTCCCGGTCTGGGTGGCGTTCGACGTGACGTTCGAGGTCCAGTAGCCCCGTCGCCTACCGGCTGGTTTTCCGACCCCGCGGGCCGATCCGGGCTCGCGGGGTCGTTTGATTTCAGCGTAGCAAACCACCGTCTTTGACGGTGGTAATGTCCCGTACGGG
>CAYMLW010000487.1:0-2922 GCA_964391035.1 uncultured Gemmatimonadaceae bacterium
GTCAAGCGGGCGACTCGAGGGCCTCGCGCACCAGCCGGACCAGCTCCGCCGGCGAGAACGGCTTCTCGAGGAAGGGTGCGCCGTCGTTCATGATCCCGCGCTGGATGATCTCGCTGCCGGTGTAGCCGCTCATGTAGACCACCCGGATCCCGGGGCGACGCTCCAAAACGCGCTCGGCCAGCTCGTGGCCGCCCATGTCGGGCATGACCACGTCGGTGACCAGGAGGTCCAGGTCGTCGGCGCGTTCGGGGAGGATCCGCTCCACCACGTCGAGGGGGCTGGCGCTCTCGATGACCTCGCAGCCGGCTCGTTCGAGGACCCGCCGGGAGACGGTACGAACGGCGTCCTCATCCTCGACCAGCAGCACGACGACCCCGTCCAGGCTACGATCCGGGTCGACCGCCGGGGTCCGGTGCGCCTGCTTCCCGCGTCCGGCCGTCGACGCCCCCGGGGCCGGCTCCGCGGGATCGGCCGCCGGGGTCTTCGCCTCCGCCGCCTCCGCCGCGTTGGGGTCTGCCGCGTTGGGGTCTGCCGCGTGCATGCGGCCCTGTGCGGCCGCGGCCTGGTCGGCGACGCCAGGCCCGGCGCCGGCGGTCTCATCGCCTGCGGTCTCATCGCCGGCGGTCTCATCGGCGTCCGGCTGTCGCCGGGCGCGGGGCAGGAGCACCTGGAAGGTGGTGCCCACGCCGGGCGTGCTGTCGACGTGGATGTAGCCGCCGCTCTGTTTGACGATGCCGTAGACGGTGCTCAGCCCGAGGCCGGTGCCGCGGCCGGGCTGCTTGGTGGTGAAGAAGGGCTCGAAGATCTGTTCGATGTACTCCGTCTCGATGCCTTCGCCGGAGTCTTCGACGACCATGCGGACGTAGTGGCCCTCGGGGAGGTGGAAGGGGAACGCGGCGACGTCGGCGGCGGAGAGTCGGATCTCGTCGAGGCGGATGGCGAGGGCGCCGCCGGTGGGCATGGCGTCACGTGCATTGACGGCGAGGTTCATGAGGACCTGCTCGAGCTGGCCGAGGTCGGCCTCGACGGGGAGCGCGTGGTGGCCGGGCTCGATGGTCAGGTCGAGGTCCTCGCCGATGAGGCGTCGGAGGAGGGTCTCGGCGCCGGACACGACGTCGCGGAGGTCGACGACCCGGATGTGGAGGACCTGCTGGCGGGCGAATGCCAGGAGCTGGCGGATGAGGTCGGCGGCCCGGTCGGCGTTCTTGAGGATCTCGACCACGTCCTCGAGGGGCTCGCCCTCGACGCGATCCTTCAGGAACTCGGCGTGGCCCCGGATGGCCGTGAGGAGGTTGTTGAAGTCGTGGGCCATGCCGCCGGCCAGGCGCCCGACGGCCTCCATCTTCTGGGCGCGCCGGAGCTGGAGCTGGAGGGCGCGCTCTTCGGTGACATCGCGGGAGTTGAGGACGAGTCCCTCGACAGCGGGATCGTCGAGGCGGTTCGACCCCAGGACCTCGAGGACGCGCCAGCTCCCGTCCTTGTGCCGGAACCGGACCTCGAGGGGCTCGGCGGTCTCGGGGTGGTCGACCAGGGCGGCCAGCTCCCGGCGGACGGCGGGGACGTCCCCGGGGTGGATGAGGTCGAGCACGTCGTGGCCCTCGATCTCGCCGGACTCGTAGCCGAGCATCTCGGTGGTGGACGGGCTGTGGTAGTGGATGGTCCCGCTGCCGTCGAGGACGGCCACGATGTCCCGGGAGTTCTCGATCAGGGACCGGAACCGCTCCTCGCTCTGCCGTAGTGCCAGCTCCGTCCGCTTGCGCTCGGTCATGTCCCGGACGATGACCTGCACGGCGGGCCAGCCCTCCCAGGTGAGGATGGTGGCGGACACCTCGCCGTGCCTCACGGCGCCATCGGGGAGCCTGAACGTCATGTCCATCCGGGCCTGCTGGTCGCCCCGCTCGAGCATGCTGCGGCCGAACGCCGCCACCTCGTCGTGGACGGAGGGGTGCAGCATCTCGAACATGGACCGGCCGATGAGCTCTTCGGGGTCCGCCACGCCCGTCATCTCCGCCGCCTTCCGGTTGGCGAAGACCAGCCGACCCTGGATGTGGACGGCGATGGCGTCCGGCGAGTTCTCCACCAGCGCCCGGTAGCGCTCCTGGCTCTCGCGCAGCGCCGCCTGGGATCGGTGCCGCTCGGTGACGTCCCGGGCGAAGCCCTGGAGGCCGACGACCTCGCCGTCCTCCCGCACCGGCCGCTCCGTCAGCTCCAGTACGACGGTTCGCCCGGCCCGGTCGAGGACCAGCGCCTCGTAGCTCTCGCCCTTCCGGCCGCTCTCCAGCGCCTCCTCGGTCCGGAGCTCGACCTCCTCGTTGGCGGCGTCCGGCGCAAGGAGCGTGTCGTAGGGCTTGCCCAGGAGCTCGGTCGGCGAATAACCCAGCACCTGCTCGATGGAGGGGGAGAGGTACGTGAACTGGTGGTCGCGGTCGTGCTCGTAGAAGAAGACCGCTTCGCTGCCCTCCACCATGAGCCGGAACCGGGCCTCGCTCTCGCGCAGCACCCGTTCCGCGGCCCGGGCCCTGGTGACGGACCGGGCCTGGCCGACGAGCAGGTACCGGTCATGGTCCCGGACCGCCTGGATCGCGATCTCGAAGCGGCGCCACCCGCCGTGGGCATGGCGGAGCCGGGCCTCGATCCGAGTGCGGAACCCGGGCTCGTGACCGGCCGGGGGGATCCGGCTCAGCACCCGCCTGCGATCGTCCGGGTGGAGGAATGCGGCGCCGCGGCGGCCGACCACCTCCGACGGCGGGTGGCCCAGGGCCCCCTCGACCGCCTGGTTGACGTACAGGATCCTGCCGGCGCGGTCCAGGACGTGGATGACGTCGACGGTGTCCCGGACGAGCTGGCCCAGGATGCCCCGCTCGATGGACGCGCCGATCTCGCGGGCTCCCCGGTCCGGGACACGCCCGCCTGGATGGCCCG
>CAYMLW010000488.1:0-865 GCA_964391035.1 uncultured Gemmatimonadaceae bacterium
ACGAGCTGATGGCTCGGATCGATGAAGTGACACTGGAAGAAACCACGGAAGTCGCGGCCGAGTTCATGGACCCGGAGCGGTGGCTCACGGTCCGGTTGGGCCCGGCCGACTGAACAGGAGCGAACGATGATCATCGGGGTCCCCAAGGAGATCAAGACGAACGAGAACCGGATCGCCCTCGTGCCGGCCGGTTCGGATGTGCTGGTCGGCGCGGGTCACACCGTGCTGGTCGAGCGGTCGGCCGGTGAAGGGTCCGGGTTCGCCGACGAGGCGTACGAGGCCACGGGCGCCACGTTGGTGGACACCGCCGACGAGGTGTGGGAGCGGGCGGAAATGATCATGAAGGTGAAGGAGCCCATCGACGTCGAGTGGCCGAAGATGCGGGAGGACCAGCTCATCTTCACCTACTTCCATTTCGCCGCCGACGAGGCCCTGACGAAGGCGGTCATCGACTCCGACTGCATCGCCAACGCCTACGAGACGGTCCAGCTGCCGACGGGTGAGCTGCCGCTGCTGACGCCCATGAGCGAGGTGGCCGGACGCATGGCCGTGCAGGAGGGTGCGAAGTACCTGGAGAAGTTCTACGGCGGCCGCGGCGTCCTGCTGGGCGGGGTGCCCGGCGTGGAGCCCGCTACGGTCGTGGTGCTGGGTGGCGGGATCGTCGGGTCGCACGCGGCGCAGATGGCGGCGGGGATGGGCGCCAACGTGATCATCCTGGACGTGTCGCTGAACCGGCTCCGCTACCTGTCGGAGGTCATGCCGGCCAACTGCCAGATGATCTATTCGAACCGCCACAACATCCTGACGTGGCTCGAGCGCGCCGACCTGCTGGGGCTCTCACAGCTGCACCAGCTCCGCGGTCGGG
>CAYMLW010000488.1:875-2892 GCA_964391035.1 uncultured Gemmatimonadaceae bacterium
GCCGACCTGCTGGTGGGCGCGGTGCTGCTGCCGGGCGCGAAGGCGCCGAATCTGGTGCAGCGGAACGACCTGAAGCTCATGAAGGACGGCTCGGTGATCGTGGACGTGGCCGTGGACCAGGGCGGCTGCGTGGAGACCATCAAGCCGACCACACACCAGGATCCGATCTACACGATCGACGGCGTCATCCACTACGCCGTGGCGAACATGCCGGGCGGCGTGGCCCGGACCTCGACGCTGGCGCTGACCAACGCCACCCTCCCGTACGCGTTGACGCTTGCCAACAAGGGCTGGAAGAAGGCGTGCCAGGAGGATCGTGCGCTGGCGCTCGGCCTGAACGTGGTCCGCGGAAAGGTCACGTATCCCGGCGTGGCCGAGGCGTTCGACCTGCCCTTCACCCCGGTCGAGGAGGTGCTGTAATCCGGGGTCGGGGTCGGGGCCGGGATCGGGTCGGTGGGTCGACCGGGTTCCGGCCCCGGTACGTTCTTCCCTGCCGACCCGGGTCGTGCGGGCGGCCGGGCGTGCCGGTGGGGCGGGGATGACCGACGGCATCGAGGTGCGGGTCCGGCGGCTGGAGCACTACCCGGAGGCGTGGCCGCTGCCGGAGTACGCGACGGGCGGGTCGGCGGCGGTGGACCTGCGGAACGCGGGGCCGGAGTTCACGCTCGGGCCGGGTGGGCGACAGCTCGTCCCGACAGGTCTGGCGATCGCGCTGCCGGAGGGCATGGAAGCGCAGGTCCGGCCCCGGTCGGGACTGGCGATCCGACGGGGGATCGGGATCATCAACTCGCCGGGCACGATCGACAGCGATTATCGCGGTGAGATCAAGGTCCCGCTGATCAATTACGACAGCTCGCCGCAGACGATTGCGCACGGCGAGCGGATCGCCCAGATGCTGGTGGCGCGGGTCGTGCGAATCGACTGGAGGGAAGCCGAGAGGCTCCCCGGCAGCGACCGTGGGGCTGGGGGATTCGGAAGCACCGGAAGGTAGCCAACGCGGCTTGCTCCGGGGTCACGCCGTCGGTAGTTTCACGGCCGCGCCCCGGCGGATATCCGTGGGCGCACTCACGCGCGCACCACAATGGCCGGCCGGGAGCCGGTAAGGGGACGATCTACTGGCAAGCTGGCTGCAATCCGGGCTGATCCCGGTGAACGACATCGCCGTCGATCTGGGGACGGCCAACACGCTCGTGTACGTGAAGGGAGAGGGCATCGTCCTGAACGAGCCCTCCGTCGTGGCCGTGGAGCGCGGCTCGAGCAAGATCAAGGGGATCGGGCTCGAAGCGAAACGAATGCTGGGTCGCACGCCGGAAGGGATCGTTGCGGTGCGGCCACTGAAGGACGGCGTGATCGCCGATGTGGACATCACGGAGATCATGCTCCGCCACTTCCTCCGACAGGTCACGTCGAAGCGGATCTTCCGGATCAAGCCGCGGGTGGTGGTGGGCGTGCCGTCGGGTATCACCGAGCTGGAGCGGCGGGCCGTGCGTGACAGCGCGGCGGCGTCGGGGGCCAAGGAGGTCTACATGGTGGCCGAGCCGATGGCGGCGGCCATCGGGGTCGGGCTTCCGGTGGACACGCCGACGGGGAACATGGTGATCGACATCGGCGGCGGCACGACGGAGATCGCCGTGATCGCGCTGAACGGGATCGTGAGCGACACGTCGATCCGGGTGGGCGGCGACGAAATCGACAACGCCATCGTCACCTTCATGCGCAAGAACTACAATCTCCTGATCGGCGAGCCCACGGCGGAAGCGATCAAGATCCAGATCGGCTCCGCGTTCACGGCCGGTGAGGAACGGGAGATGGAGGTGAAGGGCCGGGACCTGGTGAGCGGGATCCCGAAGACGGTGCGCGTGCACTCGCAGGAGATCCGTGAATGCGTCCAGGAGCCGGTCCAGCAGATCGTGGACGCGGTGCGGCGAGCGCTCGAGATCACGCCGCCGGAGCTGGCCTCGGACATCGTGGACCGGGGCATAGTGATGACGGGCGGCGGCTCGTTGATCCGGGGACT
>CAYMLW010000489.1:0-2890 GCA_964391035.1 uncultured Gemmatimonadaceae bacterium
CCACCAGCCCGGCCTTGCTCACCTCCCGGGCGATCAGCTTTCCAGCGAGAGCCATGTGGTAGAGGATGTCGCTGAGCACGCCGGTGGCTTCCGGGTGTCGTCGTTCCTGGTCCACGATGTGCCGTCCGATCGTCACGACCGATCGCGAAGTCATTCCTCGTCTCCCGAAGGACTGCGCCCGGATTCGGCGGCCCGGGCCTCGGCCTCGTACGGATTCGCTCCGTACCCGTGCAAAATATGGGCTACCGTGTAACGAAAAGGAAAGGACCAGGGGTGGCGCTCCCACTGGCGGACGTGTGCCAGCTCGTGGCGGAGGAGTCGAGCGGTGGGCGCCACCCCGGGCCGAACCACGATGGTGCGACCCAGCGCGACGGCGGTCGCGGGCCTCGACATTCCGGCGGTCCGACCGGCGATGGTGGTGGCCAGCCGTGAACGTACGACCGCCACGCCGGGAGGCAGATCCACGGGCGAGGCGACCGGCCCCGTCCCCATGGTCCGCGCGATCCAGCTGATCGGCCCGATCACTCCGCTCTCCGTCGTTCCGTCTCGACCCGCCACGACCCGTCCGCCCGGCCCCGGACCACGATCGTACCATCCCGATCCGTCCGGAACACCCCCGCCCGACTATTCCGGATCCGTGCCAGCACTCCGGCATGGGGATGGCCGTAGCGGTTGTTCCGTCCCACCGAGATGACCGCCACACGGGCGCCGGTCGCTTCGAGCAGCGCGGCGGTCGTGGAGGTGGCGCTGCCGTGGTGCCCGACCTTGAGGAGATCCGACTCGAGGCCGTGCCCCAGACGGCGCACCAGGCGTCGCTCCACGGCCGCCGGCGCGTCGCCGGTGAGCAGCGCTTCGAACCGACCATAGACCACTCGCACCACCACGCTCGCGTCATTCGCGTCCTCCGGGGCCGCGCCCGGCTCCGGGGAGAGAACGCGGATCCGGACACCGTCCAGCCAGAGCTCCATCCCCCGTTCCAGGGCGACCCACGGCACGCCCCCGGACCGGGCCTCGTTCAGGATCTCGAGGTACCGGCCCTTGCCCACGACGGTGGCAGGACCGCCGGCCCAGGCGGGCCGCAGCGTCGCGAGCACCGCCGCCGCACCACCCATGTGGTCCGTGTCGGGGTGGGTAATCACCAGACCGGCGAGGCGCCGGACACCGCGCGCCCGGAGATACGGGACCACCCGCTGGGCGCCGGCATCGTAGTCGGCGGTGGCCACCCCGGCGTCGACCAGGAGCCAGCGGCCGGCGGGCGACCGGATCGCGGTCGCGTCGCCCTGGCCGACGTCGATGTGGTGGATCTCGACGCCGATGGCGGGCGGCCGGATCGGCGCGAGCAGGAGGACGGCCGCCGCCCCTCCCGCCCACACCGCGGACCGGACGCCCTGCCGGAGCGGCCCGAGCCGCCGGGCCAGCCACCAGCCCGCGCCGATGGCGGCCGTCGTCGGCAGCGCGTCCCCGGGAGCGACGGGGAGCGCCCCGTAGGGAACGGAGGCGGCGGCCGTAGCCGTCGCATCGAGACCGGCCAGGAGGAGCTCGGCGCCGCCGGCCAGGAAGCGTCCGGCGGGGAGCCACAGCGTGCCGCTGGCCAGCGCGAGGGCGAGGGCCGGTACGGCGGCGCCGAGGAGCGGGATCGCCACGAGGTTGGCGAGGAGCCCCACCACCGGGACCTGGCCGAAGTGCCAGGCCACGACCGGAGCGGTGGCCAGCGTGGCGGCGGCGCTCGTCGCCAGGCCGTCGGCCAGCCAGCCGCCGGCCCGGCGTCCGCGGACCCGCAGCCGGGCCAGCGGGCCGAGGCGAGCGAGGATGGGCCGGCGGAGCACGAGGATGCCGGCCACTCCCGCGAAGGAGAGCTGGAACCCGGGTCGCACGAGGGCGGCGGGGTCCGCGGCCAGGAGGAGTAGCGCGGCCGCTGCGATGAGCGACTCGGTCCGCGTCGGTCGCTGGAGCCACCGGGCGGCCAGGACGAGCACGATCTGGAGCGCCGCCCGGACCGCCGAATCCGGCGCTCCGATCAGGGCCACATAGGCCACCGTCCCCGATGCGGCCGCCAGCGCCGCGCCGCGCCGGGAGAGTCGCGCCGCCCGTGCCAGCAGCAGCAGGATGCCCGCCAGGAGCCCGACGTGCAGCCCCGAGATGGCCAGGAGATGACTCAGCCCCGCCCGGGCGAACCGTTCCCGGAGATCCCGGTCGAGTCCGCCTCGCTGGGCCAGGAGAAGCGAGGCGGCCAGGGGCGCGCGCTGAGGGAACACCGCGTCGATTCGCGCCCGGCCGGCGCCCCGGAGCCAGGCCCCGAGCGGTCCAGCCGCCGGGCTCCGTACCCACGCGGTGTCGAGGAGCAGGGTGCCGGGCCGACCGAGGAGGGACCGGGCGCCCGGCGGGCTCCACCAGCGGCCTCGCGCGGAGATTCCGGTCCCCGCCTCGAAGACCGCCTCCGTGTCCCACCGGGCCGGCACCCGGGCTTCGCACGCGTACCAGCGGCCCCGCACCCCGGCCCGTTCGATGCGCAGCCGCAGCCGTCCGCCGGTATGGTGCTCCTCCACCCGGCCCTCGACCGTGAAGCCCGTCGTCTCGGGGAGCCACTTGAGGCACGCGCGGTCGGCGGAGGTCCTGGCCGCCAGCCCGAGGAGCGCACCGGCGGCCACGAAGAGACCCGGGATGACCCCCGCAGTCGGCTGGATCCCACGGAACCGGAGTCCGATGGCGGCGCCCAGCCCGATGAGGACCGCAAGAAGAACGAACGGCCCGCCCCCGGTGGGTACGGACCGCTGCAGCCCCAACCCGATCCCCGCGGCCAGCGCCGCGACCGCCACCACCAGCGGGGCCCGCACTCAGCACCCCGGGACGGGAGGGGTGGCCGGGGCCCGCGCCGGGGCGGGCGGGAATC
>CAYMLW010000490.1:0-2864 GCA_964391035.1 uncultured Gemmatimonadaceae bacterium
GCCGGGTCTCCCGACATCGCGGCGACCCCCGCCGACGCCACCTCTACCCCACCCCATCCCCGCTCCCGCAACGCGTGTCTCGTCAGCGCCTCCGCCATCGGGCTCCGGCACGTGTTGCCCGTACAGACGAACAGCAGGTTGTAGCTCATCCCTCCACTTCCGTCACGGTTTCGAGGACTTCCCGGCTCAGCGGACCGTCCCTCAAGATGCGCACGTCCGTGCCGCAGCGCACGAGGGTGGACGGGAGCGACACCGGCAGCGTGCCACCATCCAGGACCAGGAGCCCGTCGATCGCCCCCCCGAGGCCGATCACCGCCGAGGCCGATCGCGACGGCGGCGCACCCGGACGGTTCGCGCTCGTCGACGTGATGGGCCCGCCCGCCGCCTCCAGCAGCGGCGCGATGGCCGGATGCGGCGAAACGCGAACAGCCACACCGCCATCGGGGCCCTTGACCGCGGCCGGATACGCCCGCGTCGGGTCGTCCAGGACGAGGGTGAGGGGCCCCGGCCAGAAGGCAGCGGCCAGCGCCCTGGCCGCCGCCGTCCACTGCAGCGCCTCCGCGTCCTGGATGCCCCGGATCAGGACCAGGAACGGCCGGTCACCCTTGAAGGCGACGAGCCTGTCCAGCGCCGCCGGCCGCAGGGCGCACCCCAGCCCGTATACGGTCTCCGTCGGGTATCCCATGAGGGCGTCCTCGGCCAGATGGCGCCGAACGGCTTCCGCCGCGGCCGCCCGCTCCCCGGCGGTGCGGTACGGCAGGACCCGGGTCACGGGCTCGACGCTCCCGGCCAGACGACCGACGGCAGCAGTCGCCGCGCCAGCTCCAGGTCCGCGGGCCGGGTGACCTTGAGGTTGCGGACGTCGCCCTCCACCACCTCGATCCTGCCCCCGTAGCGCTCCACCAGCGCCGCGTCGTCGGTCCCGCGCACGCCGTCGGCCTCCGCGCGCCGGTACGCGTCCATGATCATGGCCCGCGGGAAGGCCTGTGGCGTCTGGGCCCGCCACAGCGACCGCCGATCCACGGTCTCCACGACCACCCCGTGGTCGACCCGCTTCAACGTGTCCGCGACCGGTACGGCGGCGATGGCCCCCACCCCGTCGGCCGCCACCCGGAGCGTCCGGTCGAGCACCGCGCCGGTCAGCAGCGGTCGCGCTGCGTCGTGGATCGCCACCACATCGGCCTCCGCCGGCACCGCCTCCAGCCCCCGGCGCACCGAGTCGCCCCGCTCCTCGCCGCCCTCCACCAGGATCACGCCCCCGGGAAACACCACGGGCGGGTCCCGCAGGTCCTCCGACGGGAGCGCCACCACCACCCACTCGACCGACGGATGCTCGAGGAACGGACGCAGCGCGTGCAGCAGGATCGCCTTGCCCTCCAGCGCCAGGTACTGCTTCCGGACATCGCCCGCCATGCGCAACCCGGCGCCGCCGGCGGGGATCACCGCGGCCGCCTTCATCGTCGTCTCACAGCCGCTCCAGCAGCTCGCCGACGCGGGCCACCGGGACCAGGTCCAGGTCCACCACGGCACGGGTGCGGGCCGGGACGTAGGCGGTGCGGAAGCCCAGGCGCTCGGCCTCGGCGAGTCGTCGCTCGAGCTGGCTCACCGTGCGCAGCTCACCACCCAGCCCCACCTCGCCCACGAACACCGCGTCGCCCGGGATGCTCCGATCCAGCAGCCCGCTGGCCAGCGCGGCCACCACGCCGGCATCCGACGCCGGCTCGGAGAGGCGGACGCCGCCGACCGCGTTGAGGAAGACATCCTGGTCCCCGAAGGCGAGGCCCGCTCGCTTCTCGAGCACGGCCAGCAGGAGCGCCAGCCGCTGGCGGTCGAACCCGGCCGTGACTCGCTGGGGCGCGCCGTACGCCGATCGCGATGTCAGGGCCTGGACCTCGACCAGGAGGGGGCGGGTGCCCTCGAGCGTACAGACGACGGCCGCCCCACTCACCCCCTCCGCCCGCTCCCCGAGGAACAGCTCCGACGGGCTGTCGACCGCCTCGAGACCCTCGCCGCTCATCCGGAAGACGCCGATCTCGTCCACGCCGCCGAAGCGGTTCTTCGTGGCCCGGAGCACCCGGTGGTCCAGCGACCGGCTCCCCTCGAAGTAGAGAACGGTGTCCACGATGTGCTCGAGCGTACGCGGCCCGGCCACCGTCCCCCCCTTCGTGACGTGACCGACCAGGAACACGGCCGTACCGCTCTCCTTGGCGTGGCGCTGGAGTCGGGCGGCACACTCACGCACCTGGCTCACGTTCCCTGGGGCACCGTCCAGCTCGTCGGTGTACATGGTCTGGATCGAGTCCACGATCAGGGCCTCCGGCTCGAACTCGCCGGCCCGATCCAGGAGCTGGCCCAGCTCCGTCTCCGCCAGAAAGACGACGTCGTCCGCGCCCCCACCCAGTCGATCGGCCCGCATCCGGACCTGCGCCGCAGACTCCTCCCCGGAGACGTACAGCGCCGGGTGCCCGCCCCTCTCCAGGCGCGCGGCGACCTGGAGCAGCAGCGTGCTCTTCCCGATCCCGGGCTCCCCACCCAGCAAGATCAGCGACCCCGGGACCACGCCGCCGCCCATGACGAAGTCCAGCTCCCGGATCCCCGTCGACCACCGCTCCGTCGCGTGGGGCTCCACACTGCTCAACCTCGCCGGCCGGACCGGCGCGCCGGCCCGCTTCGCCCCCGACTTCGATCTCGATTTCGAGGCGCCCTTCTCCGGCTTCAGCTCTTCCACCAGCGCGTTCCACGCCCCGCAGGCGGGACACTGCCCCTGCCAGCGCGGCGTCTCGTTGCCGCAGTCGGTGCAGAAGAAGGCGGTCTTGGTCTTGGCCACGGGAATCAGATCTCGAGAATCAACTACCACCACCGGA
>CAYMLW010000491.1:0-2261 GCA_964391035.1 uncultured Gemmatimonadaceae bacterium
AGCTTGAGTTGGTGCCTGAACGCGCCGCGCATCCTGAGCCCGCCCAGCACGCTCCCACGCACCTGGAAAAGTGAGTCGTCGCCGCCGACCTGCACATCTTGCTGCCGCCCGCCGCCCACGCTCAGCGTATTACGTTTCATATGGGTGCTCAGGCCACCCTGTCCCTTTTTTTGCGAGGCCCGCGTCAGCGACACTCCACCCTCCGGAATCCCGTCACCGGTCAGGCGATAATCCCCACTCCCGAACCCGAGGGACGTTGGAAACGGCGCCACAATCGGCGGGAGCAGCCGATAGGCTACGGTTACCAATAAGAGACCCAGCAGGGCCCAGGCCAGGCCTAACAGCCAGCCCGGCAACGGCTCCGTGATTGCGAGTTGCACGGTCAACCGGGACGTCTCCGACTCCAGGCCGGCCACCTCCACATCCGCCTCGCTGTTGAAATGGAGCCAGGCGGCGTGATCGCCACCGCTCAACTCATTCTCCCCTCGGGGTATCGATACCGCGAGATAGCCGACAGGGTTGGTCCGGCTGAGGACCAATGACGACCCGGCCGGGGCGACAGAATCCGTGACCAGTGCGAGAGTCCCGCTCTGAACCAGCGCCCCGGTGGAATCCGACAGGCTCAGGACCAGGTCGTCATCCAAGAATTCGGCCGGCCGGCCGAATGTCGCTCGGACCGGGTAGTACCGAACCGAATCGGCCGCGTCGGTCCTGAGGGTGCCCAGGTTGAGGTGGCCTCCTCGGTCCGTGCCCTCTGGCGGCTCTACCTGGATTCGCCGAGAGTCCTCCACCACGAAACGGACCACGAGCCGGTTTGGCGTGATGGCCAGTCGGTCGTCGAGGCTGGACAAACGGATCTCCCCACGATAACGGCCCTCCGGGATCGTGCCGATGCCCACGAGCTCCTCTTCGTAGACCGAGTCCGCCACAGCGATGGGCCGCGGGCGGATGTTTAGCTGGAGCCCGTCGAAGAACGGGCGAAGGTCGATCTGCTTGGCCTCCGCATCCGCCAACGGGTACTGGACGACAAACCGAAAACGGGCTTCACTTTCCCCGTTGCGGCGTATGTTGCCCAGGTCAAAGGTGGCCGGGCGCACGCTCACTGGAATTGGTGGGGCGAGCTGAAAGACATCTAATGCGTCTTCCGGAATCTCCTCCTCGTCGCCCAGTGGGGTTTCGGGTTGGCCCGGCTGCTGAAAATAGCGGTAGCGCACGTAGAGGTGGTCCCGCTCTCCCTTGGCGAGCCGCAGGCGCTCCACGATTTCGCTGAACCGGAGGTTCTCAGGGCCGTTGTCTATGCCGTCCGTGTAGGCGTAGACGATGACCATCTCGTCGTCGGGGGCGCTCCGGCCATACTGCAGCACGTCCAGCAGCGATCGGTAGATCCACGTGTTCGAACCCGTCGCATTCAAATCTTGAACATAACGGATAGCGCCCTCGATATCCGCCGGTGCGCGGACGGTCACCGAGTCCACGAGATGCTCATGGATACCAGAAGAGAATGGAAAGAACACGGCCCGATCCGACGGCTGTAGCAGACGCAAGCTCGTCGCGATCTCCCGCTTCACGTCCTCGAAGATGTCCTCGTTGCCGCTGCCCTGTGGCAGGCCCGCCATGGATCCCGATACGTCGATCAGGTAGAGGAAGACCCGGGATTCAGGATCCGCAGCACGCCCTTGCGCTAGAGTTGGCCCTGGGGCCCATACCCACGCCGCCAACGCGATAATAAGTGCAGTAGGGGATAAGAACGTTCGCATTGGACCACCCGTCATGGAAGGCACTGATCAACCGATCACCCTTGTGTGGTGGGCTGAAGAACCGGCCTGCTTCTGGGTTGGGCAGCTACAGTCGGCATTATGGACCCTCGACTGGGGGGTTAATCTTGTCGTGCCTGGCCCACAACGCAAGTCTTCAACAGCCCGTAACCGACCGACGGCTACGCTGCAATAGCAAAGGCGTCAGCGACCTTGGCCAAGCTACGTATGTCGTTTGTTGCCCCCGGTCGCCGCGCCGTATCGCCACCGAGGTCTTCCTACTTCGCATCCCCGACAGCATCGATGAAGTCTATGACTCGGGTCACGTCCGCTGCTGCAATCCGCTGTTCGAAGTACTCCTTCGAAATCACCTTGGGATAGCGCTCGATCTCGGTTTCGACCACCAAGAGTTCCGGGACGGCAGCGCTGAACGCCCGGGCGATCACATTGGCGTTTGACCCGGGAGGTGCCTTATTTTTCCTATCCCTCAGCGCATGGGGAGAGGCG
>CAYMLW010000491.1:2271-2825 GCA_964391035.1 uncultured Gemmatimonadaceae bacterium
CATACGTGATGACGGCAGCCTTCTCCTCCTCCAGCAGCGCATGGGGAGAGGCGCGGGCGCCAGGAACCAGGTCGTCGAGAAGAGCCTCCTCTTCCCTTCGCTTCCACTCGTAGTAGCGGGACTTCGTCAGGCTTAGATGTCTGAGAACCCGACGGACCGTCCACCCGGTCCGGGCACGGGCTTGCTCTACGACCTTGAGCACCTGCCGCTTCTCCGATGCCCCAAAACGGCTCTGGGTCGCCAATCTCAGAGCCCCTTTTTTAGGCCCAGGTTCTCTTCCACCACCTCGGCGATGATCCGGCTCTTCTTCTCCACCTCCCGCTCCAACACCTTCGGGTTCCCGGTCCGCCCTTCCAGGGCCCGCTTCATCCCCTCCTTCGCCTGTCGCTCCCACCGGTAGAACGTCGCCCCATCCACCTGATGGCGTCGTAGAACCTCCGCAACCGTCGTGTTTGGGCCTATGGGCCTACCCCGCCTATGCGGAACTCCGCATAGCCGCGGCTATGCCGAGTTCAGGACTATGCGGAGTTGGGTATACAGCGTCTCATTAAATG